>JAMJQR010000134.1 GCA_023554335.1 Candidatus Benthicola marisminoris
GGCGTCGAGCTGGAGAAGCGGCTCCCCGCCCGTACAGACGACCAGGGGTCGAGCAACGCCGGACTCCGGTCCGGGGCCCCCGGGCCAGTGACTCAGGACGGCCTCCGCGAGCTCCGCCGCCGACTCGAATCTTCCGCCGCCCTTGCCGTCGATCCCGACAAAGTCTGTGTCGCAGAAGGGGCACACGGCGGTCTCCCTGTCCTTTTCGTGTCCCGTCCACAGGTTGCACCCGGCGAATCGCAGAAACACCGCCGGCCTTCCAGCCTGGTACCCCTCGCCCTGGAGCGTGTAGTAGATCTCTTTCACCGAGTATGCCATGCCGGAAGTTAGACGACAGCACCGGACCGTACCACTCCGACGCGCAACCTCGAGTTGACGTAGGATCGAAACGCCGGGTAGTCTGCCGCCATGTGCGGAATCGCGGGCATCGTCGGGGGAAAGCCGGATCGCAGCGTCGTCGACCGGATGACGCGGACCCTGGTCCACCGCGGACCGGACGATTTCGGCATCCATGTCGAAACGGGCGCGTGTCTCGGGCACACCCGCCTCTCCATCCTCGACCTGTCCTCCGCCGGCCACCAACCGATGGTTCTCGATCGGCTGGCCATCGTGTTCAACGGCGAGATCTACAACTTCCCCGAGCTCAGACGGAAGCTTCCGGGGGCGTTCGTCTCGGACAGCGACACCGAAGTGCTCCTCCACCTGTACCGGGCGCACGGAGCCCGCATGGTGGAGCACATCCGCGGAATGTTCGCCTTCGCGATCTGGGATGCCGGGGAGCAGCGCATGTTCGCTGCGCGGGATCGTCTGGGGGTGAAGCCGTTCTTCTACCGGGAGCTGCCCGGTGGCCTGGCGTTCGGGTCCGAGATCAAGGCGCTTCTCGAGATCGAACGGCCGGCCATGGACCCGACGGCTCTCCGGGACTTCTTCTCCTACAAGTACGTGCCTCAACCGAAGACCATCTACGAGGGCATCCGCAGGCTCCCGCCTGCCCACACGCTCAGCTGGACGGGTGGCCAGGCGACCGTAAGGCGCTACTGGGAGCCGGTAGCGGAGACCGTGATCCACGACATGGACGTCGCGGCGGAGCGCCTCGGCGCCCTCCTCTCCGAGGTGGTGCCCGAGCACACGCTGTCGGACGTGCCGGTCGGGCTGTTCCTCAGCGGAGGCGTGGATTCGGCCACACTCGCCGCCCACCTGGATCGTCCGCGTACCTTTACGCTGGCCGTGGATTCGACCCGCTTCGATGAGTCGGACGCCGCGCGCCTGACGGCGAGCCATTTCGGGACGGAGCACTCCGAGGAGCCGGCCGGTGCGGTCGACCTCGAGATGGCGCTGCGCACCATACCGGCGTTGTACGACGAGCCGTTCGGCGACAGCGCGGCCTGGTCGGCATGGCTGGTGTCCAGGATGGCCGCGAGGCACGTGAAGGTGGCCCTGACCGGTGAGGGTGGAGACGAGCTGTTCCTGGGATACCGGTACTACGACAAGTTCCCGCTGTACCGGTCGACCGCCGTCCGACGGATTCTGGCGGGGCTCGTACCGCCGTTCTCGAAGGCCGGCCGATCTCTCGGACGCCGGGCGGCCACCGGCCTCGAGCGATATGCGGAGTTCCTGCCGGCGTTCACCCCGCGGCAGAAGCTCGCGCTCCTGTCACCGGACCTCATGCGACCGGACTACGATGATCTCTGGCACATCCGGCGTTTCTGGAGGGAGGACCTCGATCCGCTGAAGCGGGTGCAATGGGCCGATCTTCACGCTCACCTTCCGGGAGGACTGCTCACGAAGGTCGATCGCGCCAGCATGGCGCACTCCCTGGAGGCGCGGCCGCCGCTCCTGGACCACCGCATCGTCGAGTTCGCGCTGTCGCTGGATTCCCGGCTGTTGAGGGACCCGAACGCAGGGGAAGGGAAGCTCGTGGTGCGGCGGCTCATGGAGCCGCGTGCGCCGGCCGGGCTGTTCGACCGGCCCAAGAAGGGGTTTGGGCTGCCGATACGGGATTGGGTGGCACGCGATCCGGGCCGGCTGACCGGCGCATTCAGCCGGCTCGCGCGAGCGGGCGTCCTGCGTGGTGGCTCGATCCCACGGCTGGACCACGACCAGACCTGGTCGCTGCTCGTCCTGGCTCGGTGGATGCGAGACGCGGGCTTCGCCTAGCGTCGCCTCACTTGGGCAGTCCACCGGTCACGAGGGTCCGGAACTCCGCCATCAGCGCGGCGTTCGCGCCGATGAACGCACCCGGCGCAAGCCCTTCCGACCAGCCGCCCCCGGGCTCCACCGTGCCTGTGTCCAGACCCGGGACCTCCAGCGGCTCGAAGGTGCCGCCCGCTTCGCGCACGATCAGCGCCCCGGCCGCCACGTCCCACGGCATGAGCCAATACTCCCAGAAGCAATCCAGCCGCCCGCAAGCGAGGTCGCACAGGTCCAGAGCCGCCGCACCGGCGCGGCGTATACCCGCCGTGGCCCTCAGGATGCGCGACATCGTCTCGAGGTAGGCAGGCAGAACGTTCAGCTTCTTGAACGGAAATCCGGTGCCCACGAGCGCCAGGTTCAGATCGCCGAATTCGGAGACCCGAATCGGCTGGCCGTCGCGACGGGCCCCTGCTCCGCGCGAGGCCTCGAAGAGCTCGCCCGTCGCCGAGTTCAGGACTACCGCGGCGCGGAGACCGTCCGCGTCCTCGGCCGCGATAGAGACGGCGTACTCCGGATAGCCATGCAGCCAGTTCGTGGTGCCGTCGAGCGGGTCGATGATCCAGCGAACGGGCGCCCGGCCGGCGTTCGCGCCGGCTTCCGTTCCTTCCTCGGCCAGCACCTCGTGGTCTGGAAACAGCTCCATGAGCGTGGACACGATGGCCTGCTCCGAGTCCACGTCTACCTCCGTCACGAAGTCTGAGCGGCCCTTGGCGGTCCAACGGGAAGGGTCCACTCGACCTCGCGCGTCCGCGTGGATGACGGCCGCCTTTTCGGCGGCCTGACGTGCCGCTTCCAGGAGGGATGTGTCGTCCGCGGGCGGCGATTCCGGCGCAGTATCAGGCAACAGGTCACTCGCTTGCTCGGGGTTTCGGGCC
>JAMJQR010000135.1 GCA_023554335.1 Candidatus Benthicola marisminoris
GCCGTCGCCGCCCGGTCCACTTCGATCTCGAGCTCGGGCTGCGTGAGCTGGAGATCGATCCGGGCGTCGGCGATCCTCGGCAGGTCTCGGATCCGGAGAAGCACTTCGTCCGCCACGGCGATCAGACTGTCCAGCTCCTGCCCTCGGATCTTCACGGCCACATCGGCAGCGCCGAGTCCGATCGCACGGCCCAGTGACGTGGCCCGGCCCGTCTCGATCGAAACGGCACGCGGGTCGATGCCGCTCGTCTCGATCGCGGCGCGGAACTCGTCCACCACCTCCGTCACGCGCCTGGCCCCTTCGACCAAGCGCACGTCCAGGGCGGCGTTGTTGAGCCCGGTGAGCTCGCGGGTGGCGAGCTCCGCCTCCCGAGCCCTACCCACCCGGCTGAAGACCGCTTCTACGCCGTCCGTCGAGAGAAGGGCCGATTCCAGCCGGCCTGCCGCATCGGCCGTGACCTCGAGCGGCGTTCCGACCGGGAGATTGAGCTCGACGCGGAACGCTCCCTCGTCCACCTCCGGCATCAGGCTGCGCGGGAGCAGTCGGCCTCCAAACATGGCCAGCGCGAGCGCTCCAAAGGCGACCACCAGCACGGTTCCCCGGTGTTCGAGCGCCCATTCCAGCGACCGCTCGTACCTCCCGGTGAAGGCGATGAAGCCGCGGTCGAAGGCGTTGAGAAGGGGCCTGAAGGCGGCACCCAGAATCCTCGAGATCCCCGAAAACAGGTCGGCGAGTGTGAGCCGGACCGATTGGACGACGAACCTGAAGAAGCGTCCGAACCCACGTCTGACCTTTCGCGCGATTCGAACCGGGAGCCAGCCGTCCTCACTCGCTTCCACGGCCCTCGGCACTTCCTGCCTGCTCCCGGGAGCACGGCCGACCCGGGCCGCCATCACCGGAAGTAGCGTCAAAGCGACGAGCAACGACGCGAGAAGCGAGAACGCCACCGCCAGGCTGAGATCCGTGAACAGGGCTCCCGCGACTCCCTTCACGTACAGGACGGGACCGAATACAGCGATCGTGGTCAGTGTCGATGCGGTGATCGCGCCGGCTACTTCATTGGCGCCCACGGAGGCGGACGCCGTGGGATCGAGGCCCTCCTCCTCCCGGTGACGGAACACGTTCTCCAGGACGACGATGGAGTTGTCGACCAGCATGCCCACCCCGAGGGCCAGGCCGCCGAGCGACATCACGTTCAGGCTTACGTCCGCCAGGTAACACAGGGCAAAGGCCGCCATCACCGAAATCGGGATGGCCAGGCCTATCGCCACGGGATACCTGGGATCCCTCAGGAACAGGAAGAGAACGAGAAACGCCAGGATGCCCCCGAACATGAGCGCCTGGACCACGTTCGAGATCGCGTCCGAGATGAACGTGGCCTGGCTGGAGGCCACCTCGATTCCGACCTCCGGAAACTCTTCCTGCAGCTGGGCGAGCACTTCGTTGACCTGGTCCGCCACACGCACCGTGTTGGAGCCGGCCTCCTTGTAGACCAGGAGGCCGATCGCAGCCTCACCGTTGTATCGCGCGACCGTCTCCCGATCCGCCTCGCCCTCGTAAATCCGGGCCACGTCGCGCAGGCGGATCACTCCCCCGCCCTCCGGCCTCGCGACCACGACGTCCTCGAGCTCCTCCACGGCCTGGAATTCGCCCAGGGTCCGGAGGCTGTAGCGGAAGCGCCCGCGCCGGATGCTGCCGCCAGGAGCGCTGTAGTTCGCCCGATCCAGAGCATCGGTCACCTGACTGATGGTCACGTCGTTGACCGCCAGGTGACGCCAATCCACCTCGACCTGGATCTCGCGGATGGGCCCACCAGTGATCGCCGCCATCGCTACGCCGTCGAGCTGCTCCAGCCGCCGCTTGAACACCGCGTCCGACAGGTCCCGCAGCTCGGCCAGGTCGGCGCCCGTGATGGCCAGCGAGACGATGGGATCGTTCGTCGGGTCGGACGTGAGGATCACCGGACGCTCGGAGCTCTCGGGCAGCGCTCCCACGAGGTTGTCCAGTCGTTCGCGCACATGGAGCATGGCGAACTCCATGTCCGTGCCCCAGTGAAACTGGAGACGCACCAGGGACTGCCCCTCGCGAGACCGCGAATCCACCGATCGTACCGCCGGAACGCGGCTCACTACCGCCTCGACGGGCTCGGTTACGAAGCGCTCCACCTCGGCTGGACCGGCGTCGGGATACGTGGTCCAGACCGACAGCGTCGGAAACGAGACGTCGGGAAGGAGATCGATCGGCAGGCGTGAGAAGGAGACGACTCCGAGGACACCCACGGCCAGGTACAGCATCGCCGTTGCCACCGGCCTCCGGATCGACAGATCGGGAAGTGTCATCAGCCGGCGCCCCCTCCGAGATTTCCACCGACCTTCTCTTCGAGGTTGGCCCAACCGATCAGATAGTCGTAGCGCTCCTGGAAGAGAGCCTGCTCAGACAGCGTCAACCGGTCGATCGCCTGCTGAAGGTTGAAGTACGGGATGCTGCCCAGGCGGTACTGCTCACGGGCCAGGTCGAGACGCTCGCCGGCCAGCAAGACGTTGCGCTCGAGGATCTCGAGGCGCTGGCTCCGGCGCTTGAGCTCCTTCACCAGGTCCCGCACGTCCTTCTCGATCTGGAGCTGCTCGGCGGTGAGCTGCGCCGCGGCCTGTCTCTGCGCCCGGTCGGCCTGTGCCGTCTGTCGCTTCCGGGTGAAGCCCGAGAACAGGCTCCAGGATCCCTGGATTACGAAGCCGTCCGAGGTGTTGGCAGGGCTGAAGTCGAAGAGGCTCTCATCCCTCCCCAACTCCTTGCTCCGACCCAGCGTGTAACCGATGTCGATCCTCGGCAGATAGGCCGCCTTGGCCGACCACAGGTCTTCTCCCGCCGCTTCCCGGTCCATCTGGAGCGCAAGCAGGTTCGGGTTGGCCCGCAGCGCATTGGAGACCAGAACGTCCGCTTCGAGAGGCCGCGCGTCCGGCACCTGGTCCACGTCCACCAGCTCTACGGCCCCGGGGTCGGTATTCGTAACGGGCACGCCGAGCGTGACCTGCAGCTGCCGAAGGGCCCTGGAGAGCGCATCCTCCGAATCCAGCACGCGCAGCTCGGCGTCACTGAGGTCGATCTGAGCCCCCAGCAGATCGCTCCTGGACGCGGCGGCGATACGGTACCTCTGCTCGGTCACATCCAGGTCCTGTCGCCTGGCTTCCAACTGCCGGCGGGACACCTCGAGAAGCTGATTCTGCTTCAACGCCTCGAAGTACGAGCGCTTCACGTCCCGGATCACCGTGCGTTCGGTGGCCGTGAGCCGGTACTGGGCCGCATCCTCTCGCCGGTTCCCGGCCTTCACGTTTGCGATCCGCTCCGGGTTCAGCAGAGCGAGCCCGAAGGTCAGGGAGCCCGAACTGCTCTTCCGCGTCGAGGTGATCGGATCCTCCAGCTCCTGGGACACGCCGGTAGGATCCACGAAGGTCACCGTCGTGAAGTCCGTCTGCGACAGCGAACCGCGAAGATCGATCGTCGGCAGGAACGCGCCCCAGTCCGCCCACCTGGAAGAGGTCGCCGCTGCGGCCGCTGCGGACGACGACTCGACGTTGGGATTCAAGGTGAGCGCGGTACGCAGCGCCTCTTCGAGCGTGGTGACTTGCTGCGCTCTGGCGGCACGAGGGGCCATGAAGCCCGCGGCTCCCAGCACGGCCAGCGAGGTCAGAATGGCTCGGACTCGGGGCGATCTCATGGCGCCCCTCCCCCACTGCCTCCCGTCTCCGCGAGCCGCACCATGGCGTCATGGGTGAGCGTGGTGTGTCCCCCGACAAGCACGATTTCACCCTCGAAGAGTTCGTCCGTATCCTCGGATGACACGACTTCGATAGCCTCCTCGTTCTCCAGTCCCGTGGTTACGTAGCGCCATTTGGCGCGCCCGGTGCTCGCGCCCTCGTCCTCCGGCTCGAACACGAACACGACCTCCCGGCGGCTGCGCTCCACGATCGCTTCCTTCGGGACCGAGACCCGGTCCTCAAACAGCCGACCCGCCACACGGACGTTGGCGTGCATACCCGGCAAGATCCTGGCACCAGGGTTTCGGAGCCGGACGGTAGCACGCCCCACGTGGCTGACCGGATCCACGACTGGGTTCACGGTCACCACGACCGCCTGGAATTCCTCCCCGGGAAAGGCCGTGAAGGTCACCGCCGCATCGCGTCCGACCTCGAGCGCCGCGATCTCGCTCTCCAGCACCTGCACATCCACTTCAATACTGGAAAGGTCCACCACCGTGGCCACTGAATCGTTGACGCTGAGGCGCGTGCCCACGTCCACCACCAGGTTGGCTACGCGGCCCGAGTACGGAGCCCTGATCACTGTCTTCTCGAGGTTGTACTCGGCCTGCTCGAGGCGGGCTTCGGCGCCGGCGAGCCCACTCCGGATTCGAGCCTGGCCCTGCCGTACGGCGAGCACCTCAGGATCGTCGATCGTCTCGTCCCCAAGGGTGAGGTCCTGGTAGGAGGCCTCCGCCTGCTCGAGCGCCCCCTGTGCCTCCTTGCGGCTGATCTCGTACTCCACCGGGTCGATTCTGGCGATCACGTCGCCAGCCGACACCCACACGCCCTCCCGTACCGGGACTTCGATCACGGGGCCGCCCACCTGCGCGTGGAGCGGAGCTCTTCTCATGGCGGCGGCCTGGCCCTCGGCGGTGACCCAGAGGACGAACGTCCCACGCCGCACCGCGGCCCCCTCTACCGGGACGGCCACGCCGGTGGCGAACGCCGACGCCGCGGCCGTGCTCTGTGCCGCGGCCCTGGCCGAGTCGACCGTGGCGCTCTCCTCGGAGTTCTCCGCGGAGTCTTCGCTGTTCTCCTGGAGCCGCAGGTAGATCCCGCCGAGGGCGGCAGCTGCGACGATGAATACGATGATCGTGACGAGGTAGCGCGACTTCATGGAGACGCTTCCCGGTTCAGAGTTCTAGCCTGTCTCACGAAATACACCCGGGGACGCAAAATCTTCTGAAATGAGTGCTCTCGAGCACATCATTATGACAACACCCGGCCCTTCGACGGCGCTGGGTGAAGGCGCCATCGCTCGCAGAGTTAGACTCGACCCCGGAGGCCGGGGTTGCCCGAAGCGAGGCTGCCCGCCCGGTCAAACCGGGAGGAAGAAGAACGCCAGCCCGAGCATGACGTACACGGCCAGGAGCTGAACCCCCTCCATCCAATGCGATTCGCCGTCGAGCGATACCAGGGCCATGACCCCGGTGGAGAGCACCACGGCCACGACCTCGAGCGCCGTGAAGTGCAGGTCCATGGGCGCCGGGCCGATGACATAGCTCAGGAAGACGAGCAGCGGCGCAATGAACATCGCAATCTGGATGGAGGATCCGACCGCGATGTTCACGGACAGGTCCATCTTGTTCTTCGCCGCCATGATGACGGCTGTCGAATGCTCCGCAGCGTTGCCCACCAGCGCAACCAGGATCACGCCGACGAACACCTGGTTCATGCCCAGGTCGTGCGCTGCCTCCTCGAGTGCCCCGACCATCAGCTCGGACATCACGCCGACCGCAGCGGCGGACAGTAGCAGCAGCCCCAGGGCCCGCGACGCGCTGCCATGCGCGGGGGCTTCCTCGTGTGCAGGCGCGTGATCCATGGCCGCGCCGGTGCCGAGATAGAGGTGCGAGTGGGTGCGAAAGCTGAAAACCAGGCCGAGCACGTAGGTGATCATCAGGACGATCGAGATGTCCAGGCTGAGCCCGCGCTCGAGCCGAACCGAGCCGTCGCCGACCACGTGGTGGAAGATCGCGGGCAGGACGAGCCCGACCGTCGCCAGGAGCAGCATGGTGGCACCCATGCTGGCCGCGGTTCGATTGAACCTCTGGATCGGAGGAAACTTGAGCCCGCCCACCAGGATGCTCAGCCCGAGCACCAGCAACAAGTTCCCGATGATCGAGCCGGTGAGCGAGGCCTTCACCACGTCCATCAGTCCCGCGCGAAGCGCCATCATCGCGATGATCAGCTCCGCCGCGTTGCCGAACGTGGCGTTGAGGAATCCGCCCCAGCCGGCCCCCAGATGCTCAGCGAGGCGTTCGGTGGCCCGGCCCATGTAGCCGGCCAGCGGGATGATGGCCACCGCGCTGGCGATGAATACGGGCGTCCCGTGAATTCCGAGGGCCAGCTCCATGAGCAGGGCCGCGGGGACGAAGAGAAGGAGGACCAGAAGGATCCGGTCCACGGTGAACACGCCGCGGGCTGACTCGCTCACCGCACCTCCCTGCTCCGGCCGGTCGGCGGGCCCCCGTCGGTAGGCGCCCGACATCGTGACGTCTGTGGTGAAGTCGCCCCGATACCACGCTGGGGGCAGAGGCGTCGTCCGGATTCGAACCGGAGTAGGGGGCTTTGCAGGCCCCTGCCTAACCACTCGGCCACGACGCCGTACCGGAGAGCAGCAGCGCTTCCGGGGCGCAGAAAGTAGCGGCTTCCCCGACCGCTGGCCAGAGTCGGGGATCGCTTGTGCCGCGGCGCGGCGGACACCTATACTCCGGGCCTCGCTGCCGCCCTGGCGGAGCGGTTTCACGAAACCGGAGAGCGTCATGTCACGGAGCGCCGCTCCGTTCACTCGATTTCGGCTGCCTGGCCTGGCCGTGGCCCTGGCTTCGTGTCTCCTGGGGCTGCCCGCGACCGGTCAGGGCCAGGTTCGGGACCGGGATGCCCGCATCCCGCGGGCGGGCTCACTATGGATCGAGCTGGCGCCCGAGTTCTACTCGTGGAACGAGCAGTTCGCAGAGAACAGTCTGGAGACGGCCGACGGCAGCCGTGAGCCCCTGTTCGCGGACTACGACGGCAGCGTGGCCGCTCGCCTGTTTCCCGGACTCGACCCCATGCTGGCGGTGGTCAACCAGGACGCCAACGCGCTCGGGTTTACGCCCCTGACCGGGAGCGACATCAACCTCGGAGACCTGGACTTCGGGTCGATCGACGTGTTCGTGCGGCGCATTCCGCTGGCGTTCCAGCTCGGCGTGGGTGGATTCGCCGCCATCGAGGTGCTCGCCCCGCTGGTGAAGACGGAAGTGGAGACGGGCTTCGTGTTCGACTCCACAACGGCGGACGTACTGCGCGCCGAGACGGCCCTGGCGGACCCGGCGGCGTTCTTCACGGATCTGGACGCGGCCCAGGCACAGCTCCAGGCCCTGGTGGACGGAGGAACGCTGACGCCGGAGGAATCGGCGGCAGCCACTCAGCTCCTGTCCGACACCGAGATCTTCCAGAGCGCACTGAACGCGCGAATCTCTGGCCAGCAATACCTGTTCACGTCCGGGAGCACGGCGGGACAGGAGATCACCGGCTATTACGGCGGCTTCGAGACGGGCTTCCAGTCGTTCGGGATCGCCCTGCCGGCGTTTGCTCTGCCCGAGTCCGCGACGCGGTCTGACCTCAACGCGTACTTCGCTCGGGATCCGGTGCTGGGCCAGCCGCTCGGTAAGGTGACACGCGGCTGGGCGTTCTCCGAGATCGAGATCGGAGCGCGTTTCAAGCTGCTCGACAACTTCGGGTGGCCGGAGCGCCCGGAACCGACGCAGGAGGAGGAAGCTGCACCCGCGGACGCGGGCCAGGTCGCCGTGGATTCTGCCGGCGAGCCAGCTTCAGCGCCTGCAACCGCTCCCCCCACGGCGGGCGGAGAGGCCACGCCGATCGACCGCCCGGGTATCCAATATCGTACGACTGTTGGCGCCCGGTACCGATTCCCGCTCTCGGATCCTGATGGGGATCCGTACCTGGATCCGGACGTCTTTCTTCAGCAGCCGATCGGGACCGGACAGGCGGACATCGAACTCGAGATCTATCAGGACCTGGCGTTCGGGCAGCGGTTCCGGGTGGTGGCCGGGGCCACCTACGGTATCCAGCTACAGGACGAGCTGGTCCGCCGCGTAGCCCCACCGGGGCAGCCGTACGCATACGCCTCGCAGAAGGCCACGGTGTCCCGGGATCTCGGTGACTTCCTGGAGATCGTGCTCTCGCCGCGGTTCGCGCTGGCCGAGGCCATGTCGCTCGCCGTCGAGTACACGTACTGGAACAAGGGCGACGATGTGTACGAGACGGTGGGACAGGGGGTGGACGCGTCTCCTCTCACCCTGGAGACGTCACAGACGCGACACGCGCTGGGGATCGGGGCGTACTACCGAACCACGAGGTTGTTCGCCGCCGGAAGGGCCGGTATGCCGATCGATCTGGCGTTTCTCTGGCAGACAGCGATCGGGGGCTCGGGCGGTCAGACGCCGAGCGCCGGTGTGGTCACGGTCTCGGCGCGGATACCGATCCAGCTATTCTGAGAGCAGTTCCTCTGCATGCTTCCGTGAGGTCTCGCGGCCTGGATCACCTCCGAGCATCCGGGCCAGCTCCTCCACCCGATCTTCTCCGGTCAGCGCACGCACGCGGGCCGCAGCCATGCCTTCCTCCTGCACCTTCTCGACATAGAGATGGACGGAGGCCTTCGATGCGATCTGGGGCAGGTGCGTGACCGCGAATACCTGGTGACTGGCGGCGACGCGCGCCAGCTGCTCTGCGACCTGGTGCGCCACGCGCCCTCCGATACCCGAATCGATCTCGTCGAACACCAGGCTGGGGATCCGGTCCACTTCCGCCAGCGCAGTCTTGAGGGCGAGCATCACCCGGCTCATCTCGCCCCCTGACGCGATGCGGGACAGTGGGGCCGGATCGAAGCCGGGGTTGAGGGTGGCCAGAAACTCGGCCGACTCGGATCCGTTCGTGCCCGGGTCGTCCAGGGCCTGAAGGTGAATCTCGAACCGCCCTCCCTCCATTCCGAGGTCCGGAAGCAGCCGCGTGACCTCATCCTGAAGCTTGGAGGCGGCCTGACTTCGCGAGACGGTGAGCCTGCGAGCCGCGGCCTCGAGATCGGCGCGGACCGCCTCTCTCTCGCGCTCGAGAGCCTCCAGGTCGAGCGCGCTGCGGTCGGCAAGCTCGAGCTCCGCCCGTGCCTTGCGGCCGGCCTCCAGCACGGCCTCGATCGTCTCTCCGTACTTCCTCTTCAGGCGGTGTATCAGGTCGAGGCGTTGCCGCAGCTCAGCAAGGCGCTGCGGATCGTGCTCCACGCCGTTGTGGTAGGCCGAGAGACGCCTCCCGAGCTCGTCCAGCGTCGTGCGGGCCTCGCCGAACATCCGGGCGAGCTCCTCAGCACCTGGATCGATGCGAACCAGGTCATCCATCTTGCGGGACAGCTCCCCCAGGGCATCCACCGCGGAGCCGTCGTCGCCGTACACCGCCCCGTGCAGACCCGAAGACAGATCCAGCAGCTCCTCGGAATGCTCCAGGCGCCGGACCTCAAGTTCGGCCGCGCTATCCTCGCCCTCCACGAGGGCGGCGCCCTCGATTTCACTGGCCAGGTAGTCGAGGTAGTCCGACCGTTCCCGGGTTGCGGCGGCCTCGGACCGCGTCCGGTCGATGCGGCGGCTGATCTCCACCAGCCGCCCGTGCGCATCGGCCACGGCGAGGGCTTCATCCCCTGCCCCGGCATACGCGTCGAGGATGTCCCTCTGCGCCTCCCGCCTGAGCAGTGCCTGGTGCTCGTGCTGGCCATGCAGGTCCACCAGACCCTGTCCGAGGCTGCGGACCAGCGATGCGGTCGCAGGCGAGCCGTTCACCCAGGCCCGATTGCGGCCGGCCCGCACGACTTCGCGCCGCAGGATCAGCCATCCGTCGTCGACCGCTATCCCCTGCGCTTCGCACTCACGGACCAGATCGGGGACGTGGCGGCCGTCGAACACTCCCTCGACCAGGGCCCGGTCTTCGCCGGCCCGGACGACCTCCTCCGAAGCCCGCTCGCCCAGGAGCAGCGAAAGGGCCCCTACGATCAGCGACTTCCCGGCTCCCGTCTCTCCCGTGAGCACATTTAGACCGGGAGACAACTCAAGACGCAAGTCATTGATCACAGCGTAATTACGTACGCGAAGCTCAGTCAGCATGGGAGATCAGTCAGCGTCGGGTCGCACGTCACCCCAGCGCATCTTCTGGCGCAGGACCGAGAAGAAGTTCTGATCGGGCAGGCGGATCAGGCGTACCGGGTGCGGGGACTTCCTCACCGTGACCCGACCGCCTTCGCCCAGGTGACCGCCGCTCTGGCCGTCCACGGTAACCAGCATCCGGTCCATGGGGCTGAGGATCTCCACGCTGATCGTGGCATTGGAGGGAACCACCACCGGACGGATCGCCATCGAATGCGGGCAGATAGGGCTTGCCACCAGGGCGTCCAACGCCGGAACGAGGATCGGGCCACCGGCCGACAGGCTGTAGGCCGTCGAGCCCGTGGCCGTCGCCACGACGATTCCGTCGGCGCTGTACTGACCCACCTCCTCTTCGTTCACCCACACGCGCATCGAGATCAGGCGTGCGAAGCCTCCCTTGTGGACGACCGCGTCGTTCAGGGCATAGAACGTCTCAGTGGGCGGCGCAGTCTGGCCCGGACCGGGGCCATCCGCGGGATGGATTCCCACGTCCAGCGCGAGCCGCCGCTCCTCCTCATACCGACCATCGCGCAAGCGGTGCAGCAGGTCCTCGAGACCGTCGAGGGGGGCGGTGGTGAGGAATCCCAGCTTCCCCAGATTGCACCCCACCACGGGGACTTCGCGGGGCCCCGCCATACGAGCCCCCCTGAGCAGCGTTCCATCCCCTCCCAGCGTCAGTAGGAAATCCACCCCGGCGAGATCTTCCTCGAGAGCGGGGCCTTCGCCTCCCGCCACGTCCATGAGGTCAGAGGTCAGGACGAGTTCGGCATCGACCTCGGCCGCGGACGCCCGCAGCCTTCCCATGATGTCGCGCAACGCCGGATGGTGCGGCTGTGACAGCACTCCCAGTCGCATTTCAGTGCGTCCTCTCGATAACGTACGAGGCGATGGCCGTCAGGCCCTCCGGTCGCTCGAGCAGCTCCAGCTCCGCAATGGCCGCGTTGGCGAACGCCCGGCTGATCTTCTCCGTCTCCTCCAGCCCGAAGAGCGCCGGGTACGTAGCCTTGCCCAGCGCCCGGTCGCGGCCGCTCTCCTTGCCAAGCTCTCCCGACGTACCCCGAAGATCCAGAATATCGTCTACGGCCTGGAAGGCCAGCCCGAGATCCATCCCGAATCGATGTAGCGCCTCGAGCGTGGGCTGTGAGGCGCCCGCCGCGATACCTCCCATCACCGTCGAAGCCGCGATGAGGCGCGCCGTCTTTCCGGAGTGAATCTCCTCCAGGTCGTCGCCCGATATGGCCCGACCCTCCGCTCGCAGGTCCAACAGCTGCCCACCCACCATGCCCGAGGCTCCGGAAGCACGGGCCAGCATGGCCACCAGTCGATCCACAGTCGCCGCTTTCAGCTCGAGAAGCGATGCTCCGCGGAGGATGGCCCGCACGGCCAGCGGCATCAGGGCGGCACCAGCGAGAACCGCAACAGGGGTCCCGAAGCGGACGTGCACAGTGGGTCGTCCCCTTCTCAATACATCGTCATCCATGCACGGGAGGTCGTCGTGAACCAATGAGTAGGCGTGCACCAACTCGACGCTGAGCGCCAGGGGTGCGATCCGGGGATCGACCCCCGCCGTAGCCTCGTAGGAAGCCATCAGCAGAAGAGGCCTGATTCTCTTGCCCGGGCTGAGCACGGCGTACCGCACGGCATCCGCTACGTCCGGCTCCAACCCCCTGAGCTCATCGGATAGAAACGTCTCCAGCGCGTCATCGAGAAGGGCACGCATTTCTTCGAGGCGCTCGTTCGAGCGGGACTTACCCGAGCCCGGATCGCCGGCTGCCTCAACCGGTTGCCAGCCCACTCGATTCCTCCTCGTCTTCGTCGGCGGGGTCGAGGGGCTGAATCGTCAGCCCTGCGGCACCTTCCACCAGCTCCTCCACCCGGCCGTGCGCCGCGTCGAGCAATGCGGCCGCGACCCTCAATCTCTCGATGCCGACCTCGAAACTGCGGAGCGCCTCGTCCAGCGGCAGGTTTCCAACCTCCAGCGAGTCCGCAATCTCCTCGAGTTCGGCCAGCAACTGCTCGAAACTGGTCTCCTCACCGGTCATTCCTCGTCCGCTTTCTCATCGAGTGGCCGCACGTCGCGCACCGTGCAGGCAACGTGCGCGTCGAGCACGCGGAGATCGAAGTCGGGTTGCTCGGCGAACGCGGCGCCGTGCCGCAGAATCGTCCCGTCGCTCGCGGACGCAATCGAATAGCCGCGACCGAGAACCGCCAGCGGACTGAGCGCATTCAGGCGAGCGGAACCTACGGACAACCTCTGCTCGCCCCGCTCGAGAGTCAGTCTCGCTGACGACACCAATCGAGTTCCCTCCGCCAACATCCTCTCCCTGCCCCGGGTCGTCATGGCCTGGAGCGCCAGCGTCAGGTCGTCTCGGAGGCGGGAGAGGCGGGCCATCAGAACCCTCTCTTCCGGAGCCACCGCTTCCGCCGCGGCAGACGGTGTAGCCGCCCGGTGATCGGCCACCAGGTCGGCAATGGTGAAGTCGATCTCGTGCCCCACTGCAGAGACAACGGGAATCGGGCACCCGGCGATGGCCCTCGCGACCGATTCCTCATTGAAAGCCCAGAGGTCCTCCACGGATCCACCGCCTCGTGTGACGATGACGAGGTCGCATGTGCCCTCCCGGGCCACCCTGTCGAGCGCACGTACGATCTCCGGCGCCGCCTCCCGACCCTGGACCCGGGTGTCCGAGACGAGAATCTGCATCCACGGGGCCCTTCTCCGGATCACGGCCACCACGTCGCGCAGAGCGGCACCGGAGCGGGACGTCACGACGGCGATCCGCCGGGGAACGGCAGGAAGCTCCTTCTTGCGGGCGGCGTCCAGAAGACCCTCGGCAGCGAGCGTCGAACGCAGGCGCTCGAAAGCGAGCCGCCAAAGTCCGTCGCCGCTGGCCTCGAGGGCCCGGACCACCAGCTGGAATCGTCCACCGGCCGGATAGAGCGTGATCCGCCCGAAGACGCACACCTCCATCCCGTCGTCCGGGTCCGTCGGCAAACTGCGCGCATCGGACCGGAACATCACGCAATCGACCTGCGCGTCCTGATCCCGAAGCGTGAAGTAGCAGTGGCCCGAGCCGTGCCGCCGCCAACGGCCTACCTCCCCACGGACCCACAGAGGCTCGAAGTTGGACTCCAGCACTTGCCGGACGGCTTCGTTGACCTCAGAAACCGGCACCGCCGTGGCCGGCGTCCGGCCGGGGTCAGACACCTGCGATCCTGCGTCGAATCCCGCCGTCCTCAGGCGAGGCCGGAAAGCCGCCTAGCGGCGACTACCGTGTTCTTCAGGAGCATAGCGATGGTCATCGGTCCAACGCCGCCGGGAACGGGCGTGATCCATGAAGCCTTCTCCGCCACCTCGTCATAGGCCACATCTCCGACGAGCCGGTAGCCGCGCTCCCGGGTATCGTCATCTACCCGATTGACTCCGACGTCGACGACTACGGTGCCCTCCGACACCATGTCGCCGGTGACGGCGTTGGGCCAGCCGACCGCCACGATGAGAAGGTCGGCGGACCTGGTGATCGCGCCCAGATCCTCGGATCGGCTGTGGGCCATGGTGACCGTCGCGTTGGCCCAGGGCGCCTTCTGCGACAGTATTGCTGCCATCGGGCGGCCCACGATGTTGGACCTCCCGACGATCACGGCGTGCTTGCCGGCAGGGTCGTATCCGATGTGCTGCAGCATCACCTGAACTCCGGCCGGCGTGCACGGGCGGAAAGCATCCGGATCGCCGCTGGCCAGTCGGCCGACGTTGACCGGATGGAAGCCGTCCGCGTCCTTGTCCGGGCGGATCCGCTCCATGACGGTCTTCTCGTCGACGTGGTCCGGCAGAGGCAGCTGGACCAGGATTCCATGCACCGACGGGTCCTCGTTCCACGAATCCAGGATAGCCAGGATCTCCTCCTGCGAAGTCTCTGCCGGGAGACGCTGGTCCACCGCCTTGATGCCCACCTCGGCGCACTTCTTCTCCTTCATACCGACGTAGACCTTGGACGCCGGGTTCTCCCCCACCAGCATCACGGCCAGGCACGGCTCCACGCCCGACGCTTTCAGGTCCTCGACCTCCCGCGCGACCCCATCCCGGACCGCCTGTGAAATCACCTTGCCATCTATGATCTTCGCGGACATGTCATCTCCTGGATCTACGCCGTCCGGCCGGCCTGCCCGGCCCTACCTGGCGAAGTTGACGGCCCGGGTCTCCCGGACCACGACGACCTTGATCTGCCCCGGGTACTGGAGCTCTTCCTCGATGCGGCTTGCCGTCTTCTCGCTCAGCGCCGCCATTTCCTCGTCCGTCACCTTCTCCGGCATGACCATGATACGGATCTCCCGGCCGGCCTGGATCGCGTACACCTTGCTCACTCCCGTGTAGGAGCGGGCGATCTCCTCCAGCTTCTCCAGCCTCTTCACGTAGTGCTCGAAGGACTCGCGCCGGGCTCCAGGACGAGCGCCCGAGATGGCGTCTGCCGCCGTGACCAGAAAGGTCTCGGGATAGTGCGCGGGCTCTTCACCGTGATGCGCCTTGATCGCGTTCAGTACCTGGTCGCTCTCGCCCGCTCGCTTGCACAGCTCATACCCGATCTCGACGTGGCTGCCTTCCTGCATGTGCGTAAGACCCTTGCCGATGTCGTGCAGGAGGGCCATCCGCTTGCACATCTCTACATCTACGCCGAGCTCGGCCGCCATGTTGCCGGCGAGGAGCGCTACTTCCTTCGCGTGCATGAGCTGGTTCTGCCCGTAGCTCGTTCGGAATTTCAGGTTGCCCAGCACGTCGATCAGCGAGTCCGGCAGATCGTGGATGCCGAGCTCGTAGAGCGTTTCCTCGGCCGCTTCGAGCATCTCTCCCTTGACGTCCTCACCCGCCTTCTCGACGACTTCTTCGATGCGCCCGGGGTGAATCCGTCCATCCGCAACGAGTCGCTCCATGGCGATGCGCGCGACCTCGCGTCGTATGGGATCGAAGCTCGAAAGGATGACGGCTTCCGGGGTGTCATCCACCACGACATCCACGCCGGTAGCCGCCTCGAAGGACCTGATGTTGCGACCTTCACGACCGATGATGCGACCCTTCATGTCGTCGCTCGGAAGGGGCACCACGGACACGGTGATCTCGGAGGAATGGTCTACGGCGAGTCGCTGGACCGACATGGCGATGATCTTACGAGCCTCGCGCTCGGCGTCCCTCCGAGCGCGATCACGGATGTCCCGGACCGTCCTGGAAGCCTCGGCCTTCGCCTCGTCTTCAATTCGCGAAATGAGCTCGTTCCGGGCCTCCTTCGCGGTGAGGCCGGCGATCTTCTCGAGTCGCCCCACGAGCTCCGCCCGATCCGTCTTGAGCTTTTCCTCCGCCGCCTTCAGGGACTCGCGGCGCTGACCTACCTCTTCCTCTCTCTGGGCGATCCGCTCCTGGCGCTGATCGAGGACATCCAGCTTCCGCTCGAGGCCCTCTTCTCTCTCGCTCAGTCGCTTCTCGGTCTTGTCCTGCTCGGCGCGGCGCTGCTCCGCTTCCTCCAGGAGCTCCTGCTTCAGGCGGTAGCCTTCTTCCTTGCCTTCGAGCTCCGCGGCTCTCTTCAGGTTGTCGGCCTCGGTCCGGGCCGCTCCCAGAATGCCTGCCGCTTCGTCCTCCGCGGTCCGCCGAGCCGCCTTGAGCTTTCTGACTTCGAGGGCTCGGCCCGCAAACAGTCCCACGACCAGGGCGACGACAGCCGCGGCGACGGTGATGAGGTTCTCCATCGCTGACTCCATCTATCTTCAAGGAAGCGCGATGCGCGCTTTGCGCCGCCCACAATAAGAAAGGGCCGGCGGCCTCTCCGAGGCCCCGCCGGCCCGATGCACGGCTTAATGAGCGCGATCTCAGCCGCGCGAGCCGTGCGATCTATCCGTCCACTTGACCGTTAGCGATTCACCTCGGTGCTGTGACCCAAGTTGTCCGGTCAATCTCCTGTCCGCAAGCCGCCGTCGTCCGCATCCGCCACCGCTCTCACCCGTTCTCTCAGGGCGCTCACCCGCTCGAAGACGTCGCCGGCGTGCTTCGCCTGGTCCCGACGCAACCGGAACAGCTCATCCGTAATCTGGAGAGCCGCCAGCACTGCCGCCCGATGCGGCTCGGCCACCTGCCCCCGGACATGCGCCTGCTGCACGGCATCGTCGACATAGCGGGCGCACTCCAGCGTGTACTCCTCGGGAGCGTCCGTGCGGATCGCGTATTCCTCGCCGAAGATCGTAACCCGAACCGTGGCCTTTTCGCCTCCGTCGCTCATCGCCTCGCTCCTCAGCCCGCGGATTCGTCTTCCATAACGATCAACCGACCACGAATGCGCTTCGCCCGTGTACGCGCCTCCCGCAGGACCTCTTTCAGGCGGAAGTTCTCCTCCGTCAGCTCCTGCAGACGGCGCTCGAGCGACGCTGGATCCGAGACGTCCACACCCGACTTGGCCAGCAGGCCGGTCAGGCGGGCGTGCTCTCCCTCTGCGGCGGAGGCGCGGCTGCGATACTCCTGCAGCTCGCGAACGAGCCTGTCCACGCCCTCCTCGAGGACGCCGAGTTCTCGATCGATGGCGGCGGAATCACGAGGAGCGGATTCTGGCATCGAAACGTTCCTCCAGATTGACTGTGATCAGGCGCAGTCCCTCCTCCACCTCCTCGTCCCTCAGCGTACGGTCGGCGGCACGGAACACGAGGCGCCAGGCCAGGCTCTGCAGCCCTTCTCCGAGCTCGTCTCCCTCGTACACATCGAAGAGCGAAAGCGACTCGAGCGTCGCCGGCGCCGCGGACCGGATGGTCGCCTCTACGTCTGCAGCGGATACCGAACGATCCAACACGAACGCCAGGTCCCGCGATACCGCCGGGTATGTCGGCAGCTGCGCGTAGGCCTCTTCCGAGCCGACCGTCACCGCGTGCAGCCTGAACTCGGCAGCATAGACGGGAGCCGCCCATACCGGCAAATCCATGGCCTCGTCACCAACTCTTCCCGCGACACCGACCAGGCCTCCCTCGTCAAAGATGCAGAACGACTCTCCTCCGAGCCACTGCGAACAGCCGAAGGGAAGCCCGGCGTCGGAAGCATCCGGTTCTCCCGGGCGTATATCTCCCAGCCCCAGCGTAGACGCCAGGGTCTCGAGCCAACCCTTCAGATCCCAGAGATCGATGTCCTCGCGGTTTCCGGACCAGTGCGGAGGTTCCCGCAGGCCGGTGATCGCGAGGCCCACCCGGGTCTCCTCAACCACCGGAAGGTCGTCACTTCCCTTCCGGTCCGCGTCCGTCCGCTGGAACACGTTCCCAATCTCATAGAGTCGGACATCCCGACGACCGCGCGACCAGTTGTGCTCCACCCGGCCGAGCAGGACCGGCACCAGGTCCGTACGGAGCAGCGACTCGGCCTCCGAAAGCGGTTTCAGCAGGCGAGCCGGGTTCCCGGCTGTACGATCCTCAGACGCGAAGCTCGCGCTGCGAGCCTCCAGGGCGCCCATGGACGAGAGCGCAGATCGCACGCTCGAGGCCCGATGCCAGACCGGGCTGTCCGGCACGGCGCTGGGTCGGAAGGCACGAGGCTCGTGCGGAAAGGACTCGTATCCATACCGCCGCGCCACTTCCTCCAGGAGGTCCACTTCGGCACGAACGTCGGGGCGCCAGCCCGGAGGAACGACCTGCAAATCGTCGTCCCCCTCCCCCACCTCGAAACCCAGCGGGACCAGAAGCTCCCGGATCTGTAGCGGAGACAGCTCGATTCCGAGGACGCGCTGAATGCGCGCCGGCCGCAGCCGGATCGCCGGCGCCTCCACGGGGGCCCGGCCCACCCGGAGCGCCTCTCCATCGGCGGACCCGCCGGCGGTGACCAGAATCAGCTCCACGCACCGACGCAGCGCAGCCTCCATGCCGGATTCATCGATCCCGCGCTCGAAACGATACGATGCGTCCGTCGCGAGCCCCGTGGCGCGCGCCGTGTTCCGGGTGTGGCGCGGATCGAACGAGGCGCACTCGATCAGCAAGCTCGAAGTCGACCCAGAGACCTCCGAGTCCGCTCCCCCCATCACGCCGGCCAGAGCGACCGGCCACTCCGCATCCGCGATCACCGTGACCTCGGATCCGAGACGGTGTTCGGTACCGTCCAGGGTGGTGTGATCTTCGCCGCGGGCGGCGCGCACACGGATCTCGGCGCCGCCTACCTTCTCCAGGTCGAACGCGTGCAACGGCTGGTTCAACTCGAGCAGGACGTAGTTCGTGGAGTCCACCACGTTGTTGATCGGTCGGGATCCCGCGGCCCGCAGACGTGCCTGGAGCCATTCCGGGGACGGGCCCACTTGCACGTTCCGGACGATGGCCGCCAGGTAGCGGAAGCACCGCTCGGGATCCTCGATCGCTACCTTCACGCCGCCGGCCGACGCGTCCGTCGCCCCCGAGACCCAGGTGGGCTCCCATACGGGCCCGCCGAAGGACGGGAGAACCACGTCCTCCTCGCCCCCGGGCGCGAGCTCTCGCGCCACGCCCCTGTGGCATGCGAGATCGATTCGATTGGGCGTTAGATCCAGCTCGAGCCGCGCGTCCGGCAGGCCCATGACCCGTGCGAACGGTTCTCCCGGCGTGTGGTCGTCGCCGAGCCGCATGATCCCGGCGGCATCTCGTCCGAGCCCGAGCTCCTTCTCCGAACACAGCATCCCGTTGCTGACCTGCCCCCTGATCTTGCGGCGCTCGATCTTGAAGCCGCCCGGGAGCGTTCCGCCAGCGGGAATGAACGGATAGCACGCGCCAGAGACCACGTTCGGCGCGCCGCACACGACATCCAGGGGCTCGCCGGAACCTGCATTCACGCGGCACAGGGACAGCCGGTCTGCATTCGGGTGCTTTCCGACTTCGAGAACGCGGGCGATCACGACGTCGTCCAGCTCGTCACCGAAGCTCTCCACGCGGTCCACTGGAACGGCCCGTGAACTCAGGAGGGACGCAAGGTGCTCCGGCGAGCCATCGATCGAGGGTGCCAGGGCCCTGAGCCAGCTAACGCTTACATCCATCAGGCGAACTGCTCCAGGAACCCGACGTCGGCCTCGTAGAGCAGTCGGATGTCGGGAACGCGGTAGCGGAGCATCGCGATACGTGCCGGGCCCATCCCGAAGGCGTACCCGGTGTACCGCTCGGGGTCGTAACCTACCGCCTCGAAGACGGCCGGATTGACCATTCCGCTCCCCATGATCTCGATCCAGCCAGTGCGCTTGCAGACACCGCATCCGGAGCCTTCACAGATGATGCAACTGACATCCACCTCTGCGGACGGTTCCGTGAAGGGGAAATACGAAGGGCGGAATCGCGTGCGCGTGGCCGGACCGAAGAAGCGGTGCACGAAGTAGTCGATCGCCGCCCGGAACTCGATGAAATCGATTCCCTCGTCCACCGCCAAACCCTCCACCTGCTCGAAGGCCGGTGCGTGCGAGGCGTCGTACGGATCACGGCGAAAGACCATGCCCGGAGCCAGGATCCGGACCGGCGGCTCGTGCTGCATCATCACCCGAGCCTGCACGGGAGACGTATGGGTCCGGAGGAGCACCCCTTCATCGAGGTAGAAGGTGTCGTGCATGTCCGCCGCCGGGTGGTCCAGCGGAATGTTGAGGGCAGTGAAGTTGTGCCAGTCCGTCTCCACCTCGGGACCGGCGGCCCGCGTGAACCCGAGCTCCTTGAAGATCTCGCAGATCTCGTCGATGACTCGCGTCACAGGATGCACGCCCCCGCGCCACTGCCGCCGTCCCGGAAGCGTCAGGTCCGCCTTCGGCACCTCATCGGGCTCCGCGAGCGCAGCCAGCTGATCCACGCGAAGCTCGAGGGTGGTCTCCAGGGTCTGCTTGACCTCGTTGGCCGTCTTGCCGGCCTCAGGACGTTCCTCGGGCGCCACGTTTCGCAGGCCCGAGAGCGCCCGAGACAAGAGACCGTTGCGGCCCAGGAACCGAACACGTGCCTTCTCGAGCTCCTCGGAGTCGTCAGCCTCCTGGATCGCCTCCAGCGCCTCGCGCCGGATCGACTCGAGCGTCTCCTTCAGGTTTCCCGAATCCCCGCCTGAGCTCAATGCGCGTGCTCTTTCGCCAGTCTGGCCAGCTCGGCGAACGCCTCCGGCTCGCGAACCGCCAGATCGGCCAGCGCCTTGCGATCGAGGTCCACTCCGGCATTCTTGAGCCCCGAAATGAACCGCGAGTAGGAAAGATCGTGCTCACGGCTGGCCGCGTTGATTCGGGCGATCCACAGCCGGCGGAAATCCCGCTTGCGACGGCGCCGGTCACGGTACGAGTACGCCCAACCCCGCTCCACCGCGTTCTTCGCGGTGCGATACAGCTTGGAGCGGGCCCCGAACTGTCCGCGGGCCTGCTTCAGTACCTTCTTCTTGCGCTTATTCCGAGCGACGCTCGTGGTCACACGCGCCATGTCGATATCCTCTGCTTTCTATACGTTGCATCACAGCTCACGTCCGAACCGGCGTCGCGGCCCGGACCTTCTTCAAGCTCAGCCTCCGAGCAGACGCCGCACCCTGCTCTCATCCGCCTTCGAGACGAGCGTCTTCTTGCGGAGATTACGCTTCCGCTTGGGGCTCTTTTTCGTCAGAATGTGGCTGTGAAAAGCCTTGTTGCGCCTGAACTTCCCGGAGCCGGTCTTCCGGAACCGCTTCGCGGCCGACCGGTTCGTCTTCTGCTTCGGCATGAATTCCGCCTTTCTATCTAGGCCTTGGGACCGATGAGCATGGTCATGGTCCGGCCTTCCTTGCGTATGTCCGATTCTACGTTTCCGAGCTCGACGAGCTCCTGCTTGACGCGCTCCAGAACGCGAACGCCGAGTTCCGGATGCGTCATTTCACGACCCCGAAAGCGGAGCGTGAACTTCACTTTGTCGCCATCCTCGAGGAACCGCCGAGCGTGCCGCAACTTGAACCCGAAGTCGTGGTCCTCGATCTTCGGGCGCATCTTGATTTCCTTCACGTGGATGATGTGCTGCTTCTTCTTCGCCTCTCTGTTCTTGCGCGCCTGCTCGTACTTGAACTTCCCGTAGTCCATGATCCGGCACACCGGAGGGCGGGAGTTCGGCGCTACCTCGACCAGGTCCAGGCCCTGCTCCGCGGCGATGTTCCGGGCTTCGTCGGTGGGTACGATCCCCACCTGCTCTCCGTCCGCGTCGATCAGCCGGACCGGACTGATGCGAATTCTGTCGTTTACTCGCAGTTCGTCGTGGCTCACTTCACCTCTTCAAGGGTCGCGGTCCTCCCATCGCCAATCCACCCGACCCACGTGGGCTGGCGCACACGAAAAAAGCCCGTTCGGCAAGGCCGACCGGGCGCGCGACACGCGAACGCGAGCACGAAGCTCGCGTCGGTGAGTCGACCCGGCAGCTGAGGCGAAGCCCTGCGACTCCGACACGCCGAAAGGTGGGAGCGAAACGCTCCGCTTTCCGTGTTTTCAGGGCGCGCAACTTAGGGCGGGCGTCCCGGAGTGTCAACGAGACCGGGACCTCCGGCCCGGCGTGTAACTTTTGCCGCGCGCCCGGCAAAGTAGGAGTGAAGCAGGTCGCGATCGATCGCCTCGGCGCTTTCCGGCCGGCTTCGCTCACGCTGAAGATCTGACTTGGGGGCCGGTGCGGGGCGCAGCGAGCCGAAAGGCTCGAACCGGTCTCCGGTCGGGTCTATTCAGTTCGAGCTCCGCCTCACCGCTCCCGCGCCGACTCCAACCGCTCCGGCGTGCCAACGTCAAGCCACGTCGCGCCTGTGACGTCACGATCCCGCACCCAACCACCCGCGGCGGACAGCCGCAGGTAGGATCGGATGATGGAGAAGGCTCCCCCTTCCGAAAGGAGGCGCGGAAGCTCGGCGGCCACTGCCTGAACGCCCGTAAAGGCCCTCCAGCGCTGCCCGGCCGATGGGCTCCGGCTCCATTCGGACACGCCGCTGCGACGGTCCAGACGGCTGCACAGACCACGATCGTCGAACAGGAGCAGCCGGCTGGCCGGCCGCTGATTCACGGCGAGGGTCGCCAGCGCCCCCGACGCATCGTGGTCCTGGAGCAGGGCTGCCAGGTCGAGATCGGAGATCACGTCCACGTTGTGGATGAGGATCGGTCGATCGCCCCGGAAATGAGGAGCCGCGTGCTTCAGCCCGCCCCCGGTCTCCAGGGGCTCCTCCCGTTCCCATGAGAGCACGATCTCGGCGCGGCACTTCATCGACGCGAGGGCCTCCGCGATGCGCTCGGCATGATGGTGCACGTTCACCACGATCCGGTCGCAGCCGGCCTCGGCGAGTCTCTCGACGGTGCGCTCGAGCAGGGTCGCGCCGCCGACCTCGAGCAGCGCTTTCGGAGTGTCCCTCGTCAGCGGAAGGAGCCGGGTGCCAAGACCAGCGGCGAAGATCATCCCGTCCGCCGGCCGACCGGTCACGCGGTGTCCGCCGATGAAGGCCAATAGGGTTCCTCACGGTGGTGGACGCTCACGCGCACCTCCGGGAAGACGCCGCGCACGTGACCTGCCAGTCGCTCGGCGAAGTACACCGAGCGGTGCTGCCCTCCGGTGCAGCCGAACGAGACGGTGAGACTTTCGAAGCCGCGCCGCGCGTATTCGGACAGGTGCACCTCGGCCAGGTCCCGAACGCCGGCCCAGAACGCCTCGGTGGCCTGGTTTCCCTCGATGAATCGCACGACCGACGGGTTCAGGCCGGTCAGGCCCCGGTACTCCGGCTCGCGGCCCGGATTGCGTACCGAGCGGCAGTCGAAGACGAATCCGCCCCCGTGTCCGTCGACGGGTTCCGGGTAGCCACGCCGGTAGCTGAAGCTGAACACGTGCAGCGTCAGGCCGGCATGACTCGGGAGCGAGTCGGGTCCCGACCATCCGCTCGCGATGTGAGCACAGACGCGTTCGAGTTCCGGAACGACCACCGGCAGCCCGCCATCGAGCAGCTCGCGGAGGTTGCGAGCGGCGAAGGGGACGCTCTTCAGGAAGCGCGGCTTGCGCTCGAAGAAGCCCCGGTACCCGTAAGCGCCGAGGGCCTGCATGATTCGAACGAGGACATATCCCTGGAATTCGTGCCGGAATCGGTCCCGGTCGACGGGCACTTCCAGTTCCAGCGAGTCAAGATACTCGGAGAGGAGGCCCGCCCGAAGCTCGGCAGGCAGATCTGCCTTGGCGTCGTACAGCAGCGAGGCAACATCGTAGGCGAGTGCCCCCCGACGGCCTCCCTGATAGTCGATGAACCGGGGAGTACCATCCAGGAGCATGACGTTTCGCGACTGGAAATCCCGGTACATGAAGTGCCGGCGATCCGCCTGCAGGAGGAACTCCACGAGAGTCTCGAAGTCGCGCTCCAGGCGCGCCTCCGAGAAGGGGACATGTGCCAGCTTCAGGAAATGATACTTGAAGTAATTCAGATCCCAGAGTATCGACTGTCGATCGAACGCCTCCCGCGGGTAGGCCACGGAGTAGTCCGCCACCTCCCCTCCCCGGACCTGAAAGCGGGGAAGCCAGCGAATGACCTCTCGGTACACGGGGATCATCGCCTCGGGAAACTCCCCGCCCGCCTGCACTCGAGCCTCGTCCACGGCATCGAACAGCGTCGTGTCGCCGAGGTCCTCGAGGAGGTACACCCCGCCCTCTTCGTCGACGGCGAAGAGCTCCGGTACGGGTAAGCCAATCGCATGGAAGGCTCGCGTGAAAGACAGGAAGGCCCGATTCTCTTCCGGGTCGGGCCCCATCACCCCGATGATGGGCGCGCTGTCGGGGCCGAGCAGGCGGCGATAGGCACGGTTCGACCCGTCCCCGGCCAGGGCCAATACGGCCGACGGGGCTTGTCCGAAGTGTTCCCGATAGAGTCCAATCAGGCGTTCCTGCATGATGGGAGGAGAAGCTATGGCGAGGGACAGCGGGCGCAACAGCGAGCGAAGCCGACCGGAGGGCGCACGGCGACTCCTCCTCGCCATGCTGGAGCGCGATCAGGTGGTTCGTGAGGATCTCGTCCGGTGCGGAACGTTGTTCGAGTCCTATGATCGCCGGATGGAAGAAGTCCACCTGGAGAACGCCGCCGGGCTGGAGGCCATTCTCAGCCGGCACGGTTGGCCCGACGCGGAGCGTTTTGGGGCGGACGGGCAGACCGCCGCCTGGACCATTCTCATGCACTCGATCTCGCGCCCGGATCTGATGCGACGCGGACGGGAGCTGCTCGCTGCATCCGTGGAAGCCGGCTCGACACCGCGGCACCTGCTCGCGCGATTGGAGGATCGGATCCAGACGCTGGAAGGTGAGCCGCAGACGTACGGCACCATCCTGGATTGGGACGAGGAGGGCGTCCTGCGCTGCCTGCCGATACGGGACGAGGACACCGTGGACGCCCGTCGGGCCGCGGTCGGGCTTCCGCCCCTGGACGAAGATCTGGCGCGTCGGCGGCTCGCAGCCAGGACCTCAGGCGAGGTCCCGCCCGCCGACCCGAGCCGCAAGGCGCGGGAGTACGAAGAGTGGCTGCGACGAACCGGGTGGCGCTAAGCTCAGGGTTCAACCGAGGGGAGGGATGCGATGGGTCGAAGCAGGGAATATGAGGGAGACGGGATCGCAGTCAGCTTCGAGGCGGAGCGGTGTATCCACGCCGCCGAGTGCGTGGGTGGACTGCCAGCGGTCTTCAACCCGGACAGCCGGCCGTGGATCTCCCCGGACGGCGCGTCGCCGGAGGACGTGGCCCGGGTCGTGAGCCGCTGTCCTACCGGAGCCCTCTCGTTCGAAAGGCGGGATGGCGGCCCGGCGGAAGCGCCCCCTCCCTCGAACAGCCTCCGCGTCGGAGCCGACGGTCCGGTCTTCGCGACCGGGCGCCTGGTCATCCTCGATGCCGAGAGGCGAGAGCTCTGCCGGGAGACGCGCGTCGCCCTCTGCCGGTGCGGCGCTTCCGGAAACAAGCCGTACTGCGACGGAGCCCACAAGGCAGCAGGATTCCGTGACCCGGGAACCGTGGAAACCGCTCACGTGAAGCCAGCGGAGCGCGAAGGCGGGCCAGACCTCACGATCCGGCTCCGCGCCGACGGACCCCTCGTGCTCGAGGGCCCTTTCGCGCTAAGCGGATCGGATGGATCGGCGGTGCGCGGAGCCGCGGCCGCCTTGTGTCGATGTGGAGCCTCGAGGAACAAGCCCTTCTGCGACGGCAGTCATCGACACATCGATTTCAGCCCGGACGATCCGTCTGCCGGCTGACGGCGGGCATCTGCTCCTCCGGCACGGGGAACCAACGGAGGTGCTCGAAGTCGCCCGTGGTGGCGCTCGTGCATCTTCCTCGTGCGGATTCGTCCGCGCCCTCTGCCTTGACGATGCGCTTCGCCTGCGCGAGGTAGCCGCGAAGCTCGCCCTCGGTCGCGGAGTACCGGTGCCTGGGAGATTCGATCCCGTTGGGAGTGTAGCGTATCTGCCAGAGGCTGGCCGGCGGGTCGCTGCGCCCACGCACGTGCTTCCACAGGCCGGTGTGAGGATCGAAGTCATACTGATCCAGCAATCGCTCGCCGTGGCGGGCCACGAAGTGTACGGCGTCGAGGATGAACTGGAAGACCGTCTCCGAGATGAAGTAGTTGAAGTTCACGCGTACCCAGCCCGGCTTGATGCCCTCGCAACCTCGACTGATCTCACGCTCGAACTCGAGTGACTTCTCAAGGTCGATTCCGAGCAGGCGATGCCCGTAAGGCCCGGCGCACGAACAGCCACCCCTGGACTGTATGCCGAACAGGTCATTCAGCAGCGCGACCACGAAATTGTGATGCAGGTACCGGCCGCCGCTCCGGATCACGAAGGACACGATCGAGAGGCGCTCGTGGGAATGGTCACCCAAAATCTCGATCCCCGGGTTGGCCTCCCACGAGGCGATCGCCCGGCGAATGAAATCCTCCTCACGCTCGCGTATCGCCTCCAGTCCCACCGCTTCTTTCAGCGCGAAAACGAGCCCGGCCCGGATCGAGCCGATGATCTGCGGCGTACCACCTTCCTCTCTGAGCTCCGGATCCTCGAAGTATCGGTGATGGTCCGGATTCACGTATGACACCGTGCCGCCGCCCGGCACGTCGGGGACCCGATTCGAGAAAAGCTCCCGCCGCGCCACCAGCAGACCGGGCGTATCCGGCCCGCCGATCATCTTGTGCGGAGATATGAAGACGGCGTCCTTGTAGTCACCCGAGTCGTAGCCGGGCTCGCCGGGCGTGCCCATTCGGATGCCAACGTAGGGAGCGGCCGCCGCGAAATCCCACAGAGCCAGGGCTCCATATCGGTGCAGAAGGACTGACACCTCGCTCACGGGTGTGGTAATGCCGGTCACGTTCGATGCCGCCGAGAACGAACCGATCTTCAGCGGTCGATCGGCGTACTCTCGAAGCTTCGTCTCCAGCTCTTCCAGATCGATTCCACCGCTGAGATCCTCGTGGATCGTCACCACGTCAGCGATCGATTCTCTCCACGGCAGCTCGTTCGAGTGGTGCTCGTAGGGGCCTATGAACACCACCGGACGCTCGTCCGCCGGGATGTGGCCGCTCAGCTCGTAGCGATCATCGAGATCCGCCGGTATTCGAAGGTTCAGCACTCCCACCAGTCGGTCGATCGCGCCGGTCGAGCCGGTTCCGCAGAAGATGACCGCGTGCTCATCGGTCGCCCCGACGCAGCGCCGGATGATGGCCCGGGCGTCCTCGCGGAACCGCGTGGTCTGTAGCCCGGTGCCCGAGCTCTCGGTATGCGTGTTGGCATAGAGCGGAAGCACGGCTTCACGCAGAAAGTCCTCGATGATCGAGAGCGAGCGGCCGGACGCGGTGTAGTCGGCGTAGGTGACACGGCGCGGGCCGAAAGGACCAGGCACCGCCTCATCCTCCCCGATCACCGAGGCCCGGATCAGCTCCAGGAGGTCGCGACCATCCGCTGGCCCGAAGTCGATCACGACCCCACCCACCGCGTGGGGTCATCGCCGGGTCCCCCCACGACGACCTCGGGCGGACGGGACCCGAGCAGGACCGCGATCCACCTCGTGTCATCGGAAGCCTCGAGGATGATCTTCATGATCATCGTCAGAGGCACGGAGAGGAGCATCCCGACCGGACCGAGAACCCAGCCCCAGAAGATCAGGGAAAGGAACACGACCAGCGTGGACAGCCCCATTCCCTCACCCATCACCCGCGGCTCGATGAAGTTGCCGATGACCGTATTGATCACGAGGTAGCCGATGGCGGTCACCGTTCCGTCTCCCGGGCCGAACTGGAGGAAGGCCAGCATGACGGCCGGAATGGCCGCGATGAAGGACCCGATGCTGGGAATGTAGTTGAGCAGGAAGGCCAGGAGACCCCAGAGCAGTGCGTAGTCTACCCCTATGATGCTGAGCCACACCGCGACGAGGACACCCGTGGCGAAGCTGATCAGCGTCTTGAGAGCCAGGTAGCGCCGGACGTCGTCGTTTATCTGCGCGAAGGGGATCAGGTTCTGACTCGTGTCCGGGAAGGCGGAACGAACCTTGGCCGAAAAGCCAGAGATCTCGAGCAGGATGAACACGGTGATGATCAGGATGATCGCGATCTTGCCGAGTACGTCCCCGACGCCAGTGAAGATGCGGCCGACGATTCTGAGTATCTCGCCCGGGTCGAACGACTCGGCGAGCAGTTGGCCCGAGACTTCGAAGCCGTGCGACGACAACCACACCACCAGCTCCGCGACCTCCCGCTCCAGCCTGACCTGGTAGCCGGGGAGTGAACGCGTGAAATCGATTAGAGAGGTCCCGATCAGAGTCCCGGTCATGGTCCCGATCCCCAGCAACGCGAGGACAATGATCAGAACGGAAAGCCAGGTTGGCAGCCCTTTCCGCTGCATCCAGCTGAGCGGAGTCGCGCAGATGATGGCGAGCATGACCGCCAGCAGGAACGGAACCAGGATCGGTTCCGCGGTCCGCACACCCGCGACCAGCACCACGAACGCGGCCCCGATCAGCAGAAATCTGCCGGCCCTTGTAAGTCCTGGCCCGTTGCTCATCCGACTCCTCAGAGCGGTGTTGAAGCCTTTTGCGCCCGGTGGCGGACACGTAAGGTAACGTGCCTCACGGTGCTGCCGTCAACGGGGATTCCACAGCCAGGAGAGCCCGCGCGTGACACTCCTCCAGACCGCCTGGCCGTACATAGCGGCCACGCTCGCGTTCCTCCTGTCGCTGCTCGTGTCAGCGCACATCCTGCTGCACAAGCGCGAGGTTCGCGCGGCGGTTGGCTGGATCGGACTGGCCTGGCTGGCCCCGGTCGTCGGCTCCTTGCTGTACCTCGTATTCGGAATCAATCGGATCAAGCGGCGCGGATCCGAGATCCACGCCAGCATGGACCGGGTCCCCGTCCCCCGTCGCCTGCCTGCAACTCTGACGCCGCCGCTTCCCGCTCCACCCCTCGATGAGTCTCTTCGGGAGCTGGCTCGATCCGTCGATCGCGTCACCCGAAACGAGCTGCTGGCGGGAAACCGCATCGAGCCACTGCGAAACGGGGATGCTGCATACCCCGAGATGCTTCGCGCGATCCGGGAGGCGCGCACGTCCGTTGCGCTCGCCACGTACATCTTCGACATGGACCGGGCGGGTCGGGAGTTCGCCGACGCCCTTGCCGAAGCGGTCAGTCGAGGAGTTCACGTGCGCGTTCTCATCGACGGCGTCGGTGCCGCCTACAGCAGGCCAAGGGCTCCCGGAGTGCTCCGCGAGCTGGGAATCCAGGTGGGCCAGTTCGGGGGGGGGATGGTCCCGTGGCGGATGCCATACGTGAACCTGCGAAACCACCGAAAGATCCTGGTGGTCGATGGAAGCGTCGGGTTCACAGGTGGTATGAATATCCGAGAGAGCTCCTACCTGGCCCTTGGCACGCGCTACCCGACGCGGGACCTGCACTTCAAGCTCGAGGGGCCCGTCGTTGCGCAGCTGGTAGACGCATTCGCGCAGGATTGGACCCACACCACCGGCGAACAGCTGCCCGGCGCACTCTGGTGTCCGCCCCTCAAACCGGTCGGTCCATCGGCTGCGCGCGGAATCAGCGACGGCCCGGACGACGATTTCGAGAAGCTGTCCTGGACCATCCTCGCGGGCCTGAGATCGGCTCATCGGCACGTGCGAATCGTCACCCCGTATTTCCTTCCCGACCAGGCTCTGCTCACCGCCCTCAATGTGGTCGCAATGGCCGGTGTGCGCCTCGACATCGTACTCCCGGAGAGGTCGAACCTGAGAATCGTGGGCTGGGCCATGCGCGCACAGCTGGCACAGGTCATGGAGTATGGCGCTCGCGTGTGGCTGAGTCCGTCCCCGTTCGACCATTCGAAGTTGATGCTCGTCGATGACGGCTGGGCGCTGTTCGGCTCGGGCAATTGGGACCCTAGGAGCCTGCGCCTGAACTTCGAGTTCAACGTCGAGTGCTACGACGAGCAGCTGGTGACGAAGCTGGACGAGCTCGTGACCGAGAAGATCAACGACGCCCGGCCGCTCTCGCGGGACGAGCTGGACCGCCGTTCCCTCCCGGTGAAGCTTCGCGACGGTGCCGCGTGGCTCTTCTCTCCCTACCTGTGAACGGGGAGGAATGACATGCGCGTAATGGGGCGCGAGACGCGGTCGATCAGGCTGTCTTCCGAAGGAGGCCGTGCCCCGGTTCCCGAGGTGCTGGACCAGACCCGGCTTCCGCACGAGGTGAGATTCGTGCGTCTGGAATCCGCGGGAGATGCCGAGCGGGCGATTCGCGAGATGTGGGTGCGTGGGGCGCCCCTGATCGGAGCTACGGCCGCATACGGCCTGGCACTGGCGGCGCGGGCGGATCCCTCCGACGCGGAGCTCGCTGCGGCGGCCGAACGCCTGGTCGGCACTCGGCCCACGGCCGTGAACCTGGGCTGGGCGGTTCAGCACGTGCTCGACAGGCTCGCGCCCCTGGGGGAGCCGGAACGGGAGAAGGCGGCGTTCGAGATCGCAGCCGCGCTGGCCGATGCCGACGTGGCTCTCTGCCGCGCCATCGGCGAGCACGGTGAGTCCTTGCTGCGCCGGCTTGACCACGTGTCCGGCAGGAATCGCCCGTTGCAGATCCTCACCCACTGCAACGCGGGGTGGCTGGCCACCGTCGACTGGGGAACCGCTCTGGCGCCTGTCTACAGGGCGCACCGGTCGGGCCTTCCGGTGCACGTGTGGGTCAGCGAGACCCGGCCGCGCAACCAGGGCGCGGCCCTGACGGCGTGGGAGCTGGCCGGTGAGTCCGTGCCCCATACCGTGGTCCCCGACAACGCCTCGGGCCACCTGCTTCGCACGGGCCGCGTGGACCTGGTCCTTACCGGCACGGATCGCACGACCGCGGCCGGCGATGTTTGCAACAAGATGGGCACCTACCTGAAGGCGGTCGCCGCAAACGACTGTGGAGTTCCCTTCTACGCCGCCGTGCCGGGACCTTCGATCGATTGGTCCCTGGGCCCCGGGGAGGCGGACTTGATCCCCATCGAGGAAAGAGCCGACGAGGAAGTGTCGGAGGTCCGGGGGTACGCGGTCGGGTTGGGCCAGAGCTCCGTGCGGATCACGCCCGCTGGAACACCAGTGGCCAACTTCGGGTTCGACGTGACTCCCGCACGTCTGGTATCAGGCCTCGTGACGGAGCGGGGCGTGTGCGAGGCGAGCCCGGATGGACTCGCCGGTCTGTATCCCGAGCGGGCATTCCCGGAAGGCAGCAAGTCATGAAAATGTACCAGGTCGATTCGTTCACCGACTAGCCGTTCCGCGGCAACCCTGCGGCTGTGTGCATGCTGGAAGAGTCGGCCGACCCGGGTTGGATGCAGAAGGTCGCGCGGGAGATGAACCTGTCCGAGACCGCGTTCCTGCACCCGGCCGGCGACGCATATGGCCTCCGCTGGTTCACTCCCGCGGTGGAGGTCGAGCTGTGCGGGCACGCGACGCTGGCGGCCGCCCACGTTCTGTGGGAAGAAGGCCACCTGGACACGCGCGACGCAGCGCTGTTCGATACGGTGAGCGGTCGGCTGGCGGCGACGCGGCGTGGCGACAGGATCGAAATGGACTTCCCCGCCGAGCGCGCGGAGCCGTGTGAGCCTCCGCCGGGGCTCCTGGAGGCTCTGGGCGGAGCCTCCCCGGTCGCCGTGGCCCGCAACCGTTTCGACATCCTGATCGAGGTGGCCGATGAGGACACCGTGAGATCCCTATCCCCCGATTACCAGCGAATCGGCACCCTGCCGGTTCGCGGCGTAATGGTGACCGCATCGGCGGACGCGCTGGTATCGAACGGAATCGACTTCGTGTCCCGGTTCTTCGCGCCAGCGGTGGGCGTGAACGAGGACCCGGTCACCGGCTCGGCCCACTGCTGCCTCGGTCCCTGGTGGTCGGATCGTCTCGGCGTGGCGGACCTGGTGGGGCGACAGCTCTCCGAGCGCGGCGGGATCGTGGGAGTGGGAGTACGGGGCGACCGCGTTCTCCTGGCCGGCGCTGCCGTCACGGTGCTGCGGGGCGAGCTCCTGGGATGACGCGGGGGAAACGATGACCGGTCGGAACTACGAAGCCGGATCCGGGCAGGCCGGGATTCGATTCATCGATACGACCGAAGAGCTCGACCAGGTCTTCGACCTGCCGGCGGCGCTGCTTTTCAAACACTCGACCCGCTGCGGTACCAGTCGCAGGGCCCTGGCCGAGGTCGAGCGTTACTCCCGTGAAGACGGCGCCCTTCGCGTGTTCGGCATCGACGTGATTCGGCACCGCGGCCTCTCGCGGCAAGCAGCCGAGCGCCTCGGGATCCGGCACGAGTCGCCCCAGGCCATCCTGATCCGGAGCGGGGCCGCTGCCTGGGACGCCTCACATCACCGCGTCACCGCCGAAAGGATGCGCACGACAGCGGAGGAAGTGCTCAGCGACGAGCAGCGGAGGCAAACCGACGAATGATGTCACCGGCCGGCTCGACGGAGGTCACCCCGGCTACGCTCTTCCCGGCCTGCCAGAACTCTCGCCGTCCCGACTCATCCCGGTTGGCACGCGCGAGGCGAATGCCGGAACGGACGGCGTAGAAGGACCGCATCCAGTGTTTGGTCCGCCGACCGCGCAGCAACTGCCGCGCAACGGAGCCTGCCTTCGTCCCCATGGCCTCCACATATGGCGTCCGAAGGACCGCCAGCGGCACCCCCGTCACCTTCTCGCTCAGAACCACATCGCTCGCATCGGCCTCGACGATCGCCCTCTTGTACGCGTCGCTGGCGTTGCACTCGGTCGTGGCAATGAACCGCGTTCCCATCTGCACACCAGCATAGCCCAGACCTAGAGCCCCGACGAAGTCGTCCTCGGTGCCTATTCCTCCGGCGCAGACCACGGGCAAGCCCAGGTCCCCCACCTCTCCCAGCAGGTCCTCCGCCGATCTCGGGCCCGCGTGCCCCCCGGCACGGTCGTTGACGGCGATGAGACCATCCACGCCTGCGTCGACCGCCTTCAGCGCCCACTTGCGTTCCGTCACATCGTGATAGACCGAGCCACCTGCAGCGTGCGCGCGCTCGACCACCCACGCCGGGTTGCCGAGAGAGGTCACGAAGAAGCGCACACCCTCCTCCAGGGCCACGTCGACCCATTCCGACATGCGTTTTCCGTATCGGCGGGAGGACTTCTCGATCAGGGCGTTGAAACCGATGGGACGGTCGGTGAGGCGCCGGATGTAGCGCAGGCCCTCTCTGAAATCATGTCCGTGGACGTAGGTGAGAGAGACCGGCTGGACGATTCCGACTCCCCCGGCCTCCGACACGGCCGCGACGAGCTCCGGATTGCCGCACGGGTACATGGCGCCGCCGATCAGGGGCACCGCGATGCCGGCATCCCGGGTGAGATCGGTGGCGAGAGAAGGCACGCTCTCCGTCACAGCGCGTATCTCTGCCCCGCCCTGGCAACGGCGAACCCGGCGTCGAGCACAGCCGCCCGCTCGGGGCTTCCCTCGTCCAGTACGGGATTGGAGTTGTTGAGATGGGTTAGCACCACGGTCCGACCGGATCGTGCGGCGTGACCGAGGCGACGCATCGTGTCCGTCACGAGCGGGTGCGGGATCTGCTCCTGGCTCCGCCCACCCACCTCCGCGGCGGAGTAGAACGTGGAATCCAGCAGCGCGATGTCCACCGCATCGACGACCGATTCGATATCCCGATCCCATGCGTCCCAGCGATCGATGTCCGGGAGGTACAGGAGCGAGCGGCTGCGGCCGCGGAACACGAAACCAAAGGTGTCGGAGTACTCGTCCCGGTGCGGCACGGGAAGCGCCGTCACTTCCAGGTCTGGCGCCAGGCGCATGGGGCGGTCCGGCATCAGGACCTTCAGGTCGAGGCGCCCCTCCTCCACCAACAGGCTCCACGGCCCGTTCGTCGCCAGGAAGTCGGCCATCCGAGCGCTGCAGTAACACGGGGTCCGATCGATGGCGAGCGCCTCGCGCCCGAGCAGGGCCAGGCCCAGGTAGTGGCCGATGTGCGCGTGCGTGAGCAGGATCCCTTCGAAGGGGCGTCGTCGAGCCGCTCGCTCGCGAAAGCTATCGCCGGGGATCAGGTCCATCTGTCGCACGAGGTCGGGCGTCGCATCAACCAGGAAGGCCCTGCCCGACGAGGGCTCCGTGATACACAGAGAGGCCACGTAGTGGGGATCGGACCGGGCCCTCTCGCACCGATCGGTGTAGCACCCGGCCTGCGGCAGCCCCCCGTCCTGGATCGAGCCGAGGACGACAGCGGTCCAGTCTACCGCCCCGCGCCCGTTCCACGACCACGGGAGCGCCGCGGCCAGCGCACCACCTCCCGACACGGCCAGGAAGTGCCGGCGGGTCCAGGGCGGCCCGTCAGTGGAAGGCGTCGCCAGCGGCCGCGGATCTCTCAAGGCACGAGCGCCCGCGCGCGGACCTCCTCACGAATCCGATCGGCGAACTCCTGCACGGGCATGACCACCTGCTTTTTCTCAGCGCCACGCGCCCGCACGGCCACGGTGCCCGCCTCGAGCTCCCGTCCGCCGACCACCAGGAGATAAGGCACCTTGTTGAGCTCTCCGTCCCGGATGCGGTAGTTGAGGGTGTCCGAGCGAACGTCGATCTCGGCGGAGACCCCCGCGTCGCGCAGCACGCTCACGATCGCTGCCGCACCCTCCGCCTGTTCATCGGTGATGGGCAGGACCCGCACCTGCTCCGGAGCGAGCCACACCGGAAACGCGCCGGCGAAGTGCTCGATCAGGAAACCGGTGAAGCGCTCCAGTGTCCCGAAGATGGCTCGGTGGATCATCACCGGTCGGTGCGGCTTGTTGTCCGCTCCGATGTACTCGAGCTCGAACCTCTCCGGCAGATTGAAATCGAGCTGGATCGTCGCGCCCTGCCACTCACGTCCGATGGCGTCCTTGAACTTGATGTCGATCTTCGGTCCGTAGAAGGCGCCTCCGCCCACGTCGACGCCGTAAGGCCGACCGACCCGGTCCAGCGCCTGCCTTAGATCCGCTTCGGCCCGGTCCCACACCTCGTCGGCCCCGATGCGTTTTTCGGGCCGGGTCGAGAAATCAAGCCGATACTCGAGTCCCAGCGTGCCCATCACCTCGTCGATCAGGTCGATGCAGGTGAAGATCTCATCTTCCACCTGATCCGGAGTGCAGAACAGGTGACCGTCATCCATCGTGAGCATGCGGACGCGGAGCAGACCATGGAGCGTGCCGGACCGCTCGAAGCGATACACGTTGGCGATCTCGGACAGCCTCAGCGGAAGATCACGATAGCTGCGCTGCCTGGCCGCGTAGATCATGGTGTGCCCTGGACAGTTCATGGGCTTCACGCGGAACGCGTCCCCTTCCCCGTCCTCCTGCATGCTCGGGTACATGTTTTCGGCATACGCAGGCAGGTGGCCCGACCGACGGAACAGCGACTCGCTGGCGACGTGGGGTGTATAGACGAACTCGTACCCCTGCTTGAGGAGCAGATCTTCAATCCACCGCCTGAGCGCCATCTGGATGCGGGCGCCTTTCGGGTGCCACGCCACCAGACCCGGCCCGAATTCCTCGTGGAAGCTGAACAGGTCCAGGTCCTGGCCAAGCTTCCGGTGGTCCCTCTTCTTCGCCTCCTCGAGCTGCGTCAGGTACGCGGACAGGGACTTCTTGTCGTAGAAAGCCGTGCCGTAGATGCGCTGGAGCATCTGGCGCGTCTCGTCGCCCCTCCAGTAGGCGCCCGCCCCGGACAGCAGTTTGAAGTGGCGGATCTCGCCAGTCGAGGCGACGTGTGGACCCCGACACAGGTCGGTGAACGGACCGTCCGTGTAGGTGGAGATCGTCTCCCCTTCGGGGATCTCCGCCAAGCGCTCCAGCTTGAGTGGGTCGTCGGAGAACAGGTCCTCCGCCTCGGTTCGGTCGATTTCCCGGCGGTCGAACGTGTATCCCTCCGCGACGACCTCGGCCATGCGGGCCTCGATCTTCTCCAAGTCCTCCGGCGTGAACGGCTCGGGTACCTCGAAATCGTAGTAGAAGCCGTTTTCGATCGGCGGTCCGAAGCCGATGCCGGCGCCCGGAAACAGGTCGCGAACGGCGGTCGCCAGCACGTGGGCGGTGGAGTGACGCAGAGCATACAGGGCATCCGCATCGTCGTCACCGCGCGTCACGATCGCCACGTCCGCATCGGGAGGCAGGGGACGATTCAGATCCCACAGTTCGCCGTTCACCTTCGCGGCGACGGCGGCGCGGGCCAGGCCGGCACCGATGCCAGCAGCCAGGTCTGCGGCGGAGGAGCCGGCGGGGAGTTCCTTAACGGATCCGTCGGGGAGGGAGACCCTCAGCATGGAGTCGCTCATCGCATACCCGTCGATGATTCGAGTGATGTTGGACGGCCCGGCGACGCTCGGCCGGGCCGTGAATCGAGGGGGGAAGGTAGAATGCGCCCGGCGAGTTGACCAGCGTACTCGCCCGGCAGCGCCGTCGGACAGTGCTCAGTCGTCTTCCGGCGCCAGCTCGAT
>JAMJQR010000136.1 GCA_023554335.1 Candidatus Benthicola marisminoris
GCATGAATGACCGCGGTCTTGCCCTTGAGTCCACTGAGGCGCTGCGCTTCCCTCACCAACTCATCGTTGAGGTTCAATGTAGTTCTCATACAGATAAATATGCATTAATTATGCATACACGCAAGGGTCCTGGGAATCTGCTCGCGCGCAGCAACCATCCCCCATCTGATTTTAGCTCGCGCTCTCATCGCCGGATCATGGTAGGACGCGCATTTCACGCCGGTTGCACCACTCATTACATTGGAACTCTTTCCGCCCGGCGGTGAACGATCGCCTTCGGGAGCGTTTGACCGGCTCATACAGGCAGGAGCGAATGGCGCAGTTCACGGACGAGCAGTTGCAGCGGAAGATCCAGGAAGGGTTCATCGTCGAGTCCGAGGCGGACATGACCGAGACGTACAAGAAGGCACTGATCGGTCAGCTGACGGTGCAGGGCGACACGGAACTCATGAGCGCCCCCGCCTACTACATGGCGGCCAAGGACGCCCCCTCCACCAACACAATGGTCTCGGCCACGGCCATAATCCAGGACGAGATGGGCCACGCTAACATCGCGTATCGCCTGCTCCAGGACCTCGGCGTTGACACGGATTACCTGCTGTACGATCGACCGCCAGAGAAATTCAAGAACCCGTTCGGGTTCGATCAGCCGCTGGCGAACTGGGCCGAGCTGGTGACGGCCAACGCTCTGTACGACCGGGCCGGAATCACTCTGCTCTCGGACGTGCACCGCAACACCTCGTACGGACCGCTCAAGCGGGCCCTCGTGAAGGTGGGAATGGAGGAGAACTTCCACCTGAGGCATGGCGAGGTGTGGATGCGCCGGCTGTGCGAGGCGGGCGGGGAAGGGCGCGACCTCGTTCAGAGGGCGGTGGACTGGATGTTCCCCATGGGGGTGGAGTGGTTCGGATTGCCCGATGACCGTAAACGCCACAACGCGCAGCTCGACTTCAAGCTCAAGGGGATGACCAACGACGAGCTCCGCATGACGTGGATGAAGGCCGTCGTCCCCCTGTGCGAGCAGCTCGGCATCCGGGTGCCGGCCCACTCGAACGAGGAGACCGGAGAGGTCGACCTCGAGTACGAGCTTCCCATCGCGTGGGACGCGGACGAGCGGGTATGGCTGCTCGACGAGACGATCACCTGGGATGAAGTGTGGGACCGGTGGCGTGCCCGCGGACCCATGAACGAGCAGTTCGTGGAGTCGGTGCGGCGGAGCCGGTTCCAGGTCGAAGACCTGCTGGCGGCCTGAGGACGAGAGTGACTTCACGCCTGGTACAGATCCGGCGATCCGGTGCGGGCTTGCCCGCGCCCGGCCCGTCGTCCGACCCGACGGCGGACGCGGGCTACGAGTCCGAGCTCGACCGGGGCGTGGACTTCTCCGCGGTCTTCGCGGATGCCATGGGCCGCAACCCCGACCTCGTCCTGGAGATCCCGGAGTGGGAGACTCCGCCCGCGGACCTGGAGGAGCGCGTGTGGCGGGCCCTCTACGAGGTGCCAGACCCTGAGTTTCCGATCTCCCTCGTGGACCTGGGCCTGGTGTACGGCGTGGAAGTGAAGGAGCCGGACGGGGCCGCAGAGGCGAGCGTTACGGTGTCGCTCACCCTCACGGCCACCGCCTGCCCGTGCGTTGAGTTCATCAAGTGGGACGTGAGAGACCGGGTGCTGGCGGAACCGGGGGTGGCCGAAGTGGACGTGCGGATCACGTGGGACCCACCCTGGACTACCGAGCGGATCACGGAACGGGGACGCAACGCCCTCCGCCGAGCCGGCGTCTCGATCTGACCGAATCTGGAGGAGAGATGGGCCACCTGAGCGGCGAGCACCTGTACGAGATCTTCGCCCGGCAGAAGCGGGAAGACCGTCTCGAGCACATCGGGACGATCTCGGCGCCCAACGGGTCGCTGGCGCGAGCGTACGCGTGGCAGACGTACGACGAGCAGAAGTGGTTCGAGATGGTGGTGGCACCCCGCGAGGCCTTCGAGGCCGTGAACCGGGACGAGTCGCCGTTCACCGTGAGTCCGGCGGAGGCCACATGAGCCAGAAGGGAACGGCGGGATACCGCACCGCCGTAGACGTTCCGGAAGAACTGCACGCGGACCTCGCGTCGCTCCTGCTGTCCCTGGCCGACAACAAGCGTCTGCTGGGCATGCGGTACGCCGAGTGGCTGCTTGGCGCTCCCACCCTGGAGGCGGGCATCGCGTGTTCCGCGATGGCCCAGGACGAGTGGGGCCATTCCCGCATCCTGTACGCGATGTTGAAGGACTTCGGAAAGGACCCGGCCCACCTCGAGCACGAGCGCGAGGCGGACGAATACCTTAATTCCGAGCTGCTGGACGAGCCTCCCGCCGAATGGACCGGCCTGGTAGCGCTGAACTTCCTGCTCGACGCAGCCCTCTCGGTGCAGATCGAGTCTCTGAAGGACAGTCGATTCGAGCCCCTGCACTACAAGGTCCGGAAGGTCCTGGAGGAGGAGCGGTTCCACTTCGAGCACGGGCGCGGCTGGCTGGCGCGAGTGGCGCAGACCGACGCGGGCCGCGCCGCGCTGGAGGAAGCGCTCGAACCGGCGTGGATCTCCTGTCTGCGCTGGTTCGGCGGCGGGTCCGGGCTCGTGGTGCGACTCGCGGAGGCTGGAATCGCGGACGCCGGACCCGATGAGCTCAGGGCACGATGGCTGGATCGGGTTGCGCCCGCCGTCGCCGAGGCCGGTCTCGAGCTGGCCGGGGTCACGGACGGTAGCTGGGCGGTGCCGGAGCTGGACTGGACGGGGTGGGACCCGGCGCGGAGGCGCTCCGGAGAGGGTGGGCTCAACGACGAGACGCTGGCCGCGGTGCGGGGAGACAAGAACCGCACCATGCTGATGGATTGACCGATGACCGATTCCGCCGCGCGCCGGTCGCTGGGCTCGACGCTCCACAGCGGAGCCATGCCGGACTCGGTCGAATGCCCGTTCTGTCTCGGCCGGGAGACCGAGCAGTTCTCGGCCTTCGGCAGCGCGCTGTCGGTCAGCCAGTACTACTGCCGGACGTGCCGGACCGTGTTCGAGTGGATGAAACGGACGGGCCGTCCGGAGTCTTCCGAATGACCGCAAGGAGCTGAACGTGAGACGCACCGGGTTTGCGACGTTGGGCATGATCCTCGTGGCCCTGGCGTGGGCCAGTCCCGCCCGGGCCCAGCTGTCGCTGGGAGTGGCCGCCGGCGCGACCTATTCGAGCATGGGCGGCACCCTGATCACCTCAACGGACTCGGATTGGGGTGCCCTGATGGGCGGCTGGGGTAACTACCGGCTCGAATCCAACCTCGCGTTCCAGTTCGAGGCCAACTGGGTCCAGAAGGGCGGGCGCGGCACCGTCGAGGGGATTCGGGATGACTTCGACCTGGACTACGTCGAGCTGCCGCTCACCGCGCAGCTCGTCGTCGGTCTGAGTCCGACGTGGGACTGGAACCTGTACGGCGGAATCGCCCTTGCCTTCCAGACTTCCTGCCAGGTGAGCCAGAACGAGGGGGCCAAGGAGGACTGCGAGCAGGCGGAGCCCACCTGGTCGTTCGCCAGCACCGAATGGAGCGTGCCGTTCGGCACCAGCTTCTCGTACCGTTTCAGTCGCTCGGCTCTGACCGCCGACTTCAGGTACTCGTACGGTCTTTCGGACGCCATCGAGAACCTTCGGCTCAGGAACCGGTCGTGGCAGTTCATCCTGCGCTGGGGCTTCGGGGTCTGACGACGGGTGGTCCGCGACGAGGGCCGTAAGGAAGATCACGCGGAGCGCCGGCTTCCCGTGCGCATCTGGAAATCGGTGTTTCCCGCGCCGATCGCGCCGAGAACGGAGCGCGAGCGCAAGCGAGTGGTCCTCAACCACCTGCTCATTCACATGCGGCCGGTCCGGGTGCCCGAGCGCACGCTTCCGTTCCGGCACACGTTCGGGCTCGGAGGGATGGCGGCGACCCTGGTCGGACTCCTGGTTCTCACGGGCGTCCTGCTGATGTTCGTGTACGAGCCGTCACCCGACCGGGCGTACGCGTCCATTCAGTCCCTGCGCCGCGAGGTGCGGTTCGGCGGACTCGTGCGGAACGTGCACTACTGGAGCGCCAATCTCCTGGTGGTCATCACGTTCTTCCACCTGCTCCGCACGTTCTTCACCGGCGCCTTCCACGGGGCCCGTCAGTTCAACTGGGTGCTCGGCGTGCTGCTGCTCCTTGTGGTGCTGGCCGCGAACTTCACCGGCTATCTGCTTCCCTGGGACCAGCTCTCCTTCTGGGCGATCACGATCGTCACCGGGATGCTCGACTACGTGCCGCTGATCGGCGACGGCCTGGTCAGGGTGGCACGCGGCGGCGCCGAGATCGGCGCGGCCACGCTGATCAACTTCTACACGTTTCACACGACCGTCATTCCGGTCACCCTCGTGGGGCTGATGGCTTTTCACTTCTGGAGGGTTCGCAAGGCGGGAGGCGTGGTCATTCCGCTCGAGCCAGACGACGATCCGGAAGCGCGGCCGGCGACGACGCTCTTCGTCCCGTCGCTTCTTCTCAGGGAGTTCGTGACGGGCCTGGCCCTGGTGGCCCTGGTGATGGTTCTGGCCGTTGCCGTGGATGCCGGCCTGGGAGTCCCGGCGAACCCCGGTATGAGCCCGAATCCGGCGAAGGCGCCATGGTATTTCCTCGGTCTCCAGGAGCTGCTTCTGCACTTCCATCCAACCTGGGCCGTGGTCGTACTGCCGGGCCTGGCTCTGCTGGGGCTGCTCGCGATCCCTTACCTGCGGTACGAAGAGCCCCTCGAGGGCCGGTGGTTCGTCTCGGAAACGGGCCGGTCGCTCGCCGTGGCCGGAGCGCTGGCGGCGCTGGCGCTCACTCCGCTGTGGGTCCTGCTCGACGAGTACGTGACCCGCTGGTCGGAGTGGCTGGGCGGCCTGCCGCCGGGGCTGGCGGAAGGACTGGTTCCGGCGATGGTGGCGCTCGGCCTCACCTGGGCCGTGATCCGCCTGGCCGGCCGCCAGTACGGCGGGAACCGGCAGGAGATCTTGCAGGCGGGCTTCGCCTTCCTGGCGACGGCCCTGGTCATCCTCACCGCGGTGGGCGTGTGGTTTCGCGGAGAGGGCATGGCTCTGACCTGGCCGTGGGCGCCATGAGGAGGGACCCGTGATGGTCGATCGGCGCGACGTCCGCCCTGAGTCGGGAGACCTGGACACGAGTCGGCGCTCGTTCCTGTCCCGCCTGTGGCTGGGACTCGGTGGGCTGGCGCTCGCCGAGTATCTGTGGCTCACCGTGGAGTTTCTGCGCCCGCGCAAGGGACCGCGAGAAGAAGCCGGCGTCCTGGTCGCGGGACCGGTGGACCGCTTCGACCCCGGCTCGGTCACCGCTTTCCCCGCGGGACGCTTCTACCTCACGCGGCTTACGGACGGCGGATTCCTGGCGGTATCGCGCGAGTGCACCCACCTCGGGTGCACGGTGCCCTGGATGGCGGACGAAAGCCAGTTCGTGTGTCCCTGCCACTCGTCCGCCTACGACATCCGGGGTGACGTGATCAACCCTCCGGCCCCGCGCGCCCTGGACCTGCATCCGGTCCGCATCGAGAACGGAATCGTGAAGGTCGACACGGCGCGGACGGTGAAGCGAAGCCACTTCGAGGCATCGCAGGTGGCGCGAGCATGAACGCCGACCTTGTCAGGCGCTGGAAGGTGGCAGGAGTGGCGGCGACCGCGGTCATCGTCCTGTCACTGCCGATGTACGCGGTCAAGGAGAGCCGCCAGCGGGCTGCCTGGGCCGCCGAGGACCTGGCGCCCGCCTTCACGTTCGTGGGGCGCGAGCGGTGCGCTGAGTGCCACGAGGACGCGACCCGGGCCTGGGAGGGCTCGCACCACGACCTGGCGATGGCCCCGGCGGACTCCTCGACTGTACGGGGGGACTTCGATGACGCGGAGTTCGAGCACCGCGGCGTCGTGAGTCGCTTCTATCAGCGGGATGGGCGCTACTTCGTCTTCACGGAAGGCCCCGGCGGCGAGATGGCCGAGTTCGAGGTCGCCTACACGTTCGGGTGGGAGCCGCTTCAGCAGTATCTCCTGCCGTTCCCGGGCGGCCGCTACCAGACCCTGTCGATCGCCTGGGACACGGAGCGGGAGGAGTGGTTCCATCTCTACCCGGACCAGGACATACCTCCCGACGACTGGCTCCACTGGACCCGCAGCGCCCAGACCTGGAACGGCATGTGCGCGGAGTGCCATTCCACGAACCTGAAGAAGGGATACGACGCGGAGTCGGAGACCTTCTCGACCACCTGGTCCGAGATCGACGTGAGCTGCGAAGCGTGTCACGGCCCCGGGTCGCGGCATGCGGCGTGGGCCGACCTTCCGCCCATGGCCCGCCCGGACGTGCCGGACTACGACCTGGCGGTTCCCACGTCCGGCATCACCTCGCGGCAGCAGGTAGAGCTGTGCGCCCCGTGCCATTCGCGGCGCACGGAGCTCGGCGACTACGCGCACGGGAAAGCCGATCTCATGGATCACCTGATCCCGGCCCTTCTCGAGGACCGGCTGTACGAGGCCGACGGGCAGATCCTGGAAGAGGTGTACGTGTGGGGGTCGTTCGTCCAGAGCAAGATGTATCGGAACGACGTGCAGTGTTCGGACTGCCACGACGTGCACAGCCTGGAGCTCAAGTTCGAGGGCAACGAGCTGTGCGGGCAGTGCCATGCCGCCGAGACGTACGACACGTACGACCACCACTTCCACGAGGATCTCACCGAAGCGGGCGAGCCCAACGAAGGCACGCTGTGCGTTACGTGTCACATGCCGGAGCGTCCCTACATGGTGGTAGACTGGCGCGCCGACCACAGCCTCCGCATCCCGAGGCCCGACCTCAGCCTGGAGATCGGGACGCCCAACGCCTGCACCGCCGCCGGCTGCCACGAGGAAGAGACGGACGCCTGGGCCACCGACCATTACGTGGACTGGTACGGACGCGCGAGGAAGCCGCACTACGGCACGGTGCTCGCGGCCGGCCGCGACGGTGAGCCAGACGCCGCGGAGGGTCTGATCCGGCTGGCCGGCGACCCCCTGTATCCCACGATCGTGCGCGCCACGGCGCTCAGCCTGCTGCGGGGCTACCCCGGCCCCGCGACCACGCGGGCCATCAACGCCGCTCTACAGGACGAGGAGGCCCTGATACGCCACACTGCGGCCACCGCCCTCAACACCACGGACCCATCGGAGCTGACCGAACTGGTGGCGCCGCTGCTGTTCGATCCGGCCACGGCCGTGCGCGGGCAGGCGGCTGTCCGGCTGGCGGCCGTGCCCCGGGAGCTTCTGAAGCCTTACCAGATCGAGGCGCTCGAGGAAGCGACACGGGAATACGAGGAGACGATGCGCTACTCGCTCGACTTCTCCTTCGCCGGGCACAACCTGGCCAACCTGTACGTCGCGCGCGGCGAACCGGACCTCGCGGAGGAGTACTACCGCCGGGCGATAGCGATCGACGACCTGTTCATCCCGGCCAAGATGAACCTGGCGGTCCTGTACAACTCGCAGGGCCGGAACGCCGAGGCCGAGGAGCTGATGCGGGGC
>JAMJQR010000137.1 GCA_023554335.1 Candidatus Benthicola marisminoris
CACGAGCGGCGGGACCTGGAGCCCCGTCGATACGGCGAGCTGGCGTGCGCACTGGTGGCATGGCGCGAGATCATGGCCCTGACCGGGCTGGTCGGGCAGGACCCCTCGCGCTACGAGGGCGCGGGCTACGGGAACGTCAGCGCCCGGGTCGGCCCGCGAAACGCGGCCATTGGACGGAGGCCGTTCCTGATCACCGGCTCTCAGACTTCAGGCAAGAGACGCATCGGACTCGACGAATTCGCCGTGGTGGAGGGATACGACTACGTCTCGAACCGGGTGCGCAGTCACGGTCCGGTCCTTCCATCGTCTGAATCGATGACGCATGCCGCGGCGTACGACGCCAGCCCGCTGGTGCAGTGCGTGCTGCACGGCCACAGTCCGGTTCTGTGGCGACGGAGGAGGGCCCTGCGTCTGCCCGAGACGGATCCGGATGTTCCGAACGGAACTCCTGCGATGGCACGGGAGGTGGGCCGCCTGTACCGGGAAACCGTGCTTCCGGAGAGACGGATCCTCGCCATGGGCGGTCACGAGGACGGAATCCTCGTCCTCGGGCGGGATCCGGAGGATGCGGGCACCGTTCTGCTTCGCTGGCTCGCACGAGCCTATGCCTTGGCCTGTGATCATCCCGGTGGCGGCGACCGGAGCAAGAGACCGCTGCCATGACGAGCGGGACGTCGAACCGACTCCGGGTGCTCTTTGTGGTCGACGGCCTGGCCGGCGGTGGAGCCGAAAGGTCGGTGATCCGACTCTCCTCCGAGATGGCGGGGCGTGGCCACGACGTGACCATCGCGACGCTGCGAGACGAGAGGGCGTATGATCTCCCGGAGGCGGTCACGCTCGTTCCCTGCTACGACACGAGTCCGCGGCGCCTTCGCAAGATCGGCGAGGTGCGCCGCAGGGCAGGCATCCTGGATCGAGCGCTTAGGGACCGGGGCCCGTGGGACCTAATCGTGTCCACGCTCCTGACCGCCGACCGGATCGTACTGGCGAGCCATCTGGCCGATGCGGCTTGGTATCGCGTCCCGAATCCGCTATCGGTGGAGCAGCTGTACCCCACGTCGGGCTTCAAGCGATGGCGCCGCGAGGCGCGGCTGAGACGGATCTATGGTGGGCGCAAGGTCGTCGCGATTTCGGCGGGCGTGGGCCGTGACCTCGTGGAGGACCTCGGGGCGCGCCCCTCGCGGCTGGAGGTCATCCACAACCCGTTCGACGTCGAGACGATCCGCCGGTTGTCCGAGGAACCGTGCCCGCTGGCCGGGCGCGACTACATCGTGTGCGTCGGTCGGTTCTCGCGGCAGAAGCGCCACGATCGGCTGTTCGGCGCCTTCGCTCGCGCCCGCTACGACGGCCGGCTGGTGGTCATCGGAACCGGAACCGGCGAGCAGATCATCACGGTGGCCGAGGCCGCCCGGGCCCGTTCGGTGTTCGACCGCCTGGACCTCGTCGGCTTCAAGCAGAATCCCTATCCATACATCAAGCACGCGCGGGCCCTGGTCTTGAGCTCGGACTTCGAGGGATTTGGAAACGTGATCGTCGAGTCGTTGATCTGTGGGACGCCGGTGGCGGCCACCCGCTGTCCGCACGGTCCGGAAGAGATCCTCACGGGAGACCTCGCTGTAGGGCTCGCCGACCTCACCGAGGAGTCCCTGGCCCAGGCCATCGACCGGGTGGTGTCGTCCCCGCCCGCGATCCTCGACGAACACCTGGAGCCTTTCCGCGTGCAGACGATCGCGAACCGTTATCTTGCACTGGCGTGACCGTGATCTCGTACACGGGACCGATAGGACAGGAGAGGCGTAACAACTGCTGATCCCTGCGCCGCGGCGTGCTCTCGGGCGCCCGGCCTTTCATGACGAACAAGGAGACGGACGTGCGAATTCTCACACTGGCGGCGGTCGGCGCCGCCTTTCTGCTGGGCGCGTGCAGCGGCATCTCGACGACGGCCGACTACGATCCAGCGGTGGACTTCACCCAGTACTCGACCTACACCTGGCTCGATACCGAGGGCGATGACATCGACTCGATCACCGACTCCCGGATCCGCTCCTCGATCGACGGAGCACTGGTAGCCCGCGGTTTCCAGAAGGGCTCGAACGCTGATCTCGCGGTCGGCTACCAGGGCACGTCAGCCGAGCGCCGTTCCTACAACACTGTGAACACCGGGTGGGGCGGTGGCTACGGTTGGGGTGGCTACGGCTGGGGCGGATACGGCGGGATGGGGATGAGCACCACCACAGAGAACGTGTGGGAGGAAGGCACCCTGATCGTCGGTATCTTCGATGTCGCGACGAAGAACCTGGTCTGGACGGGCACCGCGACCGCCGCGATCGACCCCGGTCGATCGCCCGAGCAGCGTCAGCAGCTGATCGACGACGCGGTCGAGAAGATGATGAAGGACTTTCCGCCCGGAAGCTGACGGGCCGCTAGCAACCAGACGGTTTCGAAGGGCCCTCACGGCGAAGTGCCGGAGGGCCCTCTCCCATCCGGAAACGGCTGCGGGTTCAGGTCAGCTCGTCCGCAATGTCCGCGAGCGCCCATTCAACGAGCCCATCCACGTCCGCTCCGTCCACCTCCAGGGCCCCGCGAGCCCGGTCGGAAAGAAGGCCGAGAACCTGGGAGAGCAGTTCCATCGCCTCCGCTTCTTCTCCCGGCGCGGTGTCCAGGTACAGGTGCCGCCAGTTGTCGGCCACGACGAGCAGCTCCGCTAGCGCCACACGGAGCGCCTGCCTCGCCGCTGCGTCCGAGCTCATCGTCGAAAGGCCGCTGCCATCGTTCATGCCCGTAACTACGAAACCCCGGCCGCTGGAGTTGCGACCGGGGCTGAACGCCTGTTGCTGCGCGGGACCCGATGAACGGGTCTCCGGGGCTACTTCCCGCTTGCCGCCTCGCGCATGAGCGCCCGCGCGATCACCAGCCGCTGAACCTGGTTGGTGCCTTCGTAGATCTGCGTGATCTTGGCGTCCCGCATGTACTTTTCGATGGGGTAGTCCTTGCAGTAGCCGTACCCGCCGAAGAGCTGCACGCAGTCGGTCGTGACCTTCATCGCCACGTCGGTCGCCAGGAGCTTACACATGGCGGACATGCGGGTGATGTTCTTGGCACCCGAGTCGATGGTGCGAGCGGCCGAATGGACGAGCTGCCGCGCGCCCTCGATCTGGGTGGCCATGTCGGCCAGCATCCACTGGATGCCCTGGAACGAGCTGATCGACTGGCCGAACTGCTTGCGGTTGTGCGTATACTCGAGGGCCAGGTCAAGGGCTCCCTGCGCCAGGCCCACGGCCTGCGCGGCGACGCCGGGCCGGGCCCGGTCGAGCGTGATCATGGCGTGTTTGAAGCCCCGTCCTACCGAGCCGCCGAGGAGGTTGTCGGCCGGGACGCGGCAGCCTTCCAGGTGAATCTCCACGACGGGCACGCAGCGGATGCCCATCTTGTCCTCGTGCTTGCCGACCGTGTAGCCCGGGGTGCCCTCCTCGACCACGAACGCCGACACGCCACGCGCGCCACGCCCCGGTTCGGTCACGGCGAAGATGGTGTTGTACGCGGCAACCGCGCCGCCCGTGTTCCACTTCTTGTCCCCGTTCAGGACGTATTCGTCGCCGTCCTTCTCCGCCCTGGTGGTCATGGCTCCGGCGTCTGAACCGGCGTCCTTCTCCGACAGCCCGAACGCGATCAGCTTCTCGCCGGCGGCGATACCGGGCAGCCAGCGCTCCTTCTGCTCGTCGGTCCCGCCGACCAGGATCGGGAAGGAACCCAGCGCGTTGACGGCGAATCCGACGCCCATTCCGCCGCACGCGCGAGAGAACTCCTCGACGACCAGGCACAGGTCCAGCACTCCGCCACCCATTCCCCCGTACTCCTCGGGAATCCACACGCCGGACAGGCCGGCGTCCCGGATCGCATGCTGGACTTCCCACGGGTAGGTCTGCTCCACGTCGTACTTGGCCGCGACGGGACGCATGACGTTCTCGGCCAGGTCCCGGGCCTTGTTCCTCAGCTCGATCTGCTGCGGCGTGTACAATTCCTGGATCATGGTCTCACTCTTGGTTCGATGAGCCCGCCCACCGGATCGGTCGAAGAAGACCCGGTATGATAGTAAGGCGCTGGCCGGCCCGCATTTCCGTCGGTGGCAGACGTCCGGTCAGCGCCTTCGGCGACCTTGCCTCAGGAGCGTGCGTTCGGGCCGCGGCTCTTCGTTCTCGGGCTCGGCGGTGGCGGCGATATGCGCGTCCGGCGGCGCCGAGCTCGGCTCGAAACCTTCGACGAACTCGCGCGGAATCGCTTCGCCGGTCAGCGTTTCGATCTGCCGCAGGGCCTGCCAGTCGTTCGGGGCGACGAGCGTGTAGGCCTCACCCGTGGCGTCCCCGCGAGCCGTGCGCCCGACCCGGTGCACGTAGTCCCTCGGGTCCTCCGGCGCGTCGAAGTTGATCACGTGCTCGATCCCGCGAATGTCCAGACCGCGCGCCGCGACGTTGGTGGCGACAAGGATCCGTTGCTCGCCCTCGCGGAACGCCTTCAGGTTCCTGTCCCGCTCCCGCTGGTGCATGGCGCCGTGCATGCCGGCGACGGGAAGACCGCGCTTCTCCAGGAAGCTCGTGAGATAGCCGGCGGTGTCCCGAGTGCGCGTGAACACGAGCACCTGGCCGGTCGTCCATTTCCCGAGAATGTGCAGCAGGAGCTCGTGCTTCTTGGGCCAATCCACCGGGTACACGACCTGGCGGATTCCCTCCGCCGCCGACTCCAGGCCGACGTTGATTCGCTCCGGGTCGCGCATGAGGTCCGTGGCCAGGCCCATGATGCCGGGGGGCATTGTGGCGGAGAACAGCAAGGTCTGCCGTTCCCGGGGCGTGGACGCGACGATCTCCTTCACGTCGTCGATGAAGCCCATGTCGAGCATCCGGTCGGCCTCGTCGATCACGAGGACCTCGACGCGGGACAGCTTCACGATCCCCTTGCTCACGTAATCCAGTAGCCTCCCCGGCGTGGCGATGAGGACGTCGCACCCGAACTTCAGCTCGGCGATCTCCGGGCCCATTCGCGTGCCGCCGTGCACCACCACGGCTTCCAGTGACGACGTCGCACCATAGCGGCGAACGGCTTCACCGATCTGCTGGGCCAGCTCCCTCGTGGGGGTGATGACCAGGCCGCGCGGATGACCGTGCTGGCCGCCGCCCGCCAGCCGCTGAATCATCGGCAGGGTGAAGGCGGCCGTCTTTCCCGTACCCGTGTGCGCAGTTCCGAGCACGTCGGTACCGGAGAGCGCGGCGGGGATGCCGAGTCGCTGGATCTCGGTGGGCTGGTTGTAGCCTACATTGACCAGCGCTTCAACGAGCAGCGGGTGCAGGCCGAGTGCGGCGAAGGGGGCTCCGGGGTCCATCGCGGCGTCCGGGGCGGACGGCGCGGTCGAGTCTGCTTCTTCTGTACTTATGACTTTAGCCTCTCGTCTGTTCGATGTCGGCGCCTGTCGCGCCGCCCCGGGAAGAGACACCGAGATTCCCGGGAGGGCAAGTTTCGTATGGCCTCGGGTGGACACGTGCCGCCGCCGTTCGGGCGCCGCGTGATCGAGCTTCGGGATGGAATGCTGGTGGAAGATCGTCGGGGCCCCACGGACCCGGAATGAGACCCGGTTCTACGAGTCCTTGCCGACCTCCGCCCGCAGCTCGCTGAGCTGCTGGCGGACGATCTCCAAGACCTCCACTCCCTTCTCGGTCAGATAGTAGTCCTTGCGTGCCCTGGCGCCGCCGTTCTCGTCCCGCTCCGAGCGCAGCCAGCCTCTCTTCTCCATGCGGGCCAGCATCGGAAACAGAGTGCCCGGGCTCACCTCGTACCCGTGCTCCCGGAGTTCCTGGAGCATCCACTGACCGTAGACAGGTCCTTCCGCCGCGTGGTGGAGCACGTGGATCTTCCAGAACGATTGCAGGATCTCTCGCTGTACTTCGTCCAATTGCGACTCCTCGCTAGTCGAGGATCGTTTACGAAAACCGTAGTCGAAAACCGAGACACTCTGTCACGGAAGCCAGGGCACGATTGTGCAACTATGTCCCCAGTCTGCCCTTAGGGATCAACCCCTCGATTGTAGTGATCTCCCTAAATAAAAGCCACTTGTGGCGCTATGGGTACTATGGTACGTTCCGTGCTCCGTATATTTACCGAGGCAATTGCTGTACCTGATAGATCAGCGCGGCTTCGAGCCGCACACGAGGCTGCCCGCGCGGGCACGTTCAAGGAGAGCGCACGAATGCACCCCTTCAAGAAGTTCGTCCTCAGCATCGCGATGATCGGCCTGGTGGCCGGCGTCGGAGCGTGCGGCGACGACGACAACGGAGGCACGACGCCGCCGCCGACGGACAATCCCCCGGAGATCACGATGACCGCGCCATCCGGTGGTGCCGCGGTTCTTCCCGGGGGCACGGTCACGATCGCCTGGACGGCGACGGACGACAACGCCGTCACGGGCGTGGACCTCAGCTATACCGCCGATGGCGTGGCCGAGACCGCGATCACGACGGACGCACAGGGCGCCACGTTTGACTGGACGACCCCTGACGAGACGCTGTACGGGGTCATCATCAAGGGCGTGGCCAAGGATGCGTCGAACCAGACGGCCGAGGACGAGACGACCGACATCTTTGCCGTCGTGCAGTTCTCCGAGGCCGGGTACGTGACGGGCTCGGCGTGCCAGGACTGCCACCCGGCAGCCTACACGGCCGTGTTCGAGCAGTCCGGCCACCCGTACAAGCTAAACAAGGTCGAGGGTGCGGCTCCGACGTACCCGAACGGTCAGCCGACACTGCCCACGCCCGCCGGGACCACGTGGGACGACTTCAGCTACGTGATCGGCGGATACGGTTGGAAGGCCCGCTTCATCGGCACCGAGGAGTTCAACCAGGGCTACATCTACACGCCGGCCGCGGGCGAGAACCAGTGGAACCTGCTGCCCGAGATCTGGACGGACTACTTCGCGGGCGAGCTGAAGCCGTACGACTGCGGCCAATGCCACACCACTGGCTGGGTGGACTCGGACGACGGGGACGCCACGAACAATCAGGACGGGCTCACGGGCTTCTTCGGCACGTTCGAGGAGCAGGGGATCAGCTGTGAGCAGTGCCACGGACCGGGCGTGAACCACGTCTCGTCCGGTGCGGCCCTGACGACCGACACATCGGACGAATTCTGCGGCTCGTGCCACAACCGCGGCGGCATCAACGCGGACATCCCGGCCAGCGGCGGTTTCATCCGGCATCACGAGCAGTACAACGAGTACCAGAACTCGGCCCACTCGGCGCTCATTGGCTGCAACGACTGCCATGATCCCCACCTCGGCACGCGCTACGACAACGGCGGCTTCATCGAGTCCTGCTCGACGTGCCACCCGTCGGAGGCCGCGAACAACGCGCACATTCCGTTCGGAACGGGCGACGAGGGCTGCATCACCTGCCACATGCCGCAGGCAACCAAGTCCGCGGTGGCCGAGAACATCTACGTAGGTGACGTGCAGACGCACATCTTCGCGCTCAACCCGGCGGCTGTCGGGAAGGACGCCTTCTTCAACATGGACGGCTCGCTCGTCGCGACGCCGACGGACGGCGTCACGCTGGACTTCGCCTGCTACCAGTGCCACGTGGACGGTGACGGCGTTGGTGGCAGCAACAGCGCCAAGACGCTGGAAGAGTTGTCAGCCAAGGCGACGGGGATTCACACCGCGCCGTAAGCCGCAGCAGGAAAGGCCAGCCGGAGGCTGCTTTCCCCAGTCCGGCGCGGCCATGGAGGGCCGGTCCCCATTCGGGGGCCGGCCTTTCGCTTTCTAGAGGATTCCGCTGATCAGGCCGGCTCCCACCACGAGCAGGAGCGCGCCGATGAGAGTGCGCAGCGAAGAAAAGGTAGTCTTGCGCAGGTAGCGGCGACCGAACAGGATGCCCGCCGTCGCGCTCAGGATCGCCACGCCCACCACCGTCCATTGATGCCGGCCCGAGACCATCGCCATGTGACCCGCATACAGGGCGGCTCCGTACACGAGCAACCGCGCCACGTCCACCATGGTGGCCAGGATGGCCTGCGTTCCCACGTAGGCCTCGGGCTCGAAGTCCAGGCGACTCAGGAAGGCGGCGCGAAAGGCCCCCTGGTGTCCGGAAAGGCCCCCGAAGAAGCCCGAGAGGGCTCCGCCGATGGGTAACCACCGTTCGTCCATCCGGCCTGCGCCCGGCCTCCTGGCCAGGTCGAGGACCGCGAAGCCGGCGATGAGCACTCCCATGATCAGCTTGAGCGGCGTGATCTCAGCCACCCGGCGTCCCGCGTTCCACGTCAGGAGAGGAGCGCCCTCTGACAGACGTGTCAGCGCCAGCGCCCCGATGAACGCGGCGATCACGGCCGGAATCCCGAAGCGCACGATCACTCGTAGCACGGCCTTCCTGTAGAAAAGACCGACCTTCAGGAGGTTGCTGAACAGGTGGACCACGGCCGTAGCGGATATCGCGACCTCGACCGGGAAGAACACGACCAGAGTGGCCACGAGGAGCGAGCCGAGGCCGAAGCCGGAGAACAGGGTCAGCAGAGAAGCCCCGAAGGCTACCGCGCCTACGACGAGATAGATGGACAAGCAGCGCTCCGTTTCCAGCAATTCGGACGTCAGGACTGTAGAT
>JAMJQR010000138.1 GCA_023554335.1 Candidatus Benthicola marisminoris
CCCCCGACTGGCGCTGAGCGGACCACTTTTCCCGCCTGCTCTTGCGTTCTGCACCGATATCTCTAAGATGGGTTCCGTCGACACATACTAATTGTAGCGCATCGCGATGGTGGGTTCCGGGGAATCCCCGGTAGGTGAAACCTAGCACGGGAAACGACCAGGAATTGCTACGCACGAGCAGGTCGGATCGCCGCGCCGCCACGCTGCTCGAGCCGCTTCAGGTTCTTTACTGGATCTACGCGGCTCGACTCGTCACCTCGCTCGCGGTCTTCGGGTCCGCGATCTTCTGGGGAGACCTGCTGGAGCGGGACTTTCCGGGGGCGCTGTCGCCGGAATTCCCGCTCATCGCGGTCATCGGGCTGGCCGCCGCCGCCTTTCTGACGCCGATCGCCTACCGCTACAGTCACCGCAAGGGTCGCGAAATCGGCCTGGGGTTCCTGTACTCGCAGGCTGCGTTGGATGTCCTGCTGTTCAACGGGGTAGTCCACATCACAGGTGGGAGCGGGAGCCCGTTCGTATCGCTCTTCATCGCGCTGGCGGCGGGATACGCCCTGGTGCTTCCGCTGAGCTCCGCAGTGCTGACGGCTCTTTCGGCTGGCGTTCTGTACCTCTTCCTGAACCTGACCCTGAATCCCGACACGAACCCGGTCACCCTCGTGCTCCAGGTCGTGGTCATCATGCTGGTCGCAGTTGCGGCCAGCCTGGTGGGTGCTCGCTTCCGCCAGGTCCGCTCCGAGCTCCGCTCCGTCGAAGGGGAGCTGCATCGCCTTCGCCTCGACACCGCCGATGTCCTGAGGCACATCCCTTCGGGCGTCATCACCCTCGATGGATCCGGAAACCTGGTCTACATGAACATCGCGGCCGCGGAGCTCTGCGGTCTCGACGGTACTGGCCTTCTAGGGGTCGATCTGCTCCCGGAGCTCCAGCGGCGCGCCCCGGAGGTCGCGGCCGCGGTCCGGGAAACCATGGAGACCGGTCGCCGACTTCAGAATCGGGAGGCGGAGGTATTCGCCGAATCGGAGCAGGTTGATGGCAGGACCTCGGCCGAGCCAATCCCGGTCGCGGTGAGCACGACCATGCTTCAGGATCTGGGTGCCGGGCCGTCGCACGTAGTTCTTCTTCAGGACCAGCGAGCCGTCCGGCAGCTGGAGAACCTGCGCTTGCGCACCGGCAAGTTGGAGGCGGTGGCCGAGCTGTCGGCGTCGCTCGCCCACGAGCTCAAGAACCCGCTTGCATCCGTCCGCAGCGCGGTCGAGCAGCTGTCGGCCCGTGCCGCGGAGGACGAGGACGAGCAGATCCTCGGGCGCCTGATCGTGCGTGAAGCCGATCGCCTGAGCCGTATTCTGGCCGAGTTCAGCGATTTTGCCCGCGTCGGAGTGGCCGAGAGAAAGCCGGTCGACGTGGAGCGCCTGGTGACCGAGGTGATCGAGACGGCGCGCCGGAACCCGGCGGCGGAGGGGCGCGCGACGATCACGTCGGAGATCCTGGATGACATGTCCGGGCTGTGGGGGGATCCGGAGCTCCTGCACCGGACGCTTCTCAACCTCGTGCTGAACGCAGTCCAGGTCGGCGACCAGGACGCAGACGTAAGCGTCCACGTGGTCGCAGACGCCTTGCGGCCCGAGCTGGTCCCCTCCGAGGTGTCGCTCGGCCAACCGGTCCGCATTCGCGTGGTGGACGACGGTCCGGGAATCGATGCGGAAGATCTGCCGCGCATCTTCGACCCGTTCTACACCCGACGTGCTGGAGGAAGCGGACTGGGCCTCTCCATTGCCCACCGGGCGGTTCAGGCCCACGGCGGAGCTCTCATCGCGAGCTCCGATCCGGGCCAGGGAGCGACGTTCGCGATGGTCCTTCCGAGGCGCACGGGAAGGGGCAGATCCGAGGAACCGAAGGCGACGGACGCGGCGCAGGAGGAGTCCATGCCAAGACTCGATGGCGCGACATGAACGGCCGAGTGCACCCGGCAGTGCGCCCGGCGTAAACGGCGAGCAGTCCGAAGAGACCCGCCAAGGAGACGCAATGCGAGACAAGCCGCTGATTCTGCTCATCGATGACGAACAGAGCCTCATCGAGACGCTGACGGTCCTGCTCAAGGGAGAAGGGTTCGAAGTCGTTTCCGAGCTGACCGGCACCGGTGGGGTGAAAGCGTTCAAGGAGCACAACCCGGATTTGGTGCTCTCCGACGTCCGGATGCCGAAGATGAGCGGTATCGATGTGCTGCAGGAGATCCGGAAGACGAACCCGAATACGCCCGTGGTCCTGATGACCGCCCAGGCATCCCTTCAATCAGCGATCCAGGCAGTGAACCTCGGGGCGACTCACTACGTGCAGAAGCCCTTCGAGAACGACGAGCTTCTGGCCGTCCTCGGCCGCTCGCTCGACTGGGGTCGTCTGAAGCAGGAGAACGCCGGACTCAAGCGCGAGCTGAAGAAGCAGCAGACGCTGAAGGCGGGACGACCGATCGGAGCGAGCCCCACGTTCGAGAACGCGCTCAAGCTGGCGGAGAGCGTAGCGGACAGCGATTCGACCATCCTGATCGGCGGCGAGAGCGGGACGGGCAAGGAGGTATTCGCGCGCTACATTCACGACCTTTCTCCGCGCGCGAACCGCCGCTTCCTGTCCCTCAACTGCGGGGCCCTTCCCGAAGGCCTGCTCGAGTCCGAGCTGTTTGGACACGTGAAGGGCAGCTTTACCGGTGCGGTCCGGGACAAGGAAGGCCTGTTCATCGCGGCGTCGGGGGGCACGTTCTTCCTGGATGAGGTCGGCGAAATGGCTCCTTCGACCCAGGTCAAGCTGCTCCGCGTGCTGCAGCAGCGAGAGGTGATCCCGGTGGGCGCGACCGAGGCCATCCCCGTCGATGTCCGGCTCATAGCGGCGACGAACCGGGACCTCGAGCGGGACATAGACGAGGGACGCTTCCGCAGGGACCTGTTCTATCGCCTCAACGTGATCACGCTGGAGCTGCCTCCCCTGAATCGAAGGGAAGAGGACATCGCCCTGCTTTCCGAGCACTTCCTCGCTGCGCAGGCGGAAGGGGATCCGCGCGGCGCGAAGAAGCTGTCGGCCAAAGCGCTCGCGGTGCTCAAGGAGTACCACTGGCCCGGAAACGTGCGGGAGCTGGAGAACGTCATCGAGCGAGCGGTGGTGCTCACGGCGGGGTCGACGATCAAGCCGGAGTCGCTGCCCGCGAGGCTGCGCGAAGCGCCGCCGGAACCGCTCGTGCAGGATCGCCCGGCCGCCAACCCGGCCCTCGATGTCATCGAGAGAGCGTACATCGAACACGTGCTCAAGGCCGAGGCGGGCAACAAGACGAGGGCGGCGGAGGTGCTTGGAATCGACCCGAGCACGCTGTACAGGAAGATCAAGCGATACGATCTGGAAGGCTGACTCGAAAACCATTGCAGTACGGCAGGTAAACTTTGCATAGTGCAAGGTCGGCGTTCGGCAACCGGGTGTCGCAATCTGCCTGTGAATCCCGTAACTCGTTCTCAATAAATGTTTTGCATGTTCATATTCGGTCCGGCATACGGGTTGCCACTACCAGGTGCCGGAGGCAAGGTCCTCCACCGGTGAACGAAAAACAAAACTCGGAAGAGAAAGCGTTCACAAACCAGAACCGATGGAGGACTCATGCTCCGCAACACGAAGGGTTTCACCCTGATCGAGCTGCTGATCGTAGTCGTGATTATCGGCATCCTTGCCGCGATCGCGATTCCGCAGTTCGCCAGCACCAAGGAGAAG
>JAMJQR010000139.1 GCA_023554335.1 Candidatus Benthicola marisminoris
TATCCCGCACCGTGCAGTTTCGGCGTAACGGTGTGCAGGAATATGACTTGATCCGGGCTGCCAGCCGAGACGTGCAGCCGGATTTCGACAGCCGCAATAGTCCCTTCGACTTTCGAGATGGAGGGCGGCTATGCAATCGGCCTGTCTCCCGCAGTCGTGCGGACTCAGACGCGCTCGCTCTCGCATCCGATGCCTCACGTTCTCGGCGATCCCCGTTCTTCTGGCGGTCACCACACCCGCCGTCGCTCAGACCACGACCGGTAAGATTCAGGGCCGGGTGACCGATGCGGTGACGGGAGAGCCGATCGTCGGGGCTCAGGTGAGAGTGCTCAATTCCACGCTCGGCAATCTCACCAGCGACCAGGGCTTCTACTTCATCAACGAGGTGACGGCTGGTCTGCAGTCCATCGAGGCCAGCTTCATCGGATACCGGCCGCTCCGGTTGGCGGATGAGAGGATCCTCGCGGGCCAGACTACGAACATCAACTTCGAGCTCGAATCGACCGTCGTCGAACTTCAACCGATCACCGTGGAGGGCGAGCGCAATCCGCTCGTGCCCAGGGACCAGGTCTCGACGAAGTCGATCCTGCGCGGAGAAGCCGTAGACGAACTGCCCGTCGACAACGTTTCGAAGCTGGTGGCCATTCAGCCGGGTGCCTACGAGGTGAACTGCGAAGATCCGAACGAGCTCGACGGTGAATTCGATTCACGTTGCTTGTCGATACGCGGGGGGCGACCCAACGAGGAGGCCCTGTACGTCGACGGAGTGCTCGTGCGGTCGTTCGGAACCGGCGCGGCTCAGAACCTGGCGGTGCCGACGAACTCCTTGGAGCAGGCGGATGTGATCGTCGGGGGGTTCGCGGCCGAGTTCGGAGAGGCACAGTCAGGTGTCGTCAGCTACGTCACGCGCACGGGCGGCTTGCGCTATTCCGGATCGCTGGAATTTCAGACCGACCGTCTGGCGCCGGAGACGTGGACCACAAACCTGAATCGCCTCGAGACGAACTTCGGCGGTCCCCTGTTCGGGCCGGTGAGCTTCTTTCTTGCCGGTACCCTGAGCGGTAGGTCCTACTACCAGAATGAAGGACTCCCAGCCTTCTGGGTGGTCGACGGAATCGATCTCTGCCCTGATCTCCCGCAGTACGAGGGATTGTGCACAGCTGGCGAACCGGCCGTGTTCCGACTGCCTCGCAGCTCGGCGGGGGCGGGCGGCGGAGCGGTCGACTCGGTCGATCTCGCCGCGCCCGCTTTCACGGAATGGGACAGTCGGGCCCACCCGTTTCAGAACCGAGATACCTTCCTGTTCACGAGCAACCTGAACTGGCAGCTTCCCCGAGGGTCGAGAATCACGCTGGGATACACGAGAAACCGCTTCCAGTCCTACGGTCGAGGCGCGAATCGGTCTGACCTCTACCGCGCCGACAACGCGGACGGTCGCCTGGACACTCGCGATGCGCTCACCCTCGGCAGCTTCCTGACTCTGGTTCATTCCGCCACGCAACAGATGGCGCTCGACCTTCGCATCAGCTATCAGGCGGACCGGCTCGAGGAGGGAGCGCTCAGCGGACCGTGGTACACGTCGCATCGGAATCCCCCGCTCGGAATCCAGTTTGGCAACCTGCGGTTCCATGTCGACCGAGACATCGTACGACAGGGGCTGACGCCACTTGACCCGGGGCTCCTGGAACTGCAGGCCGTCCGAAGCGGAACGTTGTTCGAGGACAGCACCGCGGTCTACCCGAACGCGGACGGCGTGCTTTCAGCCCGGCAGACCGTAGATGGAATTGGCGCGAATTTGCGGGCCAATCCGTACGCCTCCGTTGCGTGGTGGCCCATTCAGGGCCCCGCCAACGCTGGCATGCAGATCCGCAGTGAAGACCGGCTTCAGGCCCGTGCCGCGCTGGACTGGCAAATCGGACGCTTCAACCGCCTCAAGATCGGCGGCGAGTACATGGACATCGATCTCAGCCGAGGCGAGATGTGGCTCTATCGCGGAGTCCCGACGGTCAATCTCGCCTTCCCCAGCCGTATCGGCGCCTTTCTGCAGAACCGGCTGGACGTCGGGGACCTCGTGCTCGAGGCGGGACTCCGCATGGACTACGTCGACCCCGGCGTGGACGTCCCCCGCGTGCCAGGGTTTTCTGGCGGCAGCGTGCCGGACAGCCTTCAAGCGGGCTACGTCATCTGGAACACGAACGCCCAGCAGTGGGTCCCGAAATTCGAAGACGCGCCTTGCGGGGGGGTCACGGAGGAGAATCCTGCCGGTACCTGCCTGCCCAACTGGATTCCGGCCACGACGAAGACGGAGTGGAGCCCGCGCCTCGGAGCCAGCTTTCCCGTCACCCCGACCTCGACTTTCCGCCTCAGTTATGGTCGCTTTGTGCAGACACCCGCCTTCTTCGGTGGCGTCTCGGTGATCACCGACCCCCTCGCAGCATCGCAGGCTGGACTCTGGGATGCAGAGAGAGACGTAGAACTCCCGTCGACCCGGACCTTCGAGTTCGGCTATCGGCAGTTGATCGGCCGCAGCCTGGTCCTCGACATCTCCGCGTTCCACAAGAAGCAGCAGCAGGCACTGGCCTTCCGGACCCTGCCTTATGACGATCCAAAAAACCCCGGCTTCACCGTTTACCGGGACGTGCTTACGAACCTCGACTTCACCGAGGCGACGGGATTCGAAGTCCGAGTCGACAAGGCGATCAGCGACCTGTTCGTCGGAAATCTCTCGTACACGTATCTGGATTCTCGCGGCACCGGCTGGAATCCCCGGAGTTACCTGGATCTCACCAGCCGGGCGACCTCGAACCTCGCGTTTCAGACCGGCGAGCCCGTGAATCCGCCAGAAGTGCTCCTGCCGCTGGAGACGGCACGCCGTCACAGTCTGGCGTTCACCGGCAGCCTCACCTTTCCTGATGGCTATCTCCACAGCGGCGCGGTTGCACCGTTTCTGAACGATCTCGGGGTATTCACGATTCTGTACGCTCGTTCGGGGCAGCGATTCACGAAACTCGAGGAATTGGGTCGCAGCCGACTGGCGCCACCCACCAGCGGCAGCGGAGCCGAATCCAGCTTCGGCGCTCTCGAAATGCCCTGGCAGTTCGGATTCGATCTGCGCATCACCAAGGGGTTCCGACTCGGCAGCTCCCTGCTGTTGCAGGCTTTCGTGGACTGGAGAAATCCGCTCGACATCGCCAACACCGAGTACGTGTTCGCGGAAACGGGCAGCACGACCCACGAGTACGCGCGGGAGTTGGCGATCGACGATTATCTCGCCGACCCGAGTCTGGACGGCGACAGCGAGATTCGAGCCTTCGATATCCGGGCGGAATCGCCCGCGAATCCATTCAACCTGTACATGCTGATGCGAGCCGAGGAGCGGTTCGGAAACGGGGATGGAGTGTTCACGGTCGAGGAGCAGGAACGTGTATTCGGGCAGGAGTGGGACGTCGAGAATGGCGAGCAGGCGCTGGCTCCCTCGAACCAGTCGCTTCGTCTCGGCCTGCGCCTCGCGTTCTGAGCCGGGGATCTTGGATGCGACACCACGGGCCCGTGAGACCTGCGCCGAGAACCAGCTGATGAGGTCTGCATGAGTCATTCGAGAGCGCCCTGGTGTCCCGTTGCGCGTCCACGCCTCACCCGGTCAGCATCCTGCGCGGTGGCTGCGATTCTCACGGCCGCCGCTCTGGTACCCTTCGTCGACGGGACGCGGAGCGGACTTGCGCAGCAAGCGCGTGGGAAGCAGCGGCCGCAACGGAACCAGCTCGCTCTCACGGCCACGCCACGACTCGTATTGGCGTCGAACGATCTGCAGTGCACCATCGACAACGTCGGCGCGATCTGCCAGGATGACTTCGAGACCGGCTCCGGCGGGTTCTTCCCGACCGGCACGCCCGACAAATACATCTTCATGTCCGGCTTTCAGATCGCGGGTATCACCTCTGGTGACGCGGGTCCGTGGAGCCGGGACACGGTGGCAGCCCTGTTCTACAACGGCGCGTACGCTTCTGACGGCTTCCCGCTGACACAGATTTACGATTCGCTCGATCCGGACGACCTGGCGAACTGGCCCGCCGAGGCCTACGTCAACGACCCTGCGCTCTACGCACCGATCCTGCTGGGTCGGAAGACGGCCTCTCAGCACGATACCTGGGTCCGCTACTGGGACGGCGACCCTGCGAGGCTGGACCAGCGCGAACACCCGATGGGCATTCGCGTGACGCAGCGCTCACTCGCCTGGACCTATCCCTCCGGGAACGAGTCGGTCCTCTACTTCGTGGCCGACTTCGAGAACGTGACCAGCGACCCCGAGTTCCAGCGCTTGAACGAGCTGACCTTTTTCGGTGGCGAGGATGTTCTGCCCGATGGTGGCTGGGCCTACGAGGAGGTCTATTCCGGATTCTCGTCGGACTACGATGTGGCATACCCGTTTGCGAACTTCGGCTCGGCGGTCCTTCCTTTCGACATGATGATCGCCTATCACGCCGGCTTCGTGGCAGATGACGACATCGGCTGGCAGTTCCCCCCGTCGGTCTTCTACCCACCCTTCTTCATCGACGCGCCCGGGATCGCCGGCACCAAGTACCTGCAGAGCCCGCGTGATCCGGCCACCGGCGATGAGCTGGGGATCACGCTCGCGACGCTCTACACCTACCTCGCAAACGACCAGTTCCCGATTCCACAGGGCACGGAGGCGTGGTGGCGACTCCTGGCGGGAAAGCTGGATCTGAGCCAGGGGGATCGGCCCTGCAACGTACTGCCCGGTATAAGGTCTCTCTCAGTGGAGGAGGTCGAGCAGTCGGTCTGCTACATCCCCACCAACAACGCGGACGTGCGGGTACTGCAGGCGTCGGGGCCTTTCTCGCTCGAACCGGGCGAGTCCGTGACGATCGCCATCGCGCACATCATCGCTCCGACGGTAGAGACGATGCCGGACGGCTCCCCGTCCGGAGTCATTCAGACGAGGTCCGACTTCGACCCTAATGCGCCGGGAATACCGTCCTACCACCCGGGCTTTCCGAGCGCCAGGGGGTGCAGCACGAGCGGACGGGACTGTGATGAGGTTCGGTCGGCCTCCGAGAACGCCGTAAAGACGATCGAGCGGGCCGCGGGCTGGGTCCGCTATTCCGGTCCACCACCGTCCGGCGAGATCTACCCTGCGGAGGTGGAACACCCCTCGAACCGAATCGAGCAGCGGGCGGTGGAAGTCGTGCCAGGCAGTCTGCTGGGCCGTGCTCTTGTCGCCCAGACAGTGTTCGACAACCAGTTCCTGCTTGGCTTCGCTCCGGAACAGCCCGGGTTTTACCTGGTGCCGGGCAACAACCGGGTCACGGTGCTCTGGGAACCGAGCGTCAGCGAGACGGAGGGAGATCCATTCTACGCGATTGCCGGAGACCCGGAGTCGGCGCTCTACAACCCCAACTACCGGGAGCTCGACGTAGAGGGCTACCGTGTCTGGCGGGGCACGGAGCGTGGTCAGCTCGAGCTTCTGGCCCAGTACGATCACGACGATACGCGCTTTGCCGACTTCACCTGCGAAACCGTGCACCCCGAGGAAGACGTCGGAACTCTCTCGGTGATTCCGGAAACGGGCGACACGATTCCGGTGTTCGGTTACTCCGCGGGTGAGATCTGTCCTGCCACGCCTGACGAACCACTCGTCCGCCCGATCGACGGTAGCCTGGTGTTCAACAATGGGGGACCGGGAGGAGCGCCAGGAGCAGGCGTATCCCGTAATCCCGCATCGGCGACGGTGGATACGGCAATTCTGGCCGACCGGAAAATCGGACCGGTCGAGCCATTGCGCGACTCGGGCATACCATACGTGTTCGTCGACACTGCGGTATATAACAATTTCACCTACTTCTATGCGGTTTCGGCATTCGACCTGAACTCGATGAAGTCCGGTCCGCACACGCTCCGCTCGCTGCAGGTCGACCAGCCGGTGACGCCACGACAGGATCAGCAGAACCTGACGGAGGCGTCGTTCAGCATCTACCTGGCCGGCGACGACGGCCAGCCGCTGACCGAAGGCTCGATTCCCGTCGTGGACCCGGAGACCGGTCGGTTCGCGGGACCGTTTCCGCCGACCACTGCATACGATCTGAGTCTCGTGCCGGTCGTCGAGCGACTGCTTGCCGCGGGGGTCACGCGGGCCGTGATCGACTCGATCCAGGTGCGAGCTTCGGGCAACCTCGCGGGCGGTACGCAGGAGTTTCCGCCCTCCGAGACCTGCACGGCGCAGTTCGAGGCGGGTCAGCTGGCGAACGCCTTCGGCGCCTGCTGGAGGATGTTCCTTACGACGACGAGGTCTGACGGTGGCAACGAGGTCTCGGAGATCGGCGGCTACAATCCGTGGTGGAACGCCTTCGGACGTCCGGGCCTGGTGCAGGGCCAGCACGTCGCCTCGACGATCGAGTACTCGGAAGACGCCCTCGAGTCGTTCGGAATCGAGGAGGTCTCAACGACGGCCGTTGTCGAGTGGACGACGGGCGAGTCGCAGAACTACACGGCGGCCGAGGGCGCGATCAACCGGCGGCGCGGCCACTACGCGACGGGCGC
>JAMJQR010000140.1 GCA_023554335.1 Candidatus Benthicola marisminoris
GGGGACGGGCCGTCGGGACCGTCATTCTCGGGAGCGGAGGAATACTTCACCAACGTGAACCTCTCCCAATCGGACATCCGGGCTGTGGTGCGGGGCGAGCTGCTGGCCCTTCAGCGGCAGATCCGGAACCGCCTCGGCGCCGGGACGAATCGAATGACCCGGCTCCACCTGCAGGATTCGCTGGCCCGAATCGAGGCGATCCTCGATCCCGAGGAGTAGGCCGAAAGTCAACAGCGAGCCGTGGAAACTGCAAGAGAGGCCGCCCCGCCGGGCGGCCTCTCTTTCATCGATCGCTCTCCACGGGCCGATCCTGGCCCGCTGCGCAAGCCGGATCTAAGGCTCCAGCGCGATGGAGACCTCCGAGAAGACAGCCATCGGCATGCTGAATCCCATGGTCGTGATGTCGCCGCCGCCCTCGCCGCTCCCCTCGATGGCCAGCAGGACGCCGCGCGCGGAGTCCCAGAAGTAGAGCGTGCGGGCGTTCACGTGGTTCACGAGATCGATCTCGGACGGTGCCCCCTGCGGCTGACCCGAACCTTCCATGTGGACCACACCCTCGGACACCAGGAGCGTAGCCGGAATGTCGTTCCACACGGTATCGCCAGCCATGGCCATCGTTCCATCGTACACGGACTCGCCCTCCAGCCCGCCGCCCATCGGAAGCGCCACCCTGTGAGGCCAGCTTCCCACCGACATGTTGCCTCCGGGCGGCAGCGGAAACAGAACCGCCGACACCACCCGCTGCATGTCCGAAACCGACAGGTTCTCACGCGCGAACTCCGGCATCTCCGTGAAGGTCAGGGACCCGTCCGGGGCCATCAGTCCCCTGAACGGCTTCCCGGCCAGGTCCTCCGTCAGATCGGTGGTGGCGCCGCCGAAGTCGCCGCCGGTCTCGAGAACCAGGGACTCCACGACGATCGTGAACGGGGTCCCCTCTTCCGTCGCCGGCTCGAACTGCAGCGACATGCGGGCATCGCTGCTGTAGGTCGCTCCCTGCACTCCGCCGGGCGTCTCGATCTCGTTGCCGCCCTCGCTGGTCAGTGTGTACATGAGCGGCGCGTCGGTCGGCGCGAACTCGTAGATTGGATCTCCCGAACCGGCGCAGGCGCCGACCGCCAGGATAAGAGCGCAGCCGGCGGGAACCGCCACGGCGGGCCGGGTATGGAATATGGGTCGCATGGTGTTTCACTCTCCGCTGTTGGACCGGACGCCGAGCCGCAGACTCGGGGCGTGTACCCAATAAGGCTAGCGCTTCCAGCGGTCACCGCAATGGCGATCGCAGGACCCCAGGCTCGCAGGAGGCAAGGGCCGCGATGAAGATCCGCCGGGAAAGCCTCGAAGAGGGCCGCGTTCGGAGGCCGGCGGTCTCCGGGACCTTTTACCCATCCGGAGCGCCCGCACTCCGAAGCGCGCTGTCCAATTGCCTGGACGGAGCGGCTCGGGTCGAGCCCGGGGGCAGACCGAAGGCCCTGATCGCCCCCCACGCGGGCTATATGTACTCGGGTCCGATCGCCGCCACCGCGTACGGGACGCTCGCCCCCTGGAGGGATGAGATCCGGCGCGTGGTGCTTCTCGGCCCGAGCCACCACGTGGCGTTTCGTGGCCTCGGGACGAGCTCAGCCGAGTACTTCCTTACGCCCCTCGGACCCGTCCCCCTGGATATTGGAGCCATCCTGGCGCTTCAGGAGCTCGGCTTCGTACGCTGCCGGGATGACGCGCACGCCGCCGAGCACAGCCTGGAGGTCCATCTCCCGTTCCTTCAGCAGTGCCTGGACGAGTTTCGACTGGTCCCGCTGGTCGTCGGCGAGGCCTCTCCCGTGGAGGTGGCGGAGGCATTGAACCGGGTGTGGGGCGGCGACGAGACGTTGATCGTCGTGAGCACGGACCTCAGCCACTTCCACGACTACGAGCAGGCGAGGCGGATCGATGCGGAGACCGGAAAGGCGATCCGACGGCTGGACCCGACTGTGATCGACGGGGAGCACGCCTGCGGTTTTCGGGGACTCAACGGATTGCTCGCCGCCGCGCGGGAGCGAGATCTCCTGGTCGCGGCGCTGGACGAGCGGAACTCCGGGGACACGGCCGGCGACAGGCGACGGGTGGTGGGATACGGGTCCTACGCTCTGTTTCCCGCGATGACGAAGGCGAACTGAGAAGCACCTACCCCACGTCGAGCCCTGGGCTGAGCTCGAGCCCGAGGCCCGGGTTCGGCGGGGGCTCCCACCGGCCCGCCCGCGGCTCAGGAATCTCGCGGTACCAGAGACGGTCGAGCTCGGTCTGGATACCCATGTGCTCGGCCGCGGCGAAGCCGGGGGTCGCGCACCCCACCTGGAGGCTGGCCAGCTGCGCCGCGTGCGACATGAGTGGGAGATCGTGTTCGGCGGCGACGGCCGCCGCCTGCCGCCAGCCGCTCACTCCGCCGATTCTCAAGACGTCCGGCTGAAGCACGTCGGCCGCACCGGCTTCGGCCAGACGCCTCAGTCCGCTGGCCTCATACTCGTGTTCACCCGTGGCGACGGGCACGGGGCTAGAGCGTCTTACGGCCGCCAGTCCGGCGACATCCTGGGGGGGAACGGGCTCCTCGAACAGGCGAACCCCAAGCGACGCGAAACGCTCCGAGATCCGTGAGGCCTGCTCTACGCCGTAGGCTCCATTGGCGTCCACGTAGAGTTCGACATCGGGGCCGACCGCATCGGCCACCGCGGCAACGCGCGTCAGGTCTTCGTCCTCGCAGGTGCCGAAGGCCTTACCCACCTTCATTTTCACGGCCCGGAAACCCGCATCCACGTAGCCCCTCATCTCTGACACCAGCTCCGCGCTGGAGTAACTCGTGAAACCGCCGCTGGCGTAGGCGACCACGTCTGGCCGAATCGTACCGAGAAGCGCGTGCACGGGCTGACCCTCCACCCTTCCCTTCAGGTCCCACAGGGCTACGTCCACGGTGGAGATTGCCTGCAGCGCGACGCCGCCGCGGCCGAAATCGCGTACCAGCCACATCATCTCGGCCCACAGCTCGCCCACGATGTAGGGGTCCTGACCGATGAGCGCCGGCCCCAGGCATTGGTCGACTACGGCCCTGGCCCCGGGAGGCGCGTAGCCGATGGCGAAACCCGACGGTCCCTCGTCGGTGACGACTTCCACCCATAGCTGGCGGCGACCCGAGGCCCCGCGCGGCAGGGGAGGCGTCGTCCCGTCCTCGACGAGCCGCGCGCCGGGGTGGAGGAGGATCCCCGTGCGGATCTCCCGGATCTTCAACCGCCTGATTCCGACTCGGGCGGACGGGTCAGCTTGGCGACCTTTCGCTCCAGGTCGAGCATCCGCTGGTGCAGAGAGTAGCCGCGAACGTTGCT
>JAMJQR010000141.1 GCA_023554335.1 Candidatus Benthicola marisminoris
ATGATCGTGGGCTACGGGATCATCGCGGTGCCCACCGGCATCGTCACCACCGAGCTCGTACGCGGCCAGAGGGAGGTGTCTACGAGGGCATGCCACGAGTGCAGCACCGAGGGTCACGATCCCGACGCGCGCTACTGCAAGGGGTGTGGAGCGGAGCTCTAGGAGTTCTGCGCCTTCCTCACTCGCCGCGCAGCACGGACGCCGGGTCCGTGCTCGCCGCCCGTCTTGCGGGGATCCAGCTCGCTGCCAGTGCCGTTCCGAACAGGAGCGCAGTGACCAGGGCCAGCGTGAGCGGATCGGTTGGGGTCACCCCATACAGCAAGCTTCCGAGGAAGCGGGTCAGGATGACGGCACCCGCGAGCCCCACGAAGAGCCCGACTACGGCCACGATCGCTCCCTGGCGCAGCACCATGCTGCCGATCGCATCGCCGCCTGCTCCAAGCGCCACACGAATTCCGATCTCCCGGGTCCGGAGAGACACCGCGTAGGATAGGACCCCGTACACGCCGACCACTGAGAGCACGAGGGCGACCGCCGCAAAGGCGGCGAAGGCCAGGAGGGCGAAGCGGTTTCTCGCGACTGAATCCGAAAGATACGACTCCATCGTTCGCACGTTGTAGAGCGGTAGATCCGGATCGAGGGCGTGGACTTCTCTCCGCACGGCGGGCAGGACCGACGCGGGATCACCCGTCGTGCGAACCACCAGCGTCATGAAACTGAAGTCGGCGAATTGCCTGTGGTCCCAGTAAAGCTTGGACCGGGTGGTCGTACCCGGACCGTCGTGCCGGACGTCAGCTACCACGCCGATGACCTCGGCCACCAGTGTGTCACCCCATGGCATCGCGATGCGCCGACCGAGGGGGTCGAGGCCACCGAATACCTCTTCCGCGGTCGCCTCGCTGATCACCACGGCCGTGGGCGCATCGGCACCGTCCAGTGCGCTGAAGAGTCGTCCGGCCAGGAGGGGAATGCCCATGGTCTCGTGATAATCACGGTGAACAGGGCGGATGTCTGCCACCGGCCTCTCCGCCGCCTCGGGGAGCGGGCGATCGGGATCGAAGAAGGTGGTTCCAATTCCCATGCCGCTGAGGGGAAGGGCTGTGATGGCGGATGCCGCCTCCACGCCAGGTTGCATCGCGATTCGGTCCACGAGCTCCTCGAAGAACGGCCCCCGGGTGGAGTCCGAGTAGGCGTCGTCACCGAGCTGCAAGTCCAGCGTGAGGACCCGATCGACCTCCAGACCGACGCCTTCGTCGAGCAGGGACTTGAAGCTCCGAAGGAGCAGTCCCGCCCCGACGAGTAGGGTCAGCGACATCGCGACTTCGGCGGCCACGAGCGCATGCCGCGTTCTGACGGTTCCCCGTCGGCTGCCGCCGCGGGCTCCGCCCTCCTTCAGCCCCGCGCCAAAATCCGGTCGGGCGGCGCGAAGCGCGGGCAGCGTACCGAACAGGAGGGCCGTGAGCACCGATACGGTGAAAGCGAAGGCCAGCACGGAGCCATCCACCCCCACCTCACCGAGGCGGGGAATATCCGGCCCCAGGGCCACGAGCAGCCGAACTGCCCACACAGCCACCGCGACGCCGAGCAGTCCGCCGGCAAGGCCGAGAAACAGGCTCTCGACGAGCAACAAACGCAGAAGGCGTCCGCCGCGCGCCCCGATCGCCGCCCGAACCGCCATCTCCCGCTCCCGTCGGGTCGCCCGGGCCAGGAGCAGGTTGGCGACGTTGGCCGCAGCGATGAGCAGAACAATTCCTACGGCCGAGAACAGTATCAGGATCAAGGTTCTTGAGTCGCCCACGATCTGCTGGTAGAGGGGCACCACATTTACCCCATAGCCCGCATTGTAGTCGGGAGCCTCCTCCTCGTATCGGGCTGCGATCACGTCGAGCTCAGCGTCGGCCTGCTCTCGGGATACGCCTGGGGCGAGGCGTCCCAGCACCTGCAGGAACCGGCCACGCCAGGTCGGATTCGTGACCACGGGCAGCCAGACGTCCTCTGTGCCGGTGGAGTTGAATGCCTGGGGAGGCTCGAAGTCGAACGCGGCCGGCAGTACGCCCACGACCTCATACAGGTCGCCGTCCAGTGTGATCGATCGGCCAATGACGACAGGCTCGCCGCCGAAACGGCGCTGCCAGAATCCGTGATCGAGCACCGCCACACGGGCATCCGATCCCTCTTCACCCGGGGCGAAGAGACGCCCGATGTGGGCTTGCGCGCCCAGGATAGAGAAGAAGGTGGGGGCCGCCCGCACGACGCCAACTCGCTCCGGCTCGCCGTCGCCGGTCAACGTGGCGCTGAACGGCACGAACGCTCCGATCTCCGCGAAGCTCTCGGCCTCGAACCAGGCGTGATAGTTGGCAGGCGACACCGTGTTGGTCGGGTTCCCCCGCGACAGGTTCTCCTCCCAGACGATCATGATGCCGTCTGGATCGTCGTACGGGAGAGGTGCGAGGACGACGCCACTCACGACGCTGAAGATTGCGGTGATCGCTCCGACGGCCAGAGCAAGAGTACCCACGACCACCGTCGTGAACCCCGGTTGTCGCGCTGCTCCCCGGACGGCAAAGCGAACATCATGCACGAGCGACTCGACCCGGGATCTCATCCTTCCTCTCCGCATCCTCTTCCGCTCCGTTGCCCTGCAGCGTGCTCTGTACTGATCCAGGTCGCCAAAGCGTCGCAACGACTCGTTGTTGGCAGCCTCCGGCGAAAGTCCGCCATCCCTCGCAAGCTGGTCGGCCCGGGCCTCGACGTGGAACCGGAGCTCCTCGTCGATCGCGTCGTCCACGTCCCGGCGGAACAGCAGATCACGCAGGCCGAGGCGGGCCCGCGGGGCCCAACGATCGCTCATGCCGGAGACCCCTCCAGGACCAGCGAAATCACCCGCACCATGCGGCCCCAGTCTCTCACCTGTTCTCGAAGAGCCGCTTCTCCCGCGCCTGACAGGCGGTAGTAGCGGGCTCTCCGGTTGTTCTCCGACAACCCCCACTCGGCTTCGAGCCAACCCCTTCGGTGCATGCGGTGCAGGGCGGGGTAGAGCGCCCCCTCCTCGACGTGCAGCTTCTCACCCGTCACCTGTTCGATGTGCCTGAGAACGCCGAAGCCGTGCTTCGGGCCCCAGGCGAGCGTCTTGAGGATGAGCATGTCGAGCGTTCCCTGCAGTACCGGGACGGTTTCAAGCTGAGCTGGCATCGAATTCTCCAAGGTGCATGCCGGTGCGCTGCGCACCAGTCTGATACCTAATACGTTTAGGTGAGCATGGTTCAGTCTAGTCTGGGCTTCCCTAAGCCGTCAAGGGGAAGATCGACTGCGAAACCTCGATCACGTAGGCCCGTATGACAGTACGGAGCACGGACGGGCCAAGCCGCTCCTCGCTCCAGAGTGACAACCGGGAGGCTACATGAGATTCCTGAAGGGCATACTCGTCGCTGGCGTAGCGTGGTTCGCTGCCGGGTGCATGCAATTCGAGTACGGGATCACGCTCGAGGAAGACATGTCCGGCACGGCCGACGTGAACGTCGCCATCGACCTCGATCGCGTCGCCTACATCTCGGCGTTCGTTCAGAACGCTTTCGCGGGAGAGGGCGGGGAGCCCACCGAAGAGCAGATCCAGGCGGCCAGAGAAGAGATCCGCTCCGAGATCGACAACGACGAGAACTTCAGCGAGGAGTCGCTGCGCGAGGAGATCACGCCCGATTTGCCGGACGGGGTGAGCCTCATCCACGCGAAGGCGAACCGGGACGATCTCCTCACCTCGATTGATCTCCGCTTCGGGTTCGACCACGTCGACCAGCTCAGGGAAATGCGCCTGGACGACGATGACGAGGGCGAGGAGGGCGGCGCTCCGGTGGATTCCGAGCCGTTCGAGGACCTGGAGATCGTTGAAGACGGAGACTTCGTCATCATCCGCAGCGAGCCCATCAATCCGGCCGAGGAGATGGAGGAGTTGGAGGAGATGCCCTGGGTGTCCGACGAGATGGTGGAGAAGATGCTGGAAGGATTCGCGGTGACCTTCAGCGTCACCACGCCGTTCCGGGTGGAGGAGCACAACGCCACGCGGAAAGAGGGCGACAAGTTGGTCTGGGAGTTCAACCTGGAAACGCTGAAGTCGGGCGAGGCGACCGGGATCTACGCGAAGCTGAAGCGCTGATTCACGACAGCGAGTGAACAGGAGCAACGAGATGGAAGCCAGGGCGCACGGAGAAGGGGGCAGGGCCGCGCTGGCGGGCGAGGCGCTTGAGCTGATCGCCGCCAGTCCGCGAGGCGTTTTGTGCACCCTTCTTCCCGAGGGAGGTGAGCCGTACGGTTCACTGGTCGACATTCTCACCCTGCCCGACGGTGACGCGGTCCTGTTCCTCAGCGGGCTGGCCGAGCACAGGAAGAACCTCGACGCGGACCCACGCGCATCGCTTCTGATCGGGCCGGCGATCGGCTCGCCGGACGCTCTGACTCAGCCGCGGGCCACGATCGTGGGACGGGCGGAACGGGTCGAGGATCGAGCCGAGTTCCGCGATCGCTACATGGAGGCCCACCCGGGGGCCGCGGCGTACATCGACTTCCCGGACTTCGCCTTCTACCGGCTTCGGGCCGAGAGGGTGCGGTACATAGCGGGATTCGGCCGCATGGGCTGGATTCCGAAGGATGCGCTGGGCGCGGGCCACGGTTGACGCCCCCCACGGCCAAAGGAGGCCAGGTGTTCGACTTCGAGTTGCTGATTCCGCTGACGGCGATCTTCTTCGTGATCGGTGTGCCGGTCCTCGCCGCGGCTACTCACTTCGTGCTGCGGCCGTTGGTGCGCGACGTGACGGGGGCCATCAGTGGCAAGAACCAGGAGGCCTCTGAAGACCTGACCGAACGGATCGGTCGCATCGAGCAGGCCATCCTGGATCAGGGCCAGCAGATCGACCGGCTGATCGAGGCGGAGTCCTTCCGACGGCAGCTCGAGGCGGGCAGGAAGGCCGGCAGCCCGCCGGAGCTGGAGGGCTGACCGGCCCGGTTCAGAGAGAGGCTACAGGCGGATCTTCCCGATCACACCGACGGTCCCCCCGTCCGCGGCGGACACGACGGGAGCGACGGTGACCTTTCGCGCCCAGTGCTCCGCCGCCAACGCCTCGTTCCGCCGCCGGACCACGTTGTCCACGGACACCATGTCGTAGACCATCGAGGTGACCAGGCCGCCCAGAGTGAGCAGGCCCACGGCCACGGCCGGTCCGTCGAGGCCGAACCCGCTGCAGTTGTCTCCCGAGCAGGCGGCGGCCATGAGACCGTATCCGAGCAGCGAGATCACGGAGCGGACCCCGGCGCCCGCGAAGCCGCGTCCGGCGGATCCGCCGTATATGTACCCGGTGGCCGGCCCGAAGTAGATCCCGCAGGTGAACAGGAGCCCACCGAGCTCGCTGCCCGAGTCGTCGGAGCCGGCGAGGACCATGCCGAGCACCACGGGTACGACCGTCCCGGCCGCGGAAAGGAGCGTCGCGGTGCCCGGATTTCGCGCTCCCGGCACCTCCAGTACATCGGTGTAAAGCGCTTCGGCCCGGTCGATCTCGCCAAGCGCAGTCGAGGCAGGGGCCTGCCCACGGGCGGGGCTGGCCAGGAAGGTCACGGCCAGCGCGACGATCCCGGCGCAGGCTGCATATTGAGCTCTGGTCTTCATGGTGGCCTCCTTCGCTTCCGTGTCTGACTGCGTTTCGGCTCGCCATAACGGTCGGCCCGGCCGATCAAGCGGCAGTCAGGCAGCCGCGCTCTCCGGTCCGGCTTGTCGCTGTCACAGGGGGAGGCGAAGTTCCGCTTATGGCATTCGAGATCCGTCCCCACCCCGATTTCTCCTGGTCACAGAGCCGCCGCTCCACGTTCCGCGAGTGTCCGCGGAAGTACTACTGGCATTACTACGGTTCACATAACGGCTGGCTGGACGAGGCCACCGCCGAGGCACGACAGGCCTGGCGGCTCAAGAAGATCACCAACCTGTACATGGTTCTCGGGACGATCGTGCACGAGCTGGCGGCCGAGGCCGTGCTACGCGTCCGGGGCGGTGGATCCGTGCCGGATGCGGCGGAGCTCATCCAGGAGGGCAGGGCCCGTCTCAACCGTGCCTGGGTGATGTCACAGCAACGCGAGGAATGGGAACGGCGCCCAGGCCGAGTCACCATGCTGATGGAGTTCTACCGGGGGTCGGGGCCCTCCAGGGATCTCATCGAGACCATCCGTGACAAGCTGTATGCCTGCCTCCGCCACCTCATCTCGTCCGAGAGTTTCCGGGAGGCTGTCGAGGCGCCGATGGTGGAGGTCAAGGAAGTGGACCGCC
>JAMJQR010000142.1 GCA_023554335.1 Candidatus Benthicola marisminoris
TGGCGGCCTGGAGGTCGAGGTCGTCCGTCTCCACGCCCAGAGTCAGCACAACCTCGTCCGGGACCACGCGGACGTCCGCTTCCCCCGCGACCGTGATGCGACCTTCCTCCTGGGCGGTCGCGGATGGCACCGCGACGAAGAAGGCTGCGACTCCGATGACCAGGCCCGCCCTACGAAAGAATGGCTTCCTCATCCTGCACTCCCTTTCTCCTGCAGTCCGGAATCCGGACTACCCTTTCGCTCTTCCGCGGCACGCAGCGCGCGAGCGGCCTCCTGGTTGCCCAGGATGAGGGCCTCTTCCAGCGGCGTCGCGTAGTCGTCCACGTTCGTCTTCGCGCGGGGGTCTGCCCCCCGAGCCAGCAGCCACTCGACCAGGTGCGGGTCGTTCTCGGCCGCGGCCCAATGCAGTGGAGTGTATCCGTTCACTCCCCGTTGCTGGATATCGGCGCCCCGGTCGAGCAACAGGGCGACGAGGTCGAGCCGGTCCGGGCGCTCGCTCGATAGCGCCGCGATGACCGCCGGGTACCCGGCGTGGTGTCCATAGACGGGATCGCTGCCCAGGTCCAGGAGCGTCTCGACGAACGCGATGGGGCTGTGATAGATGGCGTACTCGAGGACGATCTCTCCCGCTCCATGCGGCCCCGGACAGTTGGGGAAGTCCGGCAGGTCACCGAGCAGCCTTCGAACGGCTTCCAGTTCACCGCGCACGTAGGCCTCGTGCAGTTTCAGGACGTCACAGGGGTCCATTCCGCTCCGCCTCCGCCGCTCTCACCAGATCGGCGAACTCCGGAGTCAGACTGGCGCCCCCGACGAGTGCACCATCGATCTCCGGCATTCGCATGAACTTAGCTATGTTGTTGGTGTTAACACTACCGCCATAAAGGACGCGAATGCGCTGCGCCCGGGGCTCGTCCAGCACTTCCGCTGCGGCACCGCGAATGGTGAGGCCGATGACGCGATTGGCATCGGCCGGAGTCGCGGCTCGTCCGCTCCCGATGGCCCAGATCGGCTCGTAGGCGAACACGAGGCGCTCCGCTTCGGCAGGGGCCACACCGGCGAGGCTCGCCCGCACCTGCTCGCCCACGAATTCGTCCGTAGCGCCGGCGTCTCTCTGCTCGCCGCTCTCCCCCACGCACACGATCGGTGCGATGCCGTGGTCCAGCGCCGCCCTCACCTTGCGACTGATCGCCCGGTCCGAGGCCGAGGTGCCCTGCGACGCCCGTCGCTCGGAGTGTCCGATGATCACGTAGTCACACCGCCCCTCGAGCATGACCGGCGATACCTCCCCGGTGTGAGCTCCGCTGTCCTCCCAGTGCATGGTCTGGGCACCGAGAGCGATGGCCGAAGGGCCGAGCACCACCGCCAGCTCCGGCAGAACGGTGAACGGAGGGCAGATGGCCACCTCCGTCAACGTCACGGAGGACAGCGCTGGACGCAGCCGACGGACGAGAGCCAGTGCCTCGTCGGTGCGGCCGAGGTTCATCTTCCAGTTGGCGGCTATGAGGGGTCGGCGCATGGTCTGCTCCGGGTCAGTCTCCGTCCGACGCAGCGATCATCGCGTCGATGAACGGGATGACCAGCGGGGGCTTCGGTCCGAAGACGTTCCAGCTGTTGATCACTCCCACGAGTCCGCGCTCGGGAATGACGAGCAGGTTCTGGCCGCCGAAGCCGAGACCGGCCCATACTGCGAGGTCCGAGGCATCGAGCCGCCACCACTGGTAACCGTATCCCCAGTTCCAGTTCGGATTCAGCGGGGCCACGTCATCCACCTGCCGCGCGGTGGCCGCCGTCACCCACCCCTCGGGAAGCAGGCGCTCGCCCTCCCACACCCCGTCCTGGAGATAGAGCCATCCGATGCGCGCGAGGTCTTCTGCGGCCAGGTATAGACCGCCCTCGGTATCCTGGAGTCCCTGCGGATCCTGCTTCCAGTGATAGTCCTGTATCCCGAGCGGACCGAAGAGATACGCTTCGGCGAATTCCGCCGTCGACAGACCCGTGGTCTCTCCGATGATCGCGGACATGAGGTGGCTCGCGCCGCTGTTGTACGCCCACATCGCGCCCGGATCGGAGTCGGCCGGCTGGCTGAGGGTGAACCGCACCCAGTTGTCGCTCTTCTCGAGCTGGAGCGTGGTGTTCGTGTCGTCGAGCGGTCGGTCGGTCTCGTGCCACTCGATGCCGATTCGCATCGTGAGGAGATCCTCGAGGGTGGCGTCACGTACGCGCGGATCCAGCGCGCTCAGGTCGTAGGACGGGAGCAGATCGAATACCGGCACGTCCACGCCCGCGATCAGACCACGCTGGATGGCGATCCCGATCAGCGTGGACGTCACGGACTTGGTGACCGACTGAAGGGTGTGCACTTCCCGCCCCCGGTAGAACGGGTGCCGGTCCGGATGGAGGTAGTTGAAGTCGTGAACGTCGCCGGGCGCTTCGCACGCATCGACGCCGCAGCCGATCGGACCCGACCGTCCACGGGAGATCTCCGCGTAGTCGTTCTCGAATCGCTCGTCGAACACCAGCCGTCCGTCGGCGACCACGAGCATGCGGTCGATGTAGCCGAAGTCCCCGGCCAAGACTTCGGCGGACAGCTCGGTCAGGGGCGCGGGATCGAGGCCCGCGTCAGACGGCGCTCCGCGAGGCCAGCCCTGCTGTGCGTTCGCGTCGGCGGGCGCGACGAGGCACGAGAGGGCGACGACCAGCGTCACGGCACGCATGGACCACTCCAGGTCGAGAGTTCGTGAACGGGTGTTCACTTCGAGTAGCGAAGTCGGATTTCGTGAGAGGACACCGAATAGACGCGGACCCGTCCTTTGCCCGCAGAAAACTCTGTCATGCCGGTGGGCAGAAACAGGTTGTACGCGGCTCCCTGGTTGCCGCTCCCCCATCGGATCACGACCGAGTACGAATCGCGGCTCGGCATGCCGGCATAGACGATCCACCAGCCGCCGGCGAAGCTGCCCTTGAGCTTCGCCTCCTCACCCACCTTCAGTGTCACGTCCTGTGGCGTCGCCATGATACGCTCCTCGCCGAGCCGGCAGGGCCGTGTCGCCGTGCGGTCAGGCCTCGCCCTCGAGATCCGGATTCCCGTCCATGAACTTCAAGTCATACCGGAACCGATAGATACGCCAGGCACCCCCGGACTTGCGCAGGCGCATCGCGTACGTGCCCACGAAGATCCGGGTGTCGCGGCCGGTGTCGTTGGGAAGGTAGTGAACCGCGATGCCGTAGCAGGAGGCGTTGGCTTCCTCCCCACGGACCTGGACCTCGTAGTTCCCCGCCTGGTGGTGGACCTTCGCGATGGGGGTCAGGGTCTCCCGCCAGCCTTCGACGATGGCCTTGCCCGTGGTGTGTTCGGGCTCACCGCCGGCCATGGACGTAACGTCGAGCAACACGCTCGGGGCCAGACACGCTTCCGCGCCCTCCCAGTCCTTCTCGTCCACGCTTCGAAACAGGCGGTTCACGGTCGATATGACCGCGTCCTTCTCCAGAAGTCGGCGGAGGGGATCCTCCTGCCACAAACCGTTGCTCATCTATGCTCTCAAACCGTATCGGGAGTTACCGGGTGAAACGCTCGCGCCCAATGTACACCACAAACGGTCGATCGGCTTACCCGGGCGGTTCAGGACTCCGGATCCGCGAACAGCCCGGCCTGGGAGACCCCGGATTCGAGGTCCAGCAGGTGCTGCTTGCGCCACAATCCGCCTCCGTAGCCGGTGAGGCGGCCGTCGCTTCCGACCACCCGGTGGCACGGAATGAAGATGGCCATCCGGTTATCCCCGTTCGCGCGTGCCACGGCACGCACCGCCGTAGGCCGTCCGATCGCCCGGGCCACGTCCGCGTAGCTGCGTGTCTCGCCGAACGGGATGTTCCGAAGCTCCTCCCAGACCGATTGCTGGAAGTCGGTACCCGGCGCGACCAGCGGCACCGAAAAGCGCTGCAGGCTTCCGGCGAAGTACGCAGCGACCTCGGCCGCGGTGCGCTCGAGCAGAAGATTGCCTCCCGGGACCAGGGTGCAGTCGAGACGGGCGCGCAACCGATCCAGCTGCCTCTCCAGCCGCCGACGGTCCGAGAACTCGAAGAAGTACAGGGCCTCGTCCGTCCCGCCGGCGATCATCGGCCCGAGGGGCGTGAGCACGCGCGTCACCTGGAGAACGAGTCCATCCGCGGAGGACCGTGGGGCGTCGCCCACGAGCTGTCGAAACGCCTCGTTGAAACCGCTCAAAGACTCGTATCCGTGCTGGTAGGCCGTGGTAGACACTCCGACTCCCTCCCTGATCTGTTCGAGCGCGAGGCCCAGCCGTCGCGCCCTGCCGTACGCGTGGAACGTCATTCCGTGATGACGCTGAAACCACCTGCGCACCCGGTCCGGATGGAGGCCCCGTTCCCGCAGATCCTGATCCTTCCATCGCCGTGACGGGTCCGCGTCCAGATCGGCGAGCAGCCCGCGGAGCCACTCCGGCGGACTGCCCGCCGGCTCCATGGGGCGGCACCGCCGGCAGGGACGGTAGCCGGAGTACAGGGCGTCACGGGCCGTGGCGAAGAACTCCACGTTCTGGGGCTTCGGCTTGCGCGCCGGGCATACCGGCCGGCAGAAGATCCCCGTGGTCCGGACTCCGGTGAAGAAGACGCCGTCGTAGCGAGCGCTCCGGTTCTGGAACGCGCGCAGCATCTCCTCGTGGCCAGGCAGTGTTCTCGTGTTCATGGACTCCAAGATCGTCGGTGCGGCGGGCCTGGGCTACCGAAAACTTCGCAGGGAATTTTCGCCAATCCGGTCCTCACTCGGCTGCCGGTAGAACGCGGCGGTAGTCGAGCGAGAAACCGTCGTAGACGTTGTCGGAGAGCGTCAACGTGCGGCCGGTCTCGTCGATGCGCACGACACGGCCCAAGTCCTCGGCGTCGAAATACAGCACCGGCTGGTCCTCGGAAGCGAAGATCGTCCCCTCGCTCGCTAGCCGGTACCGCTGCTCTCGTGCCACCTCTCCGTCCCGCCGGAAGGTGGCGGTCCCATCGGTTGAGAACTCGACGGTCACGCGCGGGTCGTCCGGGCCTGGGAGCCTGGAGTCGCCCGCGATGCCTCCGCTCGTTCCCACCCACTCCCATGTTCCGATGAGCTCGGGAACCGCGGGCGCTGCACCGCCGTCGCACGAAAGGACGGTCGCGGCTACGAGCACGATCAGGAGACGGGCTGCCGGTGGCGGCCGGCGCCACCCGGTCAAGTCAGCCACTCCGGACGTTCGACCGTGCGCTCATCCTCTGCGTCCCCCGTATTCAGCGTACCGACCGGCTCGAACAGGAGCACGCGCACCTCGTCCTCGGCCACGGGCCTGTGTTCCGTTCCGCGGGGCACCACGACGAGCTCGCCCGGATCGAGAACCAGGGATCGGTCGCGAAACTCCATGCGGAGCGTTCCATCGAGGACCAGGAACAGCTCGTCCTCGTGTTCGTGCCGGTGCCAGACGAACTCCCCCTGAAGGCGCGCCAGCTTCACGTGTTGCCCGTTCAGCTCGGCCACGATCCTCGGGTTCCAGCAGTCCGGTATGCGCGCGAGCATGTCCTCCAGGTTCACCTTGTCGGGCACCGAGGCCTCCAGCCGCTTGACGGTGTGTACGTTCCGTTTCTCTTTGGGTTACGGTGCGGCCCGTCGGGCCGGAAGGCAACGTGCATGGAAGGAGCAGTCCCCAGTGTCCGAGTACCGCAAGTACCTGCTGCTCGACGACGAGCTATACGACTACGCGCTCGCCCACACCACCGCCCCGGATGGTCTCCAGGCCCGCCTGATCGCTCGGACCGCCGATCTCGGGGATTCCCGCCGAATGCAGGTGGCCCACTCCCAGGCGCTGTTCATGACCTTCGTCACCAGATCGATGGGCGCGCGCAGGGCCCTCGAGATCGGCACGTTCACCGGGTACTCGGCGCTGGCCATAGCCCGCGGCCTGCCGGCGGACGGCACGCTGGTCGCATGCGACGTGAGCGAGGATTGGACATCCATCGCCAGGGAGGCCTGGAGCGAAGCAGGACTATCCGGGCGCATCGACCTGCGGATCGGTCCGGCCCTGGAGACCGTGGGGTCCCTTCCGACCGATCCGCCATTCGACCTGGTCTTCATCGATGCGGACAAGGAGTCCTACATCGAGTACTACGAGGCTGTCCTTCCCCGGCTCTCGCCGGAGGGGTTGCTGCTCGCCGACAACACGCTGTGGGAGGGCAAGGTCGTGGACCGGGAATTCAACGATGAGCCGACGCGAGCCATACGAGCATTCAACGAGCACGTCTCCGCGGACCCCCGCACCGAGCAGGTGCTCCTCCCCCTGGCGGACGGACTCACCGTGGTTCGCCTCACGCCGGGCGCCCCCCGCCCCCGGCTGTAAGCGGCTCAGGTCAGGGGCTCACAGCTGGAGAGGAGGTTCCTTCCAGTTCCACCACTGGAGGAGCGCCGGATCGTGGACTTCGTTCCTGGCGAAGTAGACGGCGCAGCGGAAGACGTATTTCACGCACGGATCGATCCGTTCGCCCCGCTGCCGGCACAGCTCGTCGTACAGCTCGTCCGGGTCACGGTCCTTCAGGTCCGCCACGGCATCGATACCGAGCGCCCGAAGGTCGATCTCGATGCTGGGGCCGACGCCCGGAATGGTCCTCAGGTCCGACGGTTCCCGACTGGGCAACGCTACCTCCCATGAAGTGGAAACCGAACATAACCCGAAGATCGATGCAGGGCAAGCGGGTCGGGACGGTCAGTCGTCGAGCAATTGCCGCTCGAAGACGACCTGGGTCTTGGTCAGGACGAAGTCCAGGTCCTCGTAGAAAAGGCGGGCATCGTTTCGCGTGGTGCGCGTGCGGATTCGCAGGGTGGCGATCTCCCGCTTCTCGGCCCATTCCTCCGCCTCTGCGACCAGGCGGCGGCCGATCCCGTGGCCCCGCAGACTCTCCGTGACCACCAGCCCACCCAGCTCCGCGAAGGGCTCGCCGCCCAGGCGCCGAGAGCGGAATACGTGAATCCAGCCCACGACGGTTCCCGACTCGTCCTCTGCCACCATCACCGCGTGGTTCGTCGAGGTCTTGATGTCGAACAGGCGGCGGCGTGCGTCCGGCGCCGTGGTCGGATATCCAAGCTCCCCGGAGAGCCGAGCGATCGCATCTGCATCGTCGGGTATCGCACTCCGGATCCTGATCTCGGTGGGTGCCCGTGTCATGTCTACGCTTTCTGGTTGGTGACCTTCGGTCATTCTCGAAACGGGAGTCGCGGGGGTATTCTCGCACTCTTCCGGCGAGCCGAAAAGGGCCAGCGGAGAGACTCCGTGCTAGTTTAGGTGTGCGAGGGGAGGGATGGCCGAGCCATGGACTCTGCCGGTACGCTACGAGACGTGTTTCCCACGCGGTACTGGAGCCGGACCGAGGACGGGCGGGTCCGCTGCGATCTGTGTCCGAGACAGTGCCGTCTGCGCGACGGCCAGCGCGGCCTGTGCTTCGTGCGGGCCAACGTCGGCGGGCGCGTGGTGCTCACCACGTACGGGCGCTCGAGCGGTTTCTGCGTCGATCCGATCGAGAAGAAGCCCCTCAACCACTTTCTTCCTGGAACTCCGGTACTGTCTTTCGGAACGGCGGGCTGTAACCTCACCTGCTCTTTTTGCCAGAACTGGCACATCAGCAAGTCTCGGGAGGTTCACACGCTGGCCGAGGAGGCGTCCCCGGAGGGAATCGCCCGGGCCGCGGTCGGTCTGAACTGCCGCTCGGTGGCCTTCACCTACAACGACCCGGTGGTATTCCACGAGTACGCCATCGACGTAGCGGCCGCCTGCCGGGACGAGGGCATTCGCACCGTGGCCGTCACGGCGGGATACGTCTGCGACGAGCCGCGCCGGGAGTTCTACCGCTGGATCGACGCGGCAAATATCGACCTCAAGGGGTTCGCGGATTCGTTCTACCGCAGGCTGGCCTCCGGCGAGCTGGAGCCCGTGCTCGACACGCTGCGCTACGTGAGGCATGAGACTGACACCTGGCTCGAGATCACCACGTTGCTGATCCCGGGGGAGAACGATTCCGACGGAGAGATCCACTCCCTGACCCGCTGGGTGGCGGACGAGCTCGGGCCCGACGTCCCGATTCACTTCACGGCGTTCCACCCGGACTGGCGCCTTCGTGATGTGGGACCCACGCCTGCGGCGACCCTCCGTCGAGCTCGATCGATCGCCCTGGAGAACGGGCTTCGCTTCGCCTACACGGGCAACGTGGTGGATCCGTCGGGCCAGGCCACGCTGTGCCCGGAATGCGGGAAGACGCTGATCGCGCGCGACGGCTACCGGATCGACGCCTGGCGCCTGTCAGGCGAGGGTGAATGCGACGCGTGTGGCACCGCTATCGCGGGCGTCTTCGAGGATCGGCCCGGCGTGTGGGGCCCGCGCCGTCTGCCGGTCTCAATCGGAAGCTGAAGCGTCAGTCAGCCTTTCGGGCCAGCACCACCAGACGATCCGCACGCTCGTCGTACGGAGAGCCCTCCAGATCGCCGTATGCCGCCGTCTGCTGGAAGCCTGCCGCCTGCGCCAGATTCGCGAGCTCGACGGCGGAGTACAGGCGATGGCCGATCTCGAACTCCTGCATGGCTCCGCCGCGAATACGGATCCAACTATTCTCCATCCAGGACCAGGCCCGCACGGGACGGCGCTCGAACAGCCACACCTCGTCGCCGACCCGCTTCCAGTCCCGCGCCTGGAAGATCCGTCCCAGGGTCTCCTTGCCGATGGTGTCGATCAGGAGGATGCCACCCGGCTTGAGGCTGTCGAGCACGTTCTCCAGGACCCGGATGTCGTCGCCGGGGTCCTCGAAGTACCCGAAGGACGTGAGCATGCTGATCGCAGCGTCGAATGCCCCGGTGCGGCGGAAGGTTCGCATGTCCGACTCGACTAGATCCACCTCGAGGCCGGCCGATGCCGCGCGCGACCGTGCCTCGTCGAGAAAGGGTACCGTGCGATCCACGCCCGTCACCTGAAAACCGGCCGCGGCCAGGGGCAGCGCGTAGCGCCCGGGACCGCACCCCAGGTCCAGAATCGCCGCCCCGGAGGGCAGGTCGAGCAGGGAGGCCACGTCCGA
>JAMJQR010000018.1 GCA_023554335.1 Candidatus Benthicola marisminoris
CCCCGACCGCGAGCAGAATCTTCAGTCCCAGGGCGAGAACGATGTTGAATCGGACAAGTCGCCGCGCCAGCCTGGAGATTCGGACTGTGTACGGCAGCATGTTGAGGTCGTCAGCCATCAGAGTGACGTCGGCGGTCTCGATCGTCGCCGGGGATCCCGCGCCACCCATCGCTATGCCCACGGTTGCCGCGGTCAGGGCGGGAGCGTCGTTGACACCGTCACCCAGCATCGCCGTGCCACTGTGGCGGGTGTTCAACTCCTTCATTGCTTCGACCTTCTCCTCCGGCAGCAGCGAAGCCATAACGGTGTCTATCCCGACACGGTGTCCAACGGCTCGCGCAACGCGCTCGTGGTCTCCTGTGAGAAGGATCTGCTCGTGGATGCCCAGAGCTCTGAGGCTCCTGAGCACCAGCGCCGACTCGGGCCGGATCTCGTCTGCCAGGGCGATAAGGCCCACCAGCCTCCCGTTCCGGCCCACCGCCACCACCGTCTTGCCCTCGCTCTCGAGCGCATCGAGGCGGCCCGTCTGCTGCGAATTCCAGTTGGGCCACCTTTCCTGCTCGAACAGTTCCGTGGTTCCTACTATGACTTCGCTCCCGTCGACTTGCGCTATGACGCCGCGGCCGGGGCGCGCCGTGAACTCGGCCACGATTGGCTCCGATCTCGCGGCCGTTGATGCTCCCGCCGCATCAGCTCTGGCAACGATGGCTCTGGCGATCGGGTGTTCCGAACGCGTCTCCACTACGGAGGCCAGGTGCAGCACCTCCTCGGCGGACAGATCGCCGAAAGGAAGCACGTCAGTCACCGTGAGGCGCCCGAAGGTCAGGGTGCCTGTCTTGTCGAAGGCCATCGCGCACGTACCGCCGAGGGCCTCCAGGTATTCTCCTCCCTTGATCAAGACACCGTGGCGCGCAGCGCTCGTAAGGCCACTGACGACCGTGACGGGCGTCGCGATGACGAGAGCACATGGACACGCGATCACGAGAAGTGTGAGCCCTCTCACGAACCATGTTAGACCGGTCCCGAGCCCTATGAGCGGAGGAATGAGCATGGTCAGCGCGGCGAGCACCGTCACGATCGGGGTGTAGTAGCGGGCAAACTTCTTCACGAACTGCTCAGTGGGCGAGCGCCGGGTCTGCGCCTCCCGGACCACGCGGACGATACGGGCCAGGGTCGTGTCGCTTGCGTCTGTGCTCGCTTCAATCTCGAGGAATCCATCGTAATTGAGCGTCGCGGCGTAAACCGCATCGCCCGCCGCCTTAGGTACCGGTTTCGATTCCCCCGTAAGGTTGGCTTCGTTCACCGCCGATTCCCCCCTGAGAACAGTTCCGTCGATGGGTATCTTCTCGCCGGGGCGGACTCGCACTATGTGTCCACGCGTCAGGTCCTTCGTCGGTACCTGCCGCTCCTTTCCGCTCGGGTCGAGCACCGACGCTCGCTCCGGGTTCAGCCGAACCAACAGGTCCACTGAATCACGGGCCCGCACTACAGCCGAGTGTTCAAGAAGCTCCGCCAGCGAGAACAGGAAGGCGATGGCCGCCGCCTCCAGGGGTTCCCCGATGAGCAAAGCGCCAGTAATAGCGATGGTCATGAGGAAGTTCATATCGAGCTTCAGGGTGCGGGCGGAACGCAGCCCCTTCGGGAAGAAGTTCCAGCCTCCGATCAGTGCAGCCGCGAGAAACACCAGCCCGGCCGGATCCAAGCGGATGCGGAGCCAACCAGCCGCATCCGCGCTCCCACTCCCAAGCGCCAGCAGAATGCCCAGAATCCAGAGAGCGCCGGATACGTACGTGCGCTTCGCCTCCGCTGTCCCCCAGGGGGAGGGGCGTGCGCGTGCCGAAACGGGGGACGACGCTTTCCCTTCAGATGGCTGACTCACCGTGCTCTCCCGTCCGGATCTTCACGACGTCAGACACCCCGTAGACGAAGATCTTGCCATCGCCGACGTTGGCCTTGACTTCTTTCATGGTCCGTCTCCTAAACCTCGATCTCGACTCGCGCTCCCACGAACCACGAGTAGATCGTCGGCAGCACGAAGAGTGTGAGCAGGGTCGACGTGACAAGGCCACCGATCACGACTGTAGCCAACGGCCGCTGTACTTCGGCCCCTGAGCCGTGCGCCAGTGCCATCGGAACGAATCCGAGTGCTGCGACCAGGGCTGTCATGAGCACGGGCCTCATCCGGACCAGGGAGGCCTCGTGCACCGCTTCGGATACTGCGAGCCCCTTCTCCTTCTCGATCTTCCGGATGTACGAGACCAGAACGACGCCGTTCAGCACGGCGACACCGAACAGAGCGATGAAGCCGACGCCGGCAGAGATACTGAAGGGCAATCCGCGCAGAGCCAGCGCGAACACACCTCCGACAGCGGCGAACGGTACGTTCAGGAAGATCAGCAGGGCCGGACGAGCGGCATTGAAGGCGCCGTGCAACAGTACGAAGATGAGAAGCAGGGCCAGAGGGACGACGACCATAAGCCGGCGGGAGGCCCTTTCGAGGTTCTCGAACTGCCCGCCCCACTGAAGAGTGTAGCCCGGTGGCAGGGATATGCCTCCAGCGATCGCTTCCCGCGAGTCGCCGACGACGGAAGCTATGTCCCGTCCGCGAACGTTGAGCTCAACGGTGATACGCCTCTGGATCTGCTCACGACTGATCTGTGCCGCGCCGGGTTCGATGTCGAAGGTCGCCAGCTCGGCGAGAGGCAGAAGGCCGCCATTCTCAGATACCACGGGAATCCTGGACAGGGCGTCCACGTCATTGCGTACCGCCGCGGGAAACCGCACCTGGAGTGCGAATCGCTTCTCGCCCTCCAGGACGACGCCCGCCTGTCTGCCGCCCAGGGCCTCCACCACTCCCAACACGTCGTCCGCATTGACCGCATGGCGGGCGATCGACGGCCGGTCTGCCTTGATGGTCAGGATCGGAAGTCCCGTGATCTGCTCGACCTTCACGTCCGTGGCTCCGGGTACTATGGAAACGGCCCGCGCGATGTCCTCCGCGATTCGCTTCAGGACATCCAGATCCTCGCCGTAGACCTGGATCGCCACGTCCGACCGGACGCCGGCGATCAGCTCGCTGACCCGAAGCTCGATGGGCTGGGAGAAGCCGAACGCCACCCCGGGGACCTTTGCCTCCAGGGTGTGCTCCATAGCCTCGATCAGGTCCTCCTTTGTCCGGTAGCGCCACTGCTTGCGCGGCTCGAGCATCACGAAGACATCGCTCATCTCGACACCCATCGGGTCGGTCGCGATCTCTGGGCGTCCTGTCTTCGAGATGACGCTCGTAACTTCGTCCTGGAAATCAGCGAGAATCACGCTCTCCAGATGCGTGGACTGACGCGCGGCCTCCTCGACAGACACGGATGGAAGGCGCCACACCTGCAGCGCGATCGCCCCTTCGTCCAGTTTTGGAATGAACTCGGCTCCTAGACGGGTGCTCACGCCGAGTCCGATCACGAACAACGACGCGGCAGTTGCCACCACAGCAGCTCTGTGACTCAGCGCCCAATCGAGGGCCGGTCGGTACACCCGCTGAAGGAACCGGACCAGGCGCGTCTCGTGATGCTTGGGCCGTTTGCGGAGGAGCAATGATGCGAGGACCGGTATGACGGTAAGCGCCAGGATGAGCGATCCTCCCAACGCGAACAACACGGTCATCGCCATGGGGGTGAACATCTTCCCTTCGACCCCGGTCAGCGTGAGGATCGGAAGGTAGACGATCATGATGATCCCGACGGCGAAGGCTACGGGGCGGGCCACCTCGACCGTCGCGTCCCGCACGATGTCCAGCGTATCCCTCTTCTCGGAGCCCTCCTCTCCCATCATCCGAAACACGTTCTCGATCATCACGACCGACCCATCTACGATCAGTCCGAAATCGATGGCTCCGAGACTCATCAGGTTGCCCGACACACCAGCGCGCACCATTCCCACGAACGCGAAGAGCATGGAGAGAGGAATTGCCGATGCCACGATGAGACCGCCCCGCAGGTTCCCCAGCATGAGGAGGAGTACGGCCACGACCAGCAACCCGCCCTCGAACAGGTTCTTCTCGACGGTGCCAATCGTCCTTCGCACGAGGTCGGTCCGGTCATAGAACGTGTCGATCGTGACTCCGGGTGGGAGACTCCCTCGGATAGACTCGATCTTCTCGGTGACCCGGTTCACCACGTCGCGCGAGTTCTCGCCCATGAGCATCATGACGATTCCCACGACGGCTTCCCCTCTGGCATCGCGCGTGACAACTCCCTGCCTCACCATGGGGGCCAGCACCACGTCGGCCACGTTCCGCACATACAGGGGGACTCCATCGTCCCCGGTTCGCAGCACGATGGCTCCGATGTCGTCGAGGCCTGCAACCAGTCCCTCACCGCGAATGACTACCTGCTCGCGGTTCCGGACCAGGTACGCTCCGCCCACGTTGCGGTTGTTGCTTTCAAGCGCATCGAAAAGGACGGAGAGAGGCAGCTGGTGGCTGCTGAGTGCCGCCGGGTCGGGCCGAACCTCGTAGGTCTTGAGCTCGCCCCCGAACGTGTTCACCTCCACGACCCCGGGAACGCTCTTGAGCTGGAAGGCGATGAACCAGTCGAGAAGTGTTCGCAGCTCCATCGGCGTGTAGCACTCAGGGCTGTCCTCCTCCGACGGGCAGGCAGGTTCGCCGCGAACCTCGAACTGGTAAATCTCTCCGAGGCCCGTCGCGATCGGGCCCATCTCGGGCGTGCCGTATTCTGCGGGGACGGATTCCCGCGCCTCTAGAAGACGCTCCTGCACGAGCTGCCGGGCCCGATAGATGTCCGTCCCCTCCTCGAAAACGACTGTCACCGCCGAGAGACCGAACTTGGAGACCGACCGGATCTCCTCCACGTCCGGCACGCCCGCCATCGCGGCTTCGACCTGGAACGTGATCAGTCGCTCGATCTCAAGCGGAGCGAGCGCCGGAGCCTTGGTGAGTATCTGTACCTGGACGTTGGTGACATCCGGGACAGCATCGATCGGAAGCCTCCACATGCTGGCTAAGCCCGCCGCGACGAGCAGGACGCCCATGACGAGGACCAGGAACCGGTTTCTGAGGGACCAGGCTACGATTCTCTCAGCCATTACTCGTCCTCCCCCAGAGTCGAGCGGAGGAGCTGACCCTTGAGCAGGAAGCTTCCGTCGGCAACTACGGCATCGCCTTCTTCCAGCCCGTTCAGGATCTCGACGAACTCGCCCCCGTACTCACCGAGGTGAACAGATCTCACCTCGAACAAGCCCTCATCCACGCGGACGAACACGGCAGGATGACCGTCGATTTCTTCGATGGCGGATCGCGGAACAGCCAACAGCTCACGAGCGTCATGCGCGTGAGTCCCCATAATGCGAGCCGTTGCGAACATCCCCGGTCGTAGTCGGTGGTCAGGATTCGCCAGCGTAACCCGGACGAGCGCGCTACGGGTCTGCTCGTCCATCGTCGATTCGATTGTCCGGACGACGCACTCGAACACTTCGCCGGGATAAGCGCGGACCTCCACCTGGACACGTTGACCAACCTCGATGTAGCGCAGGTCGCGCTCGTACACCGAGGCCTTGAGCCACAGGCTGTCCAACCCGACGACCTCGATGATGACCTCGGAAGGCTCGACCCACTGGCCAACATGAGCCGACCGCGCTGTGACGGTGCCGGCAATCGGGCTGGCCAGCGTGACGCGTCCTTGCGCTGCCTCGGCCAGACCGTTGGCAGGGGAGGCGCCGAACGCTCGAAGGCGGGCATCAGCAGCCCTCAGGTTGGCGTCGGCCGCGGCGAAAGCCGCTTCCGCCCTCTCGAGCGCCTGCTGTGAACTGATGCGTTGCTCGTGCAGACGCCGCGCCCGCAGCAGTGCCTGCTCGGCCACACCCAGTTCTGCTTCTGCTCCGATGTAGTCGGCGGCGGCGCGTCCTACATCCACGCTCTCCATGACGACAAGTGGCGTGGCGCGTTCGACCTCATCTCCCACGTTTACGTCCACAGTCGAAACTCGTCCCGCCACCCTGGGACCGACCGTGGCGTGGCGATCCGGAATGGGTACGATCTCGGCAGGCACCTCCAGAGATGGAGCGAGATTCCTCACCTCGGCCCGGGCGTATTCCAGGTTGAGACTGCTGAGCGCTTCGGGTCCCAACACGACTCGGTCGATCGCCCCGGCAACCTCGCCACCTTCGCTTCCCCCCTCAGCATCCTCCGCGGGCTCAGCTCCTCCCCCGCAGCCAGATACCGCCAGCAGGGTGGCAAACGAGAGTAATCCAATGGAACGGCTCAGTATCTTCAACATTCGAGTACCTATCGATTCATGGACCAACCATTGAAACCGAACACCCGAGACGACTGCCGGCGCGCTCATTGCTCTGCCCCGACGAACTCGGCCAGTCTCTCTGGCACGACTCCGAGGGCGGCCGAGAGCTCAAACCAGGCCTCGTAGGCCGATCGGCGGGCCTCGATGTACTCCACCTCTGCAGCGACCGTCGCTGCCCGGAGAAAGATCACCTCGGCAATGCCCACGGCCCCCTCCTCGAACGCCGTGCCGATGAGGGACGCATTCTCTCTTGCGGCAGCCAGACCCTCGATCGCGAAGCGCTGTTCAGCGGCGAGACTTCGCTCCAACAACGAAGCGTTTCCCAGCACCTGTGACTCGATCGCTCGCCGCGTTTCCATCCTCCGAGCCTCGGCGGCGGCCCTGGACGCCTCCGCCATGCCTGAAGCGGCCTGCCCGCGATTCACGAGGGGAAGCTTCAGACCGACGGAGAAGCCCAAGAGGTCGTCTGTCCCCTCCTCACGACCCGTGAACCCGGCCAGTTCGAGATTCGGTATGGCTCGCCGCTTGGCCGCAGTGATGTCCCGGGAGGCTGCCTCAACAGCCAGCGAGTCGGCCCGAAGGTCCGGCCTGAGCGCTTCCGCGACGGCAACGAGACGGACGCGATCGATCTCCGTTCCTCCGGGAAGAGAAGGCAGAGGCTGCGCTTCAACCGTGAGCGGTGGCTCGACACCCAGGACGACCATCAATCGGGCCGCGGCGGCATCTCGGGCCGCAGATGCCCGGTCGGCCTGGCTCTGTGTCCTCGCCGACTCAACCACGGCCGCGTTGTACTCAAGCACGCCTATTGCGCCCGCGTCGAGCTGTTCCCTGGCCATCGCAGCCAGCCGCTCAGCAAACGCAGCTGCCGAGTCAGCCAGAACGGCCGTGCGTGTAGCCATTCGCAGGTTCAGGAAACGGAGCCTGGTTTCGAGACCCGTGATCCGCACGGCGTCGGAGACCCTCTCTGTCGCCGCCCGAATACGATTCTCGGCAGCGGACGAGCGGACGCTCCATTGGCCGCCGATTTCGATTTCCTGCCTCAGGCTCCACTCCCAATCCCACGTATCGAGGGTCTCTGAGGTCCTCTGTGCCCCGGCGTACTGGACGACCGGGTTGCCCTGAAAGGGCGATCGGACCACGGACCGCTCACCCGTTGGCGCCGCAATTGCCCCCTCGGCTGCCAGGACAAGCGGACTGACCTGTGCAGCACGTTGGACGGCCTCTTCCAGCGTATAGGTCAGTGTATCCTGTGCTTGAGCGAGCAA
>JAMJQR010000143.1 GCA_023554335.1 Candidatus Benthicola marisminoris
CATGAGGTCGCGGGTTCGACTCCCGCCGGCTCCACTTCTCACGCCACCGTAGCTCAGTGGTAGAGCACTCGATTCGTAATCGAGCGGTCGTCGGTTCAATTCCGACCGGTGGCTCTCGGCTGATTGAAATAGACGTGCGGACACAGACATGCGGGCATAGCTCAGCTGGTTGTTCTCGCTTCGCTCGAAAGGTCGCGGAGCGACAGGTTCTCGCTTCGCTCGATAGGTCGTGGCTGCGCCACGACGAGAGCGCAGCTTCTCGGGCCCAGCTGCGTGGTTGGACACAGACATGCGGGCATAGCTCAGCTGGTAGAGCGCAACCTTGCCAAGGTTGAGGTCGCCGGTTCGAATCCGGTTGCCCGCTTAGAAGGCGCGGAAGGTCGATCGCGATGCGATCGACTCGCCCGCTTCGGGGCGTGGCTCAGTCCGGTAGAGCGCTGCGTTCGGGACGCAGAGGTCCCCGGTTCAAATCCGGGCGCCCCGACTTCGAAAGGCCAGTCCGCCAGGGCTGGCCTTTGTGCATCTGTTCCGAGGTCCCCGGTAACTCGCACGCTGTGCGTGCTCAATGTCTCGGCGCGGGGCGCCTCGACTCCGAATCCGGGCGCCCCGAGGTCAGCGTGGCCCACCCGGGTACCATGTTGTCCCGTATCTTGCATGTTTGAGCCCGACTTATGCCCCCGATTCGTGGCAAGCAACGTGCACGCACGGGGCACGGACACATCCAGGCCGGACTGACCGGAGGATCGCATGGGCCGAGACCGCAGCGCCGCTGTGGTCCTGGGGATCGAGCCGACGGGCGAGCCCCTGACCCATCAACTGCTCGGAGCGAGGCTCTACCTGCACACGCTGGTTCGTGCGGGTATCGCCGTCGTTCTGGTGGTGGGCGCCTACGTGGGCCGCGAACTGGTCGGCATCGCGGACCTCGATGTCCGCGCCTTCGTGGTGCTTGCCGCCGTAATCCTCGCGTACGACGCGGTTGCCTGGCTCCTGATCCGTCGCTTCCGGAGTCCCGGAGAGGCCGTCGTGCACTATCGGCTTCTCAAGCACCTGCTGCACGTAACCATCGCGCTGGACTTCCTGGCGCTCACCGCTGTCATCTGGCTGATGGGCGGGGCGCGCTCTCCGTTCCTGGCCTTCTTCCTACTGCACGTCATCGTGGCCGCGGTTCTTCTTTCTCCTCGCGAGGCGGCGATAAGCACGATCGTGGCCTACGGGCTTCTGGCCGGTCTGATCATCGGCGAGTGGGCCGGGGTGATACCGGTCCGCCAGCTGGAGGGCGTGACCGGGGACACGCCCATCAATGGCTCGTACGCGGCGATGTTGCTGGCCGTGTACGGGTTGTTGCTGGGTTCGGCCTCCTATCTGCTCGTGACGCTCAGCCGGGCGCTTCAATTGGGGGAGGCTCAGATGCAGGCCACGATGGTGGCCCTCGAGAGGGTCTCCACCCTGCGCCGTGACTTCCTTCACATCGCCGTCCACAACATGGGCGCTCCGGTAGGGGCGGTCTCGATGTTCCTGCAGAATCTCAGGCAGGGGCTGGCCGGCCCACTGAACGAGAAGCAGGAAGGCTGGGTGGACCGGGCACAGAACCGCCTGGATGGCTTGTCGAACTTCCTCGTGGATCTTCGGGTGCTGGCGACATTGGAGGCGGGGCGCCTGGAGGAGGAGATGGGCCGGGTGAACTTGTCTCCGCTACTGGGCGAGCTTGTCGAGGAATACCAGGACCTCGCGTCCGGCCGGAGCCAGGTCCTTTCGCTCGAGACGGAGGATTCTCTCGCTGTCTGGGGGAACGAGCGCCTGCTGCGGGAGGCGATCGTGAACTACTTCACCAACGCGATCAAGTACGGGCCTGAAGGAGGGACGATCCGGGTTCACGGCGAGCGAAGGGACTCTTCCATCCGGGTGAGTGTCGAGGACGAGGGCCCAGGAATCTCGAGCGAGGACCAGGCCCGCCTGTTCGCGGAGTTCCAGCGACTGGCACGGCCCGAGGACATGGACGCTCCGAAGGGAACCGGGCTCGGCCTGTCGATCGTGCGCCGCGTCGTGGAAGCGCATGGCGGGTCGGTCGGGCTCGACAGCATCCCCGGCCGGGGCAGCGTCTTCTACCTGGACCTTCCCGCCATTTGAGATCGCCGACTGCTGATTCCTGCCCGGCCTCCGCCCTCAGCTCAGCCGTGACTTCAGGATCGTGGTCAACACGGTTCCGTTGATCGGCTTCTGGAACACACCGGCAAGGCCCAGGGCGCTATAGTCCGTGCTCAGGGCTAGGTCGTCGCCTACCGAGCTCAGCATGTAGATGGGCACGTCGCATCCGCGCGCCCGGAGGTCCGTGATCAGGCTGGTCCCGGCGTCCACTTCCTCCATCATCAGGTCCACGATCACGAGGTCGGGCTTGTGGTCCTCCCACGCCCGGATGCCCTCCTCCGCGCTCGAGGCGGCCACCATCTCGAAGTCGGCCGCCTCCAGGATCTCGCGTACCATGTCCTGGTAATCGGCATCGTCCTCTACATAGAGAACTACGTGCTTGCCTTCTCGCATGATGACGTACGCTCCTCGAGGAACTTTTCGATGAAACCGAGCGCCGCGGAGAGGTTCCGTCGGGCCCGATCTGAGAGTTCTTCGCCGAAGCCGTCGAAATCCTCGCCACGGATGGCCAGGACGTAGGCTTCCGGCAACGCTTCCAGGTACTTCCAGGCCATGGAGAGCACGGTCTCTGGCGCCAGCGAGTGCGTGGAGAACCGCGGCTCGCCGGCCGGGAGAACCGGCCGGATCTCGAACGGGTCGGGGCAGGATACGTGGGCGTCCACGAATACCACCACGTCGTGGTCCGCTACCGCGGCCGCGTCCTCGGCCTGAAGCTGATAGGCCGACTCCAGGTCCACGTCCGGCAGACCCATTCGGTCCAGGGCCTCCACGAAGCTCGGGCCGAGCCCGTCATCCCGCCGGCCGGGATTCCCGTAGCCGAGAACCAGCACCTTCCTGCGTCCCGCTCGCTGGCGGAGCACGGTGGGCATGAGCACGGCCATGTCAGCCTCGCTTCCTTCGGTCCACGACCCGGCCGTCGGCGTCCACGAGATCCACGACGAGGGGCATCTGCCCCAGTGCGTGGGTCGCGCAGCTCAGGCACGGATCGTAGGCGCGGATCGCGACTTCGACGTGGTTCAGCAGGCCCTCGGTGATCTCACGGCCGGAGAGGTACTTCTTCGCCACCCCTTCCACCGCCCGGTTCATGGGCTCGTTGTTGCTGGTGGTGGAGACGATCAGGTTCGCCATCACGACCTGGTCGTTGTCATCCACGATGTAGTGGTGGAAAAGGGTGCCTCGCGGCGCCTCGATGATTCCCACCGTCTCGTTGCGCCGATCGCCCTTCACGACCAGGTCCTCGCCCTGCAGGTCCGGATCGTGGAGCAGTTCCTCGATCTTCTCGATGGCGTGCAGGGTCTCGATCATCCGGGTCCAGTGGTAGGCGAGCGTCACGTTGTTCGGCTTACCGTCCGTGACGGCCATGAACTCGACGCGAGCTGCCTCGGCCTCCGGTGTGTCGATGAAGTCGCACGCGTTCACCCGTGACAGCGGGCCGACCCGATACCACCCGTCTTCCGGCCCGATCGACTTGATGAACGGGAACTTCATATACGACCACGGCTTCACTTCCTCGGCGATGTAGTCGGCGTATCTCTGGTTGTCGACGTGATCGAAGATGGTCTCTCCGTCCGCCGTGATGGCCCTGAGTCCTCCGTCGTACAGGTCCATCGCGCCGTCGGCCCGCACGATGCTCATGTGGTTCGACTCGAACGAGCCGAAGCCGAGCGCCATCTCTAGGTTGTCGACCGTGTAGTTCCTGGCAATCTCGACCGCCGCCCGCGCCCAGATCTTCATCTGCTCCAGGTCGACCAGGAGTTCGTCCCTCTCCGCGATCGAGAGGTTCTTGTTAATTCCGCCCGGGATGGCGCCTGTGCCGTGGATCTTCTTGCCAGCGGTCATGCGGATGACCTCCTGGCCGAACTTCCGCATCAGGATCCCCTGCTTGCCGAGCTCGGGGAACTTGCCGGCCACGGCGATCACGTTGCGAAGCTCCGGGTCCGCCCCGAAGCCGAACAGCAGATCCGGGGAGGCCAGGTGGAAGAAGTGCAGTGAGTGCGACTGGAATATCTGCCCGTAGTGCATCAGGCGGCGCATCTTCTCGGCCGTGGGCGTAAGGTTCTCGCCGCCCACGATCCTGTCCATCGCCTTGGCCGCGGCCAGGTGGTGGCTCACGGGGCAGATTCCGCACAGCCGCTGGACCGCTACCGGCATCTCCCAGAATGGGCGCCCCTGGATGAAGCGCTCGAATCCGCGGAACTCCACGATGTGGAGACGGGCCCGCTCGACCTGCCCGGCCTCGTCGAGCAGGATGGTGACCTTGCCGTGACCCTCCACGCGCGTCACCGGCTCTATGACTACTTTCCGGGTCGTCGTCGTTGACACCTGGACCTCCCGGTCAATCGTACTTGATCAGTGAATAGGGCAGCTCCACCGGCTCATCGCTCAGAAGCGCGCTGAGAGCGGCCCAAAGAGCATCGGCTGACGGCGGACATCCCGGCAGGTAGTAATCGATCTTCACCACTTCATGCGCTGGAAAGACCTTGTTCAGCAGCAGCGGGATGTCCTCGTCCACCGGAATCTCGCCCGACGGATTGTAGACGGTCGGGCCATCCACGTAGGCCTCTCGCAGGCACTCCTCCAGGGGAATCGTGTTCCGGAGCGCCGGAATCCCTCCCATGGTCGCGCAGTCGCCGACCGAGACCAGGATATCGCACTTCTTCCGGAAGTCC
>JAMJQR010000144.1 GCA_023554335.1 Candidatus Benthicola marisminoris
GAGCCGGAAGCAGCGATCGAGAAGGCCCGAGCCATTTCCGCGTGAAACGCGCGGATCTCTGCCTCCGCCGTGTGGCCCTCTCCGAGCATGGGGTCGGACCCGAGGAGGCGGTCCCGCAGTTCCTGAACATCTGCGGTGAACGCGGCGGTCGCCTGGTCGCGAGTCCGTCCCCGCTGATCCATCGAGGGGGTCACGAACCGGTTGATCCACCATCCGGTCTCCTCCATATGGGCGAGAGCGTCCGTCAGGGCCGGACTCGGATCCTCGAGAGGGACCGGGGCCGGACGCACCTGCTTCAGCTTGATGGAGGTGCGAGCGGGGCGAGTCTTTCCCCTCCAAGGCTGATTGATCGGTAGCTTCACCCCGACGTTGAACGAGTGTCCTCGCGCCGGAAGCCAGTCGATCGTGAGCAGGCCGCCCCGGCCCAGCAGGCCGCCGCGGCGCACGGGGCCCGCGAAGCGGAGGAGGAACGGTAGATCTCCGTCCCGGAAATTCCAGTCAACCCCGAATCCCAATCGCAGAACAGGGATGTTGGCCAGTACCCGAAGTCCGCCGTCGATCCGATTCCCCTGGATCCCACCGTAGCCCTCGGCGCCGAACATCAGCCCCCCGACGACCGGATTCATCAGGTCCTTGTCCACACCCAGGTCGACGTACGCCGTCATGTCCGACGCATCGCCCGGGTAGTAGCTCCCGAGAGACCCACCACCATAGGGTTTCCATAGCGGGGGCTGCCCTATGGAAATCACCTCTCCGCCTTCCTCGGGCGGGAGCACCAGCTGCTGCGCCTGCGCGGGAACGGAGGTCATCGCGAGCAGCAGCGCCGTCGTCTTCCAGAAATCGGCAGGTCTCATCGGATTCTCTTGTGGGCGGGTTCAGGACCGAAAGCTCGTCCTTTGCGGCGGTCGATGCAACGAGAACGTTGCCCGAGGGGATACGTCGCGGCAACGTGCACACCTGGTCCGCAGTCTTCGAGTCATTGATCTGAGGACGAACCGCACTCTCATGACCCGATTCGCGCAGCGAAAGACAAGGAGTCGGGGTCGCCGGGCGGCCGTCGTGCTGCTGGTCTTCTTCACTGCGGGACTCGGATCCGGCGCTCTGTCATCTGCGTCCGCCCAATCGACGGAAGGCTCGGGCGAAGCGGCCGTCGCGGGAGCGGCGCTCGGCCTGTATTCGGGGACGGCGCTCGGCACCCTGTCATCCATCATTCCCTGCAACCAGACGCTGGCCGGGATACGCTGCGTACGGACGGTCGCGACGCTGGGGGCCGGCATCGGCACCATGTCCGGCCTCGCACTGGGCCTGGATGACGCGGATGCGGTCTGGAGGGCCTACGGCCGCGCCGGCATCGGACTGGCGGCCGGATCCGTATTCGTGCTCGCTCTCAAACCGTTCGTGGACAAGTGGAGCTGGGGAGACGTGGGCGCCGGAGCGGTGGTCGGCTCCTCCATCGCGGCGGGAGGATCGGGAGCGTGGGTCGGACTGCTCGTCGGCACCGGGGTCGGGATGGCTCTGTGGCAGGCGGTTCCGTCCTTCGATCTCCCGAACGCGGTGGGTCTGGGCCTCATCGGGATGGCCGTCGGAGGCTTCACATCGTGGGTAGTTCGGGCCGTCGAGTCCGGCGGTGAGCCCGACTCGGATCTTCCGGTCCTCCAGTTCGACCTGGGGGTCCCATGGTAGAGCGATGGGTTCGGATCGGTGCGGCCGGGCGCCCGGCCTGGCTGGTCCTCATGGCTGCCGCGCTGTCGGCCTGCACGGTCTCCCACCGAATGGAACCGATCGATTCCGGAACGACCGCGGTCTGCGAGGCGAGGCACGCCGGAGAAGGTCGCGAGGTGCGGTGGTTCGGACCCGAAAGGGAAGGCGATCGCAACGCGCTCGAGGCCTGGTGCTTGGCCGTAGGCCCCGTGGAAGTGAGGTCTCTACCCGATGCTCACGATCCTTCCACAGGGGAGGGGTTCGGGCTCACGGTCGTCACATGGAACGTCCACGTGGGCGGCGGTGATCTTCCGGGCTTCCTCGGCAGCGAGCTGGGCTATAATTGCCGGGCGGAGGGACCTCCGCCTTCCGCCGGCCATTTCGTCCTCCTGCTTCAGGAAGCCCACCGCGCCTCCGCGGCGGTACCCGCGCCGCCACCGGGAGCGATCGTGAGCGAGCGGATCGCGGAGAACCCTCCGGTCGGCCCGCGATTCGACATCGGCGAGGTGGCTGAACGCTGCGGCCTGGCACTTTTCTACGTACCGTCGATGCGAAACGGAGAGGAGTCCGGAGAGGATGTAGGTGAAGACCGGGGAAGCGCGATCCTCTCGAGCCTGCCTCTGTCCGAGCTGGCCGCGATCGAGGTACCGCTGGAGGCGCAGCGGAGGGTCGCCGTCGTGGCCAGCGTCCCGGGGCCCGATGGCTCAGCGCTCCGCCTGGTGAACGTACATTACGACGTGGCCAGCAACATCCTCCGGGTACTGGCCACCGGCGGCTCGATGCGGGTGAGGCAGAACGATGGACTCACCGAAGCGCTCGACGTCATGGACCCTGAACGCGCGGCCCCCGTCGTCGTGGCGGGTGACCTGAACACGTGGTCCTCGGAAGAGACCGTGATCCAGCGCATGCTCCAGGTTTACCCGGACTCGCCGGACCCGGGCCGCGAGAAGACCCGTGGTGATTGGCCTCCCGATCACCTCTTCTTCAGGGCTGGCTCCGGCCCATTCGGACTCGTGGACGGATCGTACCGCGTAGTGGCTGACGAGTACGGCTCGGACCACCGGGCCCGCCTGGTGATCGTTGCCCCGCGCGATTCGGCCGAGGCTACGGACGGAGTCGAGTAGCTAGGCGGGCGCCTCACCCGGAGCTTGCGGAGGCGTGCCGACCTCCCCGCGGTCCAGCTTGAAGACGTACCTCGACAGGACCCACACCACCGCGAACACCGACAGGCCCGAGAAAATCACGTCGCTCAGGAAGTGCCCCCCCTGAACGATACGGCCGAAGCCGGCGAGCAGGCCGAAAGCGGCGGCGGCCCAGAAGATCCGGTTTCGACGGCAACCGGCAGCTGCGGCGAATCCCAGCGCCGCCAGCCAGAAGGCCACCGAGGGATGGCCCGCCACGAAGGAGCAGTTCCGCTCGCACTGGTCCGTCGGCTGCAGGGCGGGGGTGAACGTCTTGTCTCCCGCGAACTCCGTGACATCCCGCGGCCGGGCGCGGCCCCAATTGTCCTTGAATCCGGCGTTGACGACGAGGCCCGGTCCGATCGCGAGGGCGGCCAGCACGAAGAGGAGGAACCGGTTCGAGAGAGGGCCGATCTGGCTCTTACGCACGAGGTTCGAGATGAGGAGGACCAGGCTTCCCACCCCCACTGAGATCGCGATGATCGGGATGGAGTCGTAGACCGCCACCGCCCACCAGGCGTCCTTCAGGTGAAATCCGGATCCCGGCCGGTAGAACTGCGCGGACATCCACAGGTCGAGCTCGGGGAACGCCGTAAAGACGATCGCGGCCACCACCGCGAGTACGAGCAGGATCTTCCCCAACCGGGTCTCCGCGGGCTCGGCCGAATGGATCGCGGCTCAGCCGCCCAGGCGGGTGAGCTCGTCGTCGATCACGCGTGACACGACGTTGAACGGCTGTGCCCCCGACAGGAACCTGCCGTTGATGAACAGGGCCGGTGTCCCGGTGACGCCGGCGCGGCGACCGGCCTCGAGATCCGCTTCGACAAGAGCCTGATACTCACGCGAGTCGAGGCAGGCGTTGAAGGCCTCCTGCTCCAACCCTAGCTCGCCGGCCATCGCCTTGAGCTGGTCCGCGTCCGCCTTTCCCCGCACCTCGAAGATGGCGTCGTGCAACTCCCAGAACTTGCCCTGCGCGTTCGCGCACATCGACGCCTCGGCCGTGATCTGCGCGTTGGGGTGAATCGAGTTGAGCGGGAAGTGGCGATAGACGATACGTACCTGGTCACCGTACTCCTGTTGCACCTGGTCGAGCGTCGGAAGGACGCGCACGCAGAAGGGACACTCGAAGTCGGAGAACTCGACCAGCGTGATGGGTGCATCTTCAGGTCCCTTGCTCGGACCGGTCGCTTCAACCTCCACCCGCGTCGGCTCGAGGTAGTTTGCGACATCGTACCGGCTCCGGAGCTGAGCCAGGTAGACTTCCATGGCAGACCGCCGGCTCTGCCCCATGAGGAACGCCCGGATCTGCGGTGCGACCTGCTCGACCGGAGCGTTGTTGAGCTGCTCGCGGTACAGGACGTACATGGAGTCGATCTGTTGCTCGGTCGGCATCGTGAGCTTGGAGGTGACTTCCCGCGCGATCAGGCTGTCTTCATCGAGGCCTTCCTTCTCGGCTTCGAGGGCCACGATCCGTTGATCGATCGCCCGGCTCAGTGCCTGTTCCGTCAAGTCGTGCAGTTCCTGCTTGGCCTGGATGAATCGGTCGGGCGAGACCTCCTCCACCTCCTGCCGCGTGATGTCCGTGCCGTCCACGCTGGCGAGAACCTCTCCCTGTGTGGCCTGCGGGAGCAGCGTGGCCGTCTGCGGCCGCGAGATGCCCCACGTGATGAGCGCCGTAAGGGCGACGAGGGCTATGGCGGACCAGATGCCGATCTTCATTGCACGTCCTTCGAAAGCTGGAACCCGTTGCGTTGACGGGGCCGCTCGATCAGGCCCCCTGGAAATACAAGCCCCGGAAGCTAGACGCGGGCCCCCTGACCAGCAAGGAACCCGCGTCCTGGAGCTTCTGGAGCGACAGCCCGCAGGCTACCACTCACTCGTTAAGGTTAGAGGCGACTGCTCGCGTCCTCGGTGCAGGCGCTCGAGTACAGCCCCTCGTTGAAGTCGGCCAGCGTGTCCGCGAAGCCGGCGATATCCATCTTGGTGTAATCGCCTCCGCTGCAGTTCTCCGTCCGCCGCCCCTTCACGTTCCTCAGGTTGTTTGGGGTGCAGCTGCTCAGGATTGCGAGGCCTGCATCGTAGGCTGTCTGAACAGCCCCCGGAATCGCAGCTCCGTTGAGGCGGTTGAGCTCCGCAGCCATCCACTGATGCGCGAGCACGTAGTACACGTTGCCCTTCGGTGCCGTGGTGAACACATCGATCCAGCTGTCGCCGCTGAGGTAGAACATCTCGTCTTCACCGGCCGGGCCCACATTCAGCCAGTTGTCGTCGGGCCAGCGAGCGTTGCAGCCCGCGTCGATCCGATCGGGCGAGTCGAGACAGTGGTTCTTCCAGTAACCCTGTGTCAGAGTGCAGACGGCCGGCGGCGACGGACAGATCACGTTGATCAGCCAGTCGTCGCTTCCCGTATCGGGCGTGTTCACCGTCGACGGCGCGGTGGTGAAGTCCGCCGTATTGGGCACCTGGAAGTCTGCGCCATAGTCCGAGCAGCTCAGCGGAATGACGTACATCCAGCTCTTCATCTGGCCGTCCACGCTGCCGCCATCCGCGTTGGCATCCCACGTGAAGGGTCCGCCGAACTGGGTGTTCGTGTCCGAAACCTGGACCTTGTCGTCCTTCTCCGTATCGATGTCCGCCGGATAATCGAACGATATCGGTTTGTCAGGCGAAAAGTCCGTCTCGTCGTCGCCCGTATTCCACGTGACCACGGCCTTCGCCGTGTTCGTTTCGCTGCCTGTCGGGGCGCTCGGGAACGTGTATGCGTAGTCACACGTGATCGAGTTCCCGGGCGTGAGCGTCGTGGATGAGCAATTGCTCACGGTCGCGTCGTTTCCTGCCACCTTGTCCGTCACGACCACGGAACCCGAGTAGGGAGCTGTGCTCGCCGGGGCGGCCACGGTGATCACACCCGAGAGCCGGAAATTGCTGTCGGTGTAGCTGCCCGTGATCTTGACTGTGTAGTTGGCGTCGATCGTCTGGCCCAGCGCGGTGACTACAACATCGCTACCGCCGAGCGGGGGCTCACCGCCCTGATCCGCCGTCTTTAGGATGGTCCAATCCCAATCGCGGTCGAACTGCTCGACGACCGTCTTGTCCACTGTGATATCGGGCGCTGGGATTCGCGTGTTCGTGAACGTGCAGACCCAGGCATCGTCATTCGACAGAGTGAGATTGACGGGACCCGTGCCCGTTCCGTTGACTGGACCGTTGCCGTTGTTGCCCTCGACGCACGAATACGTGGTCGTGTAGAAGTCGAACGCCGAAGGGGTCGTCGTCTCGTCGAGCGTTCCGAGATTCGCGCCTGTCTCGGCAACTGAAGCCTTGTTCTCCGTGGGCTCCGATCCGCTGGTCCACTGTAGCTCCACGGGCCCGGCGCCGTCTCCGTCCCCGGCTTCGTCGATGCTGGCAACCGTAGTGCCCTCCCAGTCCTTGATGACCAGATCGAAGGTGCCGGGGTCGAGGTCCGGAGCGATGTCCTTGACGACTTCCACCGTCGCCTTGCGGACGATGTTGACCTCGATCAGGAATGGCTCGCAGTTGCACTTCGACTTGTTCGCCGGAAGCGTACCTGCCCGAGGATTCTGATCCCCGCCCGCATCACCAACTCCGTCGTAGCACACCCGGTCGCCGCCCGGCTGCGTCCACGACACGCAGGAGGCAACTTCGACGTACGTCTTCCCGTCCTGGATCACCGGATTGCTCGGGCACACCAGCGTCAGTTGCTCCAGGTCGAAGTCCGAGACGACGCCCTTGTCGTTCATGTCGCCGCACTCATCACCGTCGATATCGATCGGGTAACCGGTCGGATCAGCGGCGATGTCGGCACCATCGAAGAAGAAGAAATCGCAGGCTCCGTCCTCGGCCCCGCCGACTCCATTGTCACCGTTCTCAATCCAGATGCCGATGTCCACCCGCTCGGACTCCGCGTTCTCGACGACGTCCGCGACAATGTCTGCCAGGAAAGTCTCCCCTTCAACGCACGTGATCGGACCGCCGGTCTTCGCGCGGGCGTTGGCGATTACCACGTCGCCCGCCGTGCAGTTGAACGCCAGCGGTGAGGTCGTGGGGCCGAAGCCGGAGACGTTCGCATTGTACGTCACCGCGTCATTCCCCATGCATACATCCGTCACGCCCGGGTACGTCGCGAACAGCGGCTCGTCAGCCTCCGGCGTGACTGTCGGCGCCGTCGTTTGCTCCACCTCTGTCGGCACGTCATCACACGACGCGACGACGGCCGCGAAGGCGAGCGCCGTACAGACACCCATCCACTTGAGAGCATTTCTCATGGTGCGTCCTTTCTCCTGTGGAGATGAGCTGGCGCGCCAGTCGCCCAAGCACACGAGCGATGGAAACGGCGCGCGGTCTCGAACAGGCGATGAGTCAGAACAACTCGGAGAAACCGGGCGGACTTCTCTCCCGGTACAGCGACGACCGGATCATGGGGACCTCCTCACCAACGGAGATACACGCGCCGCACTCGGCGCCCCGGCGATCCTTCTTCGGCAGCTGGATGGGTTAGGGCCGAGACCCTTCTAGCTTTGCGAACCGGACAGGGGGCCAGCTCACCCTTCGGAAGGAGCTTCCACCTCCAATATCGGCTCTTTGCAAGAGTATGCAAGGTGACGGGTTAGGTGTTGCACGCATGCAACACTTGCTCCACCGGAAGTGGTCGCCTGAGAGGCTTCCGGAAGGGAATCGGGCACCGGGGCCAAGTGCGGACCAGCCCTGATGCAAGAAGCCACGCCGACTGGCGTGGCTTCTCTATGCGCCCGACAGGATTCGCCGTCGAGGCGAAGCCGAGACATTGAGCATCCGAAGGATGCGCCGTCGAGCGCAGCGCGACATTGAGCGCGCAGCGCGAACAACTACCTGTGACCTTCCAATGCGCCCGACAGGATTCGAAC
>JAMJQR010000145.1 GCA_023554335.1 Candidatus Benthicola marisminoris
TCTCGCCGCCCACACGGGTGATCTCGCCCGTCTCGAGGACGCGGAGGAGCTTTGCCTGGGCGGCCGGCGGCAGGTCGCCGATCTCGTCGAGGAACAGCGTGCCGCCCGAGGCCCGCTCGAACGCGCCGCGGCGCAGCCGATCGGCGCCGGTGAATGCCCCCTTCTCGTGGCCGAACAGCTCGCTCTCGACCAGGGTCTCGGGGAGGGCGGCGCTGTTCACCGCCACGAAGGGAGCGTCCTCGCGTCCACTCAGCCGGTGCAACTCGCGGGCGACGAGCTCCTTCCCCGTGCCCGACTCGCCGAGCACGAGGACGGGGCTGGGGATCGGTGCCGTCCGCGCCATCGCCTCGCGCAGCTCCTTCATCGGCGGGCTCGAGCCGACGAGCGGGCTCTCCTCCGTCACCCGGGCGCGAAGCTCGCGGACCTCGAACTCCAGGCGACCGCGGGAGACGGCGCTCTCGATCTCGTGCACGACCCGCCGCATCGAGTCGGCCTTGTCGATGAACCCGTACGCGCCGAGGCGGATCGCCCGGACGCAGCGATCGAAGTCGCCGGTGCCCGTGTAGACGACCACCGGGGTCCCGTCGCCGCGGCGGACCATCGTCTCGAGCACCTCGAATCCGTCGACGCCCGGCATCTCGAGGTCGAGCAGGACCGCGTCGACCGCCTCCTCGGCGAGGACCTCGAGCGCTTCCCGGCCTCCCGTCGCGACCCGGGTCCTCCAGCCGCCGAGCCGGCGCAGGTCGTACGCGTACTGCTCCGCCATCGCCGGGACGTCGTCCACCACGAGAATCCGCGTCACCCTGCGCTCCCTTCCGAGGCCGCCGGCAGCTCCAGCGAGAAACGGCTCCCTTCGCCCGGCACGCTCACCGCCTTCAGGCTCCCGCCGAGGTCGCTCGCGAGGCGCCGCGCCACGCTGAGCCCGAGCCCTGTTCCGCCGGGTTTCGTCGTGAAGAAGTCCTCGAACACGCGGGCGAGCGCCTCCGGCGTGAGGCCCGGTCCGTCGTCCTCGACGTCGATCCGCACCCGCTCGCCGTTGCCGGCCGGTGCCAGGTTCACCGTCACGTGCCCGCCTCCCGCGCGCGCCGCGTCCACCGCATTCCCGACCAGGTTCTCCAGGATCCGGCGCAGCACGAGCCGATCGGCCCGGACTTCCGTCACTCCCGCCGACGCATTCACGTCGAGCCGGACGTCTCCCTCCTCCGCGGCGGCCGTGACCTCGCGGGCGACGGCGGCCGCATCGCAGGCCCGCAGATCGAGCCGCGGCGCCAGCCGGGCGTAGTTCGCCGCCAGCCCCTCGAGGTACCTGATCCCCGACTCGATCGTGCCGCGCCGCTCCGCCAGCACCTCCGGCAGGGCCTCCGGCTCGCGGTCCGCCACCTCCACCAGGTGCCGGAACACGTTGCGTATCGGCACGAGCCCGTTCTTCACGTCGTGGTTCACCTGCCGGGCGATCTCGCCGAGAGTCGCCCGCCGCTCGGCCTCGCGGAGGCGCGCCGCACCGACCCGGAGCCGATCGGACATCGCGGCGAGGACCCGGGAGAGCGCGCCGATCTCGTCCCGCCGGTCGCTCGGGAAGTACACGTCGAGCCTGTCGAGGTCGAAGCGCTCGGTCTTGCGGGCCAGCTCCGTGAGAGGACGGCCGATCCGGGCGGAGAGCCATGCGGCGAGGGCGATCGCGGCCGCCGCCGTCAGCCCCACGGCGAGCAGGAACCAGCGCGCGATCTCCCGACGGACCTCGCGCAGCGGCGCCAGGGAATGGGAGACGACGAACCGCGCCTCGCCCTCTTCGCCATTCGGCCCTGCCCAGCGGACCGGGATCTCCCGGGCTACGACGAACTCGTCCGGGGCGACCGGCCCCGTGCCCGGCGCCTGCAGAGTGCCGCCGGGATAGGTAAGACGGACCGTCACCTCGTCGCCCGGAGCGAGGCGTGCGAGCGCGGTCTCGTCCACCTGGTTGCCCCCGACGAGCACCAGCCGCCGCCCCCCCAGCGCGACCGGTTCGGCGCGCAGCAGGGCGAGAACCGTTCCCGACGGAGTGCGGACGGGGGCGAGCGCCGGGAGCGTCCCGTCCGGCTCGTCAGGCGTCGCGCCGGTCGTCTCGAGTGCGGCCGGGAGCGCCGGATCCGATCGGTCGAACTCGGCCCGGAAATGCCCGGAGCTGAGGATCCGGCCCTCTTCGTCCTGCAGCTGGAGCACGGACAGGCCCGTCAGCCGCATCGCGCGGCCGGCGTAGTCGAGCAGGTAGGGCCGCTCGGACGGCTCCTCCCGGACGATCGCCCGGCGCAGGCGATTGTCGGCGGCGATCTCCTCGGCCAGCGCCTCCAGCCGATCGGAGATCGTGGTTCCCTCCGTCTCTAGCCGGGACTCGATCGTGCCCGCGACGAGGTCCGCCTGCGCCTCGAACGAGGCACCGATCCGTTCGGCGACCTGCCGGCGCACGCCGAGACCGAACGCGATCAGCGGGAGGAGCGCGAGGAGCAGCGATCCGGCGAGCAGGCGGAGGCGGAAGCTCACGGCGCCTCTCCCGTCCGGCCCGCGCCGAACAGCAGCAGCGTGCCGTCGCCGTCCACGGCGAGCCCGGCCACGTCGTCCGCGACGATGACCCGGCGGCGCGCGTCGACGAGAGGGCGGAGGACCCGGCCCGGTCCCGGCTCGAGTTGCAGCGCGCAGGGAAGCGACGACTCCCGCGGCACGGCGAGAACGAAGGCCGCCTCCGACCGGCGGCCAAGCGCCGCGGCGAAGGCCTCGTCCGACAGGCCTCCGGCGACCTCGGGCAGGCCGGTCACCCAGGCGGGCACGGTGAGACCCGGCCGAACGGCGGCGAGCGCGACGAGCCGCTCGGCGAGCTCCCGTGCCGTCCGGTCCTCCCGCGGATAGATGATTTGCGCGGTGGCACCCGACCGTGGGGGCACCGGAATGCCGTCCTGGACCCCGAGCGCGGCGGGAGCGGCGACGGACTCGCACGCCGACGCGGCCCCTGCGGGCGCGGGCATTTCGCTCGCTCGCGCTTCCGCCCGCACGGCGTCTCGGGCGAGCGCCTCTCGCAACGCACGCTCCGCGCTATCCGCATTCGGCTCCGCCGGCCACCCTTCGACGAGCAGTGCGTACCTTCGATCCCAGGGCAGCGGCAACGCTTCCACCGCGGGCAGGGTCGCCGCGTAGGCGAGGACGGCCGGGTCCTCCGTCACCAGCAGGTCCTCCCCGGCATCGAGAAGCCCTCGGGGATCGGCGGAGCGCCCGGCGTAAAAGCGCAGTACGGGCCGCGCGTCTCCCGGGGTCCAGCCCGCAGGCCAGGCGACCCACCGCCCGCCGGTACCGTCGGTCGGGTCGCCTCCCGGAAGGGATGCCTCCGGGTGGATCCGCCAGGCTCCGGTCCCGGACGGCCACGCGTTCCCCGGTCGTGACGAGTGGACGGCGAGCGCCGGGTCGGCCAGCCACGCCGGCGGTTCGGAAGCGGGGCGGTCGAGAACGACCCGCAGCGTCCGGGCATCGACGACCTCGGTCGAAGCGGCCGTCGCCGCGCGAAGCCGATGGTCCGCGGCGGAGGGCAGCCCCTGCACGGGATCTCCTCCCTGAACCGAAACCGCGGCCCGCCAGCTCGCGAGCACGTCCTCGGCCCGCACGGGCGTTCCATCCCAGAAACTCGCCCCCTCGCGGAGCGTGAAGCGCCAGGCGCGGCCGCCGTCCTCTGGTTCCCACGTCCCGGCGAGCCCCGGATGGCGCGCGCCCGTGCAGTCCACGACGAGGAGCGTCTCGTACAGGTGGCGGAACGCGATCCGCTCCGCGGGCGTGACCGGGACCGGCGCGTGCTCCGGATCGATCCCGCCCGGCGCATGCACTTCGAGGACGCCGCCCCGCGCCGATCCCGGCCGGAGCTCGCACGCCTGCGGAACGGCCGGCCCGGCCGACGGCTCCGGTCCGGATGCGCAGGCGGCGGCCAGGAGCGCGAGGCCCGTACCGAAGATCGAGGCTCCGAACCGGTATCGTCGGACAGTCATACGACAAACGTATACAGTCTCGAAGCCGTGCGCCTCGTGCGAAAATCCGCGCTACACGAGCCCCGGGCTCGCTATCGCTCCAGTACCCGCGGCCGGCGCGGGAAATCGGGCTCAGCCTCCCAACGAACTTGTACACCCGGCGAGACGACCTCGAAGTTGCCACGCGGACCAATGCGATAGAGCGGACCGCCGCTTCCATCGATCGGCGCGATCGGCTCTCCGTACAGCCTATGGAAGAAGTGTGTGCGTAGCTCCGCCGGATCGGCCACGCTATGGTCCACCTCGTAGCCGATGTCCTCCATCGCGCCGATCGTCACCGCGCTCAGGCTCGCCCCGAGGTTTGCAGTCATGACCTCCTGGACGAACACGTTGCGGCGCCAGTGTCCGTCGGCCACGCCGGGCCGATCGGGGCTGTAAGAATCATCCACCGGCACCTTCGCACTGTCGTAGGCCGTCCCGCCGAGCTCGTCGAACGCCGCCCGCGCCGCCGGGCCCGCGAAGTGCGTGTCCGGCGTGATCCGCAGCTTCGGCCGCACCCCTGGGTCCGCCGCGTGCCGCGTGTGGAAAGCGATGTTCGAGCTAATGCCCCCCAAGACCCCATCCTGCCGAACTACCAGACCGTTCTCAGACACTCCGAGCGCCCAGTCGACTACCTTGAAGGTAAGATCCGTATCACAAGTCGGGTCACAGGTCGACAGGAAGCCCGTACCGAACTGGGCACCTATCTTGCCTCCAAAGTCCGGCACGGTAGTCCATGACACGGTGCCTTCCTCCCACGGCGCGAGCACGTCGTGAAACACAATGACACCCGTGTCGCCCGCCGTCTCCGTCGGCGTCAGCTCGAGGATCGCGGCGAGCGGCGGCGCCGCCAGCGCGCTCACGTCGAAGCGGATCAGGCTCATCAGTTCGTCCTCGCCCGGGCCCTCCGTCCAGGTCCCGAAGCTCTCGCCCACCACCAGGCGCTCCGACAGCGGCGTCCCGGCCGGCAGCCCGAAGCCGTCCTCCGCGTACCACTCGCTCACCGTCGCGTCCGCCACCGCCTCCAGGGGATCCGGCCGCCCGTTCGCCGGGTCCGACGGGTCCTTCAGCAGCCCCAGCGGCTGCCATACCGCCGGATCGAAGCCCAACGCATGGCCCAGCTCGTGGATCATGAGCGGGTCAGTCAGACCGTACGGATCCTCCTCGTCCAGCGTGATGCTGGAGACGGCCGGCAGGAAGCTGTCCCGCAGCACGCACGGTCCCCCCCAGCCGAACCAGCCGCCGGGCCCATCCAGCGGCCCGAACTCGACGAACACGACGAGATCGTCGATCTCCTCGTCCATTGCGGGTGCCGTGAGCCTCTGGCACGCGAACGGCGCCGGCTGCCGCACCCGCACCCCCGGCACGTCCCCCACGATCACCTCCTCCCACCGCGCCACCGCCCGCTCCAGCGTCGCCCGCTGCTCCGGCGTCGGATCCGTACCCTCCACGTAGCGGAGCTCGATCTGGAAACCCGCCGGCTCCACCGGCGGCTGTGGGCCCGTGGGTCCGTCCTTCCCGCACGCCCCCGCGCTCAGCAGCCCCGTCAGGGCCAGGCCCGCCCGCCACCGGCGCGCCGCGCCCCCCGGTCGTGTCCGTTTGCGCATCCCTGCCTCCCGGGGCCGACGGAGGCGCGCCGCCTTCGCAGCGTTCCCCCTCCAGCTCCTGTCTCTACTCACCTTCCCGGGATAGCAAGCCTCGTGCCCACCCGGGACTCCCTTCCCCTATTCCGTCGCCAGCAGCCGGTCCGCCTTACCGGCCAGCTCGCTCGCGTCCCTGCCCCGCAGGATCCATAGCCGCCACGTCCGCACGCCCGTCGTCGCCTCCACTGTCAACAGCAGCTGCACGTCGTCCGGGTCCGGGGCGAGCGCCACACCCCGATCCCGCGCCGCCCGCCACGCCTCCTCCGTCGCCCGCGGCGCGAAGCTCCGCGCTCCGTATTCGCGTACCGTCGCCAGCGCGTCGCCGCCCGCCTCCCGCACCAGCAACCCCACCGCTCCGCCCGCGTCCAGAACGTACACGAGACCCCGCACCGCGTCGTACCCGCTCCGGTCGTCCACCGGGCTCCCCAGGTCCGGGTCCACCGCGAGCCCGAACTCGTAGCTTGCCCCCGTCCGCGGCCGCACCGTGAACTCGAAGCCCAGCACGCCGGGCTCCGGCGCGCGCAGCCGCGTCCACTCCACCTCCCACCGACCCCCGGCGTCCATTGTCCGGCCGCCCTCGCCATCCAGCCAGCTCGCGTCCGCGAACGGCGAGCCCGGCTCGTGCAGTCCCGTGAGGTCGTAGAAGCGGGCCAGCTCCGGCGCGTCTTCCGCGCCGCCCGTGATCCAGGGACCCGCCCCGAAGATCCCCCACCGGTCAAGAACGGCGGCCGACCGCATGTACAGCGGAAGGCTGCCTCCGGGCAGCGCCACAAGTTCCGCTGCGCCGCCGCAGCCCCAGCAGACCTGGATCGCCCGGCGACCACGCCGCAGCTGGCCGGCGACCGTCCGCGTGCTCCTGAGCGCCACCTCGTACTCCCCCGCCGGCCAGATCCGGTTGTACCTGCTCGAGGCCGCCAGCAGACGCAGGCCCCAGTCCGAGCTCGACTCCGGATCCAGCCGCTCGTACCAGTCTCCCGCCTCCGTCGACGTGTACTGCTTCAGGAACTTGTCGGTCACGTACTCCGGCCCCGCCACCGACAACGTCGGCGAGCCCACCATAAACGTCCGCGCATCCTGCGCCGTATCGCCCGTCACCGCGTCCCGCACCGCCACCGTCACCGCCTTCTCACCCGACGAGCCATGCCCGAGGAACTCGGTCGTCCGCTCCGTCGTCCAGGTCGTCCACTGCCCTCCATCTTCGAACCGCCAACGGTATTCGTACCCCGTGCCCGGATCGCCGCACACCGAGCTCGCCGTCAGGAACTGGTCCACCGCCCGATAGGTCGACGTCCCTTCCGCGCTGAAGCAAGGGTCAAGTCCGCTGGCCCGCTCCACCGTCACGAGCACCGAGTCCCGCGGCCACGGGAACGCCACGGTGCCAGCCGGATTCGCCTGCACCTTCACGTACGCCGTGCCGAATCCCACGGCCGCGAACTTCGTCGTATTGGGAACACGAACCAGAATAGCCGCATCGCTCGACGACCAGGAGTAGCTCAGCCCCGTCACCGCGTGTGTGGCGCCCGCCGTGTCGCTCGGCTCCGGGCCCGCGATCGCCGACACGCTGAACGTCAGCGTGTCGCCCACGACCGCCGAGTCCGCCGAAGCCGTCAGGGTCACGGTCTTCGCGATTTACGCATCCGAAGGGATCAGTGTACCGTTCCGGATCCCATACATCTGCAGCAGAATCTGCTCCTCATACGTGCAGGGATGCTTGTTCATCGGTCCGGAGGCGGGCACGTTCAGAATGCAGTGGCGAGTCTCGTCCGAGTTCACATCGATCATTCCGAGCACATTCGCCATCTCGTGCATGACGTTGCCCTGCACGTCTTGCACGATCCGCCCCCCACAGTCGCCGCCCTGGTTCTTCTTCCTGATCGTCATGCGACCCGTCGCGTTTACCGTCATCTTGTCGAGGGGTGGGGCCCATTCTCCACACCACCCCCACGTCCCATCAACTGCGTACGTGATCGCGATCCGAGGTGTAAGAACGTCCGAAGTGGCAATCGAGGTAGAAAGCGTCGGGAGATCCTCCCATTCGTCGAGAAACTCGGAGTTCCATGCGCTCGCCGCGTCAGAGATCCCGCTCAGGATTTCGCTTACGTCAGGTGTGGGAGTTGCCTGAATCTGGATAAAGGACTCCGACAGAAATACCGGGTCACCCCCGGAGGGTCCGGCCTGTCCGGTGAACGCCTCGGCCGGAGCCGATGCGACCTCCGCGTTCGGCTCCACGGGACCCGAATCGCACCCCGCGATTGCTCCGGCACTTCCGACCGCTGCGCCGGTCACGAGCACGCTGGCTAGCCGCCGAAGTGAACTGCGAGGAGAAGAAGCTGGTGCGAGACAAAGCTCGCTGTAGCTGCGCATGACACCCCCTCGGGCATTGGCCCGGTATCGAGTGGGGTGTGGGGCTCGGACGCTGGGTGCGCCCGGCCCGGAGCGCAGTTCACACCGTCAGAAAATTACAGGCTTGGCTGGCGGCACACAACTTCCGACGAAGTCCCGAAGCAGGAAACGGCGCCTCAGTCGAGACGCCGCCTCCCAAATACCCCCTAGGGGAATCGAACCCCTGTCTCCTGGCTGAGAACCAGGTATCCTGGGCCACTAGACGAAGGGGGCCCGTTCTTCCCGCTCGCGCGGGGACGCCTATTCTAAAGGGTGGGCAGCCGGTGTCAAGTTCGCGTGTCCTTGACCCGACGCGTCGTGCATCGGATCATTGGGCCGCGTCGGATCCGCCGCGGTCCGACTGGCGTCGCCGCACATCGGCTCGAACGAGGACAGCAGCGTCGGAGGAGACGTGAACTGGGAATACATCCACCTGATCAGCCACCCCTTCCCGATCGTCCTCACGATCGTGGGGGCCGGCGTCGGGCTCGTGGGCTGGGCCACCGGTCGCGAGAGCCTGGAGCGCTACGGACTCGTGTCCTTCCTGATCGCCGCGATCATGGCGATTCCCTCCTACATCAGCGGGATCACGGCCGCCGACGTGGTGGTGGACCGCACGTTCGTGCGCCCCGGAATCGTGCAGGAACACCGCACCTGGGCCACCTGGGCATCGATCGTCCTGGTCACGTCCGGGATCTTCGCCGTGTTCTCCATGACCCAGCCCGAGGACGGTCGCCTGCGCCGCTTCGTGCTTCTGCTGGGCCTGGGCGCCGCCGCGCTGACGGGCTTTGCCTCATTCCGCGGCGGGAAAATCGTGCACGGCGAGGACGTTGAGCGAGCTCCCGTCATCGAGCAGGAGGCGTACATGCCGACTTCGGGACGGAATCCCGCGTGAGCGATTCGGGCGAGGCACACGATCCGGGCCTCGAGTTCCTGGGGAGAGCGGACACCGATCCCGAGCTCCCGGTCATCGTCGGACGCGGGCGGGAGGAGTCTCATCCCGTCGCCCGCTCGCAGGTCACCATGACGCAACTCATGTCCCCGCAGGATACCAACCTGTTCGGAAACGTGTTCGGCGGCGTGATCCTGGCCGCCGTGGACCGGATCGCCTACGTCTGTGCGGCCCGTCACTCGGGAGGTCCATGCGTAACGGCGAGCTTCGACCAGGTGGACTTCCGCTCGCCGATTCAGATCGGCGAAATTGTC
>JAMJQR010000146.1 GCA_023554335.1 Candidatus Benthicola marisminoris
GTGTGCCCCGCGGGGGTGCCCTTCGGACACCTCCTGGAGAGGGCCCGCGCCAGGATTCCCCCGCGGCCGGAAGCGGGGTGGCGGGAGAGATGGACGCTGGCCGCCCTCACGGAGCCACGGTTCGCACGCTACACCTACGTCGTCGCGCGAGCTCTTCGGTCAAGCGGCCTGGCGCGCCTGCTCGCGCGCATCGTCCCTGGAAAAGTGGGCCAGGCACTCGGTCTCCTCGCCGCGACGCAGCCAGCATTTTCCCCCGCGGCGGACTCGGAAACCTCTCGCGGGGCCGGGGCGCAGATCGACGATGAGGCCTCGACAGCGGACTACGCATTGCTCGAGGGTTGCGTGATGGAAGGCCTTTTTGCGCACGTGCATGACGCGACCCGGCGGACCCTCGCCCGGGCCGGTTACCGGGAGTTCCCGGCTCCGGAGCAGGCGTGTTGCGGGGCGCTGCACGCTCATGCCGGATTGCTGGAGGAGGCGCGCGATCTCGCCCGGCAAAACATTCAGGTCTTCGAGAACTCCGTTGCCGAGTGGATCGTTACCGACTCCGCCGGTTGCGGAGCCGGGATCAAGGACTACCCCGCGTGGTTCGCCGACGACCCCGAGTGGCGCGAGCGCGCCGAGCTCGTGGCAGCGCGCGTCAGAGATGTCACCGAGCTCCTCGCTGGCCTCTCCGTCTCCAGGGAACCGGCTGTAGAGGCCGAACCCGGGCGGGAGATCCGTGTCGCCTATGATGCCCCGTGCCACCTTCATCACGGTCAGGGCATCCGCGACGCCCCACTGGAAGTCCTGCGCGCCGTCCCCGGACTGGAGGTCGAGTGCCTTCCGTCGTACGAGCGATGCTGCGGAGGCGCGGGGCTGTACAATCTGACGGAGCCGGAGCTCGCCCATCAGGTTCGAGCGCCGAAGCTGGCGGAGGCGGTCAGCGGGAATTTCGACTTCCTCGCCACCGGCAACCCCGGCTGCATCATGTACCTCGGTGCCGGCCTCGCGCGCTCCGGCAACCGGATTCCCGTTGTGCATCCCGTGGAGCTGGTGGACCTTGCCGGCAGCTGAGGGTCCGCCCGTGCGGGGTTTCGACTACCTCATCGTGGGCGGAGGCCTGGCCGCCGTTTCGGCCGTGGACGGTATCCGGGAGCTTCACCCGGACGCGTCCATCGCCATTCTTTCCGACGAGACCGAGCCGCCGTACCAGCGGCCGCCGCTATCCAAGGAGTTCCTTCAATACCCGGATGTCCCCCGATCCCTGCTGTACGTGAAGCCGGAGGGCTGGTACGACGAACAGGCGTCCCTGCAGCTGGTGACGCGGCAGAAGGCCATGACGCTGGATCCCGGCGCCATGCGGGTCACCACGGCGCGAGGAACCGTCTATGGAGCGCCGCGAATTCTGCTGGCCACCGGAGGTAGAGCGAAGAATCTGGCGGTGGCGGGACGCGACCTGCCTGGCGTGTTTACGCTCCGGGACGTGGAGGATTCAGAGGCCATCCGGGCAGCCGGGATCGAGGGAACGGAGGCGGTCCTGATCGGGGCGGGGTTCGTCGGGATGGAACTCGCGGCCTCCCTCTCAGCCCACGGCGTCTCGTCCACCGTGGTCGAGGCGCTCGACCGCGCGTGGCCCCGCCTGCTCCCGCCGGAGCTGGCCCGCTGGGTGGCCGGCTACTTTGAAGAGCGAGGCGTGAGCTTTCGCTTCAACGCGGCCGTCGAGGGCTTCATGGGCGAAGAAAGGCTGGAAGCGGTGCTCGCCGGCGGGCGGTCGATTCCCTGCGACTTCGCGGTCGTCGGTGTCGGAATGGATCCTTGTGACGGACTGGCGTCCGACGCGGGCCTCGCCGTCGACGACGGTATCCAGGTCGACGCCTTCGGCGAGACCAGCCACCCTCACATCTATGCGGCTGGAGACGTCGCCCGATTCCCGGACCCGGTGTTCGGTGGGCGGACCCGAGTGGAGCACTGGGAGCACGCGCGTGAACACGGACGCCGTGTGGGGCGTAACATGACAGGGGAGCGGGTGCCCTACGACCACCTGTCGCACCTGTTTTCCCGCGTGTTCGATTTGAATGTGAATGTTGTGGGCCGTCCCGCCGCGGCAAGCGAGATCGTTCGCTGGGGTGAACCCGGCGAGGGACCCAGCGTCACGTTCGGCCTCGCCGAGGGGCGTGTGAGCGGGGTAGTCTTGCTCGACGCGCCGGCGGAGCTCGAACATGCCAGGACTCTGGTACGCTCCCGGGCGGCCGCCAACCTGGTGGGCGACCTGGCGACCCGGGACTTCGGCTCCCTGGACGGAATCGCTCGGCTGGCAGCGGCAAACGCTATGGAAGATCAAGGAATCGGAGAGAAATATGAGTGAGAACGATATGGCGGAGGCCGTGCGACAGGAGCTGCGCGGCGTGATGGACCCCGAGCTGGGGATCAACATCGTGGACCTCGGCCTGGTGTACGATGTCGAAGTGGAAGACGGCCAGGCTACGGTCACGATGACTCTCACCAGTCCGGGATGCCCCGCTGGCGGGCAGATCCTCATGAGTGCCCAGACGGCCGCCGAGGCCGCGGAGGGCGTGGAGAAGGCCGAGGTCAACCTCGTGTGGAAGCCGTTCTGGACTCCGGATCGAATCGACGCCGCCACACGCGCCATGCTGGGCTTCTGACGCTCCCTTCCCGGGGTCGGTTGATCTTCCGTTGATAGCCGCCGGTACCGTTCCGTTCAGACAGCGGAGCGAACCAGGCGGGGTCACCGACCTGCTCGACAGGAACCTGAAACCTGTACGGTCCGGGCGCACAGCCGTGAGGTCGCAGGGGTGCCCCGTCTGAGCTCTGCTGGCGCGGGAGGACGGCGGTCGTTTCCGGCGGGGGCGCTGGGGGGCGGTCGGTTCCTCCCGTGCGTTTGACGGGGCTCAGCTCATCAAGTGACGGCGGAATGACGCCCCGGACTCAACTTCTCCCTGCGCTCGGAACGGACGTCACCGGGTCCGGGTGCGGTGTGAGAAAGCGGAGGTTGAGCCTGGGTCGCGCCTGTGGGGCCGCAGGGTGTCGGGTCCAGCTCTCCTTCGCTTTTCTCCATCCCCTGCCTATCTTCCGGACCGAACCGCCACCGGAGTACGCATTGTTCAGACTGATCCTCCTGTTCACGCTGGTCCCACTGCTCGAGCTGAGTCTCCTGCTTCGCATCGGCGCGTGGCTCGGCACCTGGCCGACGGTGTGGCTCGTGATCGTCACGGGAGTGATCGGCGCCTGGCTCGCGCGGCGGGAGGGCGTGCGCACCTGGCAACGGGTGCGGGCCGAGGCGGCCGCGGGGAGAGTGCCCGGCGAAGGACTTCTGCACGCTCTACTGGTCTTTCTCGCCGGAGTCGTGCTGGTCACGCCAGGCGTGCTTACCGACGCGGCGGGCCTTCTGTTGTTGTTCCGTCCGACGCGGGAGATCGTCGCCCGCCGCATACGAAAGCGCCTGGCCGGTCAGGTCGAGATGCGAACGGTCGGACTGGGCGGCGAGGCTCCGGGTTGGAGCGGGCGCGCGTCGTCCCCGCCCCCGGACGATGCGGGCGGTGCGCGTGAAGGAGGACGTGTGATCGAGATTGAAGCCGAATGACGAAGACCGGGAGGAAACATGGATAGAGGGGTGAACCCGGACCTCGGGTTGACGATTCTCCGGGTCGTGCTGGGCGTGATCTTCATCGCCCACGGAGCGCCGAGCATCTTCGGCGGCATGGAGGGCACGATCGCCCTTCTCGAGTCCCAGGGGATACCGGCTCCTACAGTGACCGCCTGGTTCATCAGCCTGCTCGGCTTCGTGGGTGGGATGTGCCTGATCGCGGGCTTCCTGGTCACACCGGTGGCGTTGCTGCTGGTCGTCTACATGATGCTGGGCATCATCCTGGTCCATGCGGCCCGCGGATTCTACGTGCTCGGACCCAACGCAAACGGGGGGATCGAGTACAACCTGCTCCTGGCCGCGTCATTGCTGATGCTGGTGTTCGGGGGGCCCGGACTCGCCGCGATGGACTCGCGGACGAGCGGCTAGAGTCGGGCGTCGGTCTCCGCGAGGCGGGCCAGCGCCCAAGCGGCGTGCTCGCGCACCACGGACGACTCCTCGTCGAAGCAACGCATGATCACCGGCACCGCACCCGCGTCGCCCACGTTTCCCAGGCCGACGCAGAGGTTGCGAAGCCACCCGCCCCGACCCGGCCGGGCGAGGGCCGTCTGCCCGTAGGCCGCCCGGAACCCCTCATCCGACAGGTCGAGGATCTCCTCCGCCCAGCTCACCATCGTCTCGGCCGGCACCGGTCCCCCCCAGCGTGAGGCCAGCTGCGCCAGGTCGCCCACGGGGACGCCGTCGTTCCAGGGACACACCTCCTGGCAGATGTCGCACCCGAACACCCGGTTGCCGATCGCCGCTCTCAGGGCCTCGGGAATCGACCCACGCAGCTCGATGGTCAGGTAGGAAATGCACAGGCGCGAGTCCAGGTGGCGCGGTGCCGTGATGGCACCCGTGGGACACGCATCGATGCAGCGCACGCACGTGCCGCATCGATCCGCCTCGAACGGAGGATCGGGGTCTATCGCCACGGTGGTGAGCACTTCGCCCAGCAAGATCCACGATCCGTGCTCCGGGTGAATCAGCATCGTGTTCTTGCCGACCCACCCGAGGCCGGCCCGCTGCGCGTGGGCTCTCTCCAGGACCGGGCCGTAATCCACGTACGCTCGCGCCCCGGCGCCGGGCCAGCGCTCCCGAAGCTCCGACGCCAGGTGGTTCAGCCGGTCCTCGAATTCGAGGTGATAGTCCCGACCGTGGGCATAGCGGGCGATCCGCGCCTGACCGGTCCCGGGTGAAGGCGCCGGCTGTGCGCCCGGCGCATAGCTCAGCGAGACCACGACGACGGTGCGGCAGTCCGGCAGCGCCAGGGTGGGATCGAGCCGCCGCTGTGCCGCGTCGTCACGGGCCAGCCACGCCATCTCTCCATGGTGACCGGCGCGCAACCATGCCAGATACTCCTCCGCACGGGGGGGACGTTGGGCCGGCGCGAACCCCACCTGGAGGAACCCGAGATCCCGCGCAGCCGCCCGGAGGTCTTCCTTTTCACGGGAGGATGCAGTGTGCCGAAGAGCCATCACCGGACCTCAGACGCGATCCGCGGAGGGGCACAGGTGGCGGACCTCGCAACCCGCACAGTCCGGCTTCCGGGCGTGGCACCGTTGCCGGCCGTGCAGGATCATCCGCCACGGAACGGCATGCCAGTCAGCCGAATCCAGCACCTTCATCAGGTCTCGCTCCACCTTCACCGGGTCCGTTTCCGCCGTGAGGCCAAGCCGGTTCGCGACGCGCTTCACGTGCGTATCGACGACCACACCCTCGTGCCTCCCGAAGGCGTTGCTCAGAACGACGTTGGCCGTCTTTCGGGCGACCCCCGGGAGAGCGATGAGCTCGTCCATGTCGGCGGGCACCCGGCTCTCGTGGTCGGCCACCAGCATTCGCGCCATGCCCTGGATGTTCTTCGCCTTGTTACGATAGAAGCCCGTCGAGCGGATCAGCGTCTCCAGCTCCTCCCGGTCGGCGTCGGCGAACGCGCTCGCATCCGGGTATCGCTCGAAGAGGGCCGGAGTCACACGATTCACTCTCTCGTCGGTGCATTGCGCGGAGAGGATCGTCGCCACCAGAAGCTCCAGGGGGGTGGACCAGTCCAGGCTTACGGTGAGACCGGGGTACCGGCCGGCGAGGATCGGCTTCAGGGCCTGGGCACGCTCGCGGCGTATGCGGAGCGACTGCGGTCGGCGCGCCATCATCGACTCGACCGCCCGACCCGATCCGATACCCAACCCTCGATGTCCTGACCCGTCAGGGCCCCCAGGACCTCGCCCTCACGGATCACCATCATGCGGTCGTGGTTCCCGGTCCGGGTCGCCAGGACCAGCTCCACCAGGGGCCGGTCGGCCTCCACCGCCGGCACCCGCTCGATGGGGACGATGAGATCGTACAGCGGCCTGGATGCGCGTTCGTCGAGGCTCAATCCGCTCACGTCCGCCACGGCGATGACCCCCACGATGCTGCGTCCTCGGACCACCGGAAACGCCGTGGCCGGGTAGCGGAGGAAGTACCGCTCGACCAGCTCCTCGGCGCTGATTTCACCGGGAATGAACACTGCCGGCCCCTGCACGACGTCGCTGACGACGAAATCCGCGAGCGCGCTCTTGAGCTCGTTCTGCTGTGCTGCCGACGTGGCGGCGCCCGTCAGGAACCAGCCGAGAAAGATGCCCCAGATTCCGGCAAACTGGACGCCGCTGACGAACAGGAAGAACCCGTAGGCGATGAGGAGCCAGCCGAATCCCCGGCCGACCCAGGTCGCCCAGCGCGTCGCGCGGACTGGATCGCCCGTGATCTTCCACAGCACGGCCCGCAGCACGCGGCCCCCGTCCAGTGGAAAGGCGGGGACCATGTTGAAGATCGCCAGGACCAGGTTCAGCATCGCGAGTGTCCCCGCGACGACCTCCGCCGGAGCCAGCCCCAGGTTGCCGAAGACCCGGGCAAGGACCGTGAACACACCGGCGAGGGCAAGGCTGCTCAGCGGCCCCACGATCGTCAGCAGGAACTCGTCCAGAGCGCGGTCGGGTTCGCGCCGCATCTCCGCGACGCCTCCGAATATGAACAGGGTGATTCCCGCTACGTCGATTCCACGCGAACGGGCGACCACCGAGTGTGCGAGTTCGTGCAGGAGCACGGAAAGGAAGAGCAGGAGGGCGCCGGAGAAGCCCATCGCCAGGTACGCGGCCCGGGACAGGCCCGGAAGATCCACCGGAAACTGCCAGGAAGCGAACGTCCAGGTCACCAGGACGAGAACCACGAACCACGAGTAGTCGATGCGGATGCGAAATCCGAGAAGCCGACCCGCGCGAAATCCGCCGAGCCTCACGCCACAGCCCCGTAGTTCGCCATCAGGTGGGCGGCAGAGGGAGTGCCCTGCGGTCCATTTCCCACAGCTCCACGGAACGGTCCCGTGCCAGGCGACGCCACCACGGGCTCCGACGCTCCGCGATCAGCCACAGGCGACCCCCGGCGAGATTCCGCACCCGGGCCCACAGGACGGAGGCCTCGAGGGGTATCCGAACCGACCAGTCGATCCCGCGCCACCTGAACGCCACCATCGTGTCCGTTCGTCCTGCGGACACGTCCACGAACGTCTCCCCGTCGAGCCGCACCAGGCCCTCGGAGTCCCTCGGCAGGAGCCGGTGGAAGAACGGATCGAACTCGAGACCGGAAACCCGGCGGTAGTTCTGGTCTACAGCCCAGTCGAAGAGGTCCAGTCCATCCTCGGCAGCCGCCGCTTCCCGGTGGTGCAGAATCTCGTGCAGTACGGTCTCCCAGAGCTCCGCCTTCCATTCGAAGAGCGGGTCGCCCTCGGCGATCTCGCGAAACGACCCGTGGTAGAGGATGATCTCGGACCGCGTGTCACCGATTCCTCCCGTGGGATCCGGCCACTGATCGGTCACGCATTCACCCATGGTCCAGATACCGGAAAGGGTCGCGTGGCCGCGAGCTTCCCGCTCGACGGTCACCCCGGTGAGGCCTTCACGAAACGCCTGGGGGATTTCGTCGTACATGCGCCCGGCCACGTCCACGAATGACTCGAACGTCACGGATCCGCTCTCTCCAGGACGTGGTAGGCGCTGCCGTAGTGCACGAGGGGCCCGGCCTCGGCGCGCTCGACCCCGCCGTCCGCGACCCGGCCTATGAAGATCGTATGGTCGCCCGCTTCCACGGCACGCTGCGTCTCGCACTCCACCCACGCCACGGCGCCGGCGAGCAGTGGCGATCCCGCGGGTGCCGGGACCCAGTCCACGGAATCGAACTTCCCCTCACCGCTCACCGCGAATCGGTCGGAATGACGCGCCCCGTCGGAGGAGAGGAAGTTGAGCGCGTACCATCCCGTATCGCGGATGGCGGAGAGGGTCTGGCTTCCGTTCGCCACGCAGACCAGGACCAGCGGCGGAGACAGCGACACCGAACACACCGCGGTGGCCGTGAAGCCGCGCGGCACTCCCTCTCCGTCGCGCGCGGTGACCACCGTCACGCCCCCGGCCAGACGGCCCATGACATCGCGAAAGACGTCGGGCGACAGCGTCATCTCATGCTCCACTCAGGGGACCAGCTCCCGTTCCGGCTCCTCCAGCTCCACCACCCATAGACCCGAGCTGAAATCGGAGACGAAGATGTTGCCCTTGTAGGGCTGCGGACCCCATGCATCGGTGTTGTTGGGATTGAACCCCTCCGAGTCCTCGGTCATGAACCACCCGATCTCACGCCCCTGGCGGTACAGGTCACCCCGGAGCTCGCCGGAGATGTCGACGACCCGCAATCCGGCCTGGTAGTAGGCCACGTAGAGCTTGTCATCTTCGGCCCACAGGTTGTGCACGCCCGCTTCCGGGACCCAGTACGTCGCGACCTCCACGGGAGCCTCGATGTCCGTTACGTCCACCACGTGAACGTGGCCCCGCGGTCCGTTCACGCACTCGGAGCACCCGAAGATCTCGTCTCCCAGGAAGACGTAGTTCTTGTATCGGATCGCATGGTGCGTGTTGCCGTACTCCTCGGCGCCGTGCCGTGTGCGGTACTTGTACTGCGACACGAACTGAGGCTCGATCGGCGTTCCGCCCTTGATCCCCGCGCCCACGTCGAGCACCACGAGCCCGTCGTCCCAATAGCTGAGATACGCAAGCCCATCCAGGACCATGATGTCATGCAGCGACCGGGCGGGGTTGTCCACCTGCCACCGGCCCACGTTCACCGGCTGGGCGGGGTCGGAGATGTCCACGATGTGAACGGCGTTGGTTCCGTTGTGGACGGCGTAGACGATATTCCCCTCGATCCACACGTTGTGCACGCCGCCCGTGAGCCCCTCTGTAAAATGCGTGACGATTTCAGGGTGTGCCGCATCCGAGATGTCCAGAATGGTGAATCCGTTGCGCCGGTTGGAGGCGCCCTCGCTGGTGATGATCGCCAGGGTGGCATCCGAGTTGATCTTCACATCGTTCTGCCGCCGGCCATCCACCTTCACCGAGTCGGTGATCACCGGGTTCGTCGGGTCGGTCACGTCCCAGGCGTACATGGTGGCCGCCGCCATGGTCCCCGTGTAGGCGTAATCACGGCCGTCCGTTCCTTCGAACACCCACAGGTCCGTGGTGGCACCCGCCTCCGGAGGCACCGTCCCGTGTGCCTTGAGCTTGATGTCCATGCGCGGAGGCCGAGGCGATGCCGACACTTCGGCCACCTCGGAGACCGATCCCACTGTGGCCATCACCCGGTACCGTCCCGGGTCGTCCGCCACGAACGTCCCGGACGCGTCGATCGTGGCCGCCACCTGGCCGGAGCCACCGACGGCGGCGACGGACCACTCGATGGGCGCGTCCCTCACCTCCCGCCCCGCGCCGTCCAGGGCCCTCGCGGAGAAATGGATCACGTCGCCCGTGCGCAGCTCCGTCTCCAGCGGATCCAGGCGCAGTCGCCGAACCGGGTTCGCGACCACACGCACTTCGGCCTCCGCCGTAACCCCTTCCGACGTGGCCTCGATGATCGCCGCTCCCGGTGCTACGGCGGTCAGAGTCCCGCCGGCTCCTATTCTCGCCACCGACGGGTCGGACGAGGCCCACGTGACCTCGGCGTCCTGGCGCGAACCGATATCCGAGCTCGCCTCCCACGCAGCCAGGTAGCGGGCGCCTGCAAACAGATCGACCGCCGGAAGGCTCAGCTCGAGCCGCGTCACACGCGCCGGCAGGACCTCGAGCACGGTCTCCTCGCGGAGCGTGCGAGCCGGCCCGGCGGAGGAGGCGGGAATCTCCACCAGCACCGTTACGCGTGCCTCTCCGGGAGTCCGCCCCAGGACGGAGGCACCGTCACCGGAGATCTCGGCTGCCTGGCCGACCACGAAGACCTGGCCAGAGGCACCAGTCACCCGTTCGCCGGCCGCATCGTACGCTCCCAGGGTCAGGGTCGCAGCTTCGCCTTCCCTGATCGAGGCCGGCTCGACCTCGACTTCGAGTCGGTCGATTCTGAGGGCGGCGCGCTCTTCCTCGGTGAGCTCCGCCGCCGGAAGCGCCACCTCGGGAAGCTCGTCCACTCCCCGGGCCTCGCCCACTGATTCCGGTCGTGGTGTCGGAGCCGGTCCTTCCGGCTCGGTCTGACGTCCCGAGCAGCCCACGAAGAGAGCGACCAGCAGGAGCGACGTTGTCTTCCTCATCCAGCCTCCGGTATGCATTTCGGGCACCCTGGCGCAGCCAACCTGCGTCAGGCCCCCTCTTCTTCCTCGAACGGGCGGGCGAGTCTTCGATTCAAGACCAGCAGAACCGCGATCACTACACCGCCCTGCACCAGCACGGTTCCAACGTTGAAGCTGGAGAACGGCGTCAGGCTCGCGGCCAGGTTGCTCGGGTCCAGTGCCTGGCTCAGCCACCACCCCATCAGCACGAGCGCCTCGAGGGCGACGAAGACCATCACGAGGTTCCAACCTCTCCCGATCTTGAGATCGCTGCTCTCACGGTTCACCAGGCGGGTCCGGAAGCGATCCACTCCGTACCGCAGCACCAGGATGGCGAAGAACAGCCCGGACAGCATGAGGCCCACGCTCCAAACCCAATCCTGGTTACGGAAGAACTCCATCGAGAGCGCCGACGGTACGCCGAGCGCAAACCCGCCGAGTCCGACGACCGTGATCGCCCGGCGTCGTGCCATCCCGAAATCGATCAGGACACGCGAGGCGAGCTCGATCATCGAGATCAGGCTGCTCCACGCAGCGAACACGAGGGCCAGGAAGAACAGGATCATGAACAGGTTACCGGCGGGCATCCGGGCGAACAGCTGCGGAACCCATATGAACGTCAGCCCCTCGTTGCCAGCTCCCACGATCGTGTCGGCCGCCTCCGGCATGATCGCGAACGCCGTGCAGAGCACCATGATCCCGGCCAGCAGCGACACGGAGTTGTTTCCGAAGCCGAGCACGAACGCGTTCAACGTCGTGTCTTCCCGGTTCCTCAGGTACACGGAATAGGCGGTGATCAGCCCCCATCCAGCGCCGGTGTCCCACGCGTTCTGGGTCAGGGCTTCGAGCCACAGGCGCGCACTGAGCAGGTCGCTCCATTCGGGGGTGAACAGGAACGCGAGGCCCGCTTCCGCTCCGGGGAGCGTGACGGCGCGAATCGCCAGGACGATGACGAGGACGAAGAGGGTCGGAATGAGGACCCGGGCGGCCCTCTCGATGCCCCGCACCCCGAAGGCGACGACCGCCACACCGAGGCCCATCGCCATCCCGTGCGTCACCACGGCGGCTCCCGAGCCGGCATATCCCTCCCAGAAAGCCGTGGCCGCTTCCGGCGACGTCATGGGAATGCCGCGCGTGAGTGAGCCCCACAGGTAGCGAATCGTCCAGCCCATGACGACCGAGTAGTAGAACATGATCGCGGTGGCGGTGAACGCGACCCATGCTCCCATCCACGCGCTGCCACGGCCGAGCAGGCGGGCGAAAGCCCCGACCGGACCGCGGCGCGTTTCCCGCCCCATGGCGAATTCCACCAGGATCAGGGGAACCGACCACAGGAGAAGGAAGACGGCCCAGGCGAAGAGGAAGGACCCACCGCCGTTGCTCGCCGCGATGCGCGGGAAACGCCAGATGTTCCCCGTCCCCACGGCCATTCCGAGCATGACCAGCATGGTTCCCCAGCGCGAGGAAAAGCGCTGCTTCTCGGTCACTCTCCGACCTCCGTTAGCCAATGCTCCAGGATCCGGTTGAAGCTGCCAGGCATGGAAAGGTGCGAGCAATGCCCCGTGCCGGCGACCTCCACGTACGTAGCGCCGGGGATCAGCGCCACGATCTCGTGGGACCAGGCTGGCGGCACATAGTGGTCCCGCGGACCCTTGATCACCAGCGTCGCGGCCTCGATGAAAGGAAGCTGCCCGCGAAGATCCATCTTCTTGAGCAGGGTCACCCGGGCGTTCGACTCGGACGAGGGGACGGTTCGTGTACCGGTCCACAGTGCGTAATCCACCACCCGCTCGCTTCCCGGTGAGTCATCGTAGATCCACACCTCCAGCCGGCTCCACATCCGGGCCAGCGACCGAGCCGCCCGCGTGGGGAAATAGCGCGTGGTGAACCTCGCGACGGGCGCGAGGAGCGTGCGATTCAGTCCGACGTGGTCGTAGCCGATACGCGCCAGCGTGTTCACGAGCACGAGGCCCGCCACCTTCTCGGGCCAGCGGACCGCGAAGCGCATGGCGACGGAACCTCCGAAGCTCTGGCCCACGAGGAGGACGCGTCTCGCCCCGGAGCTCGCCGCCAACTCCCCTACATCGTCCACCAGTCGATCCAACGTGTGCCCGGACGAGAGCCGGCGGCGGAGAGAGGCACAGATCACCCTGTGTCGCCGAGCAAGTGCCGGGACCTGGTATCGAAAGGTCTCCTTCATGCCGTCCGCGCCGGGGATGAAGAGGATCGTGAAGGAGCTCTGCGCTTCCCCCTCATCGCCGGCTTCTGAGGGCCGCAGATCCACGTAATCCACGGTCTCGCCGTCCGAGAAACGGAACTCGCGCGCCGGGATGGGCGATCCATCGAACCCGAGAATCGGAGGGCGAACCAGGCGGCGATTTCGACGCAGCACCAACAGCACGTAGAGTGCCGCAAGAAGGCCCAGGATGGCCAGCAGCGACGCACCGGAGAGACTCATCCGGCTTCGGTCGGTTCCGTCCCATCGGACGGCAGGTCCAGCCTAGCCGGCTCCGTAAGCAGAGATCCGAAGTCGGTCCCCGGGTCCAGACGGTGCACGGGGTACCACGTCAGGCCGGGTGCGTCAGCGTCGTCGTGTCCCTCTCGACCGAGCGGCGCATCCTGCGACCACGGTTCCAGCAGGGCGAAGAGCAGGCGGGCCCGCGGCTGATCCGCTCGCACGAGCCATGCG
>JAMJQR010000147.1 GCA_023554335.1 Candidatus Benthicola marisminoris
GCGGATCCTCGCGGGGACGGGTCCGGTCTTGCCGTTCGCGGCGATCCTGGCACTCGTCCTGGCGGCCAATGGGCCACTGGCACCCAGGGCGAAATTCTCGCCGTTTACGTTCCCGGTCGAGATGATGTCCGGTGCCGGATCGGAGCAGTCCGGGAACATCTTCAACGAGATGGAGTGGGGTGGCTACCTGCTCTACGACCACCCGGAGATCGCCATCTTCCTCGACGGACATGCGGATTTTTTCGGTGAACAGCTGGTCAGGGAATACATGACCGTGCGGCAGGGATACGCAGGCTGGGGGGAGATCCTGGATCGCTACGGCGTGGACTGGACACTGACCCGACGGGCCGCTCCCGTGAATCAGCTCCTCGAGCTCTCGCCCGAGTGGGAACTCGTGGAAGGAGACGGCGTGTCGGCTCTGTATCGCCGAATTGACGAGCGAATTCATTCCCGAGGCCGGGATTTCCCATAGAACCGCCGGTGGGCGCTCGAAGGGACGTGTCCTACTCGGTTCTGCTCACGGCCCTGCTGGCTGGCGCGACCTGGCAGAAGAGCAGCGACCCCCTCGATCGACCGGGGGCGTGAGCTCCACAGCACAATACCGGTGGTCGGGGAGCTAGTGATTCCGGACCACGTGCAGCTTTTGATCGACTCGCAGTGCGCTATCGCGTGATTCGCTGAGCGACGAGATCACTCGTCTGGAGGCCCGGGGCAGTCGGCTTGCGGACTGACCTCTCCACGCGTAGCACCAGGCGGGACTCGCGACCGCGGTCGCTCTGATCAGGAGAATGATCCTCGGACACGTCAGCGGACCGAAACTCCTCGGCCGAAACGGCTCCCAAGCTGTCGGTCGTCCGACCACACGTCTTTCCCGGGGCCATCCGACGCTCGCTCGATTCTGATTTTTGAGCGTTTCCAATCGCTGACTTTTCGAAGGTCTGGCAGCACTCGTCTCGGCTTCGTGAATCACCTGAAGGCTTCTCGCCGGTCGGCCATCCTTGCCGCACGTTGGAATTGCTGATCCCGCTTCCGTCGGGCTGGCGCCGCATATCAATCTGCACGAAAATGCTCTGCCGGTCCTCGCAGTGACGATCTGCTTCCATCGGGCCTGTCTGCCGGCAGGTATGGTTGGCAGGCTACGTGACGGCTTTCGCCGTCACTTCCCTACAGGGGAGTCCACGTGGAATTCTGAACTGGTTCTTTTTCATCATTCTTCCCCGTCGCGCAGCTATTATTGGCTGCAGCGCGCCTGACGCTGGATATTCGTGGCGGAAGCGAGGAACTGGCCCACAACAGGGGTGGTTGAGGTGCGGGATCGAAGAAACCTGTCGGCTGCCGACCGGCTCACGGTCGTACTTTGGGTGACCTGCCTCACAGCGTCATGGAGTCCACCCAGCCGGGCAGTCGCGCAGGAGGCCCCCTTGCCGACGATTGCGCGCCTGCACTACGAGGGAGGCGGCGACTGGTACGCGAATCCCTCGAGCCTGCCGAACCTGCTATCCGCGATCGATGCCGGAACCGATCTGCGTGTATCCCGGCGCCCGGCCGAAGTCCGACCCTCGGATCCCGATCTCGGTGACCACCCCTTCCTCTACATGACAGGTCACGGAAACGTCCGGTTCTCGGAACTGGACCTGGAGCGCTTGCGAAGCTACCTCGAGACGGGGGGATTCCTGCACATCGATGACAACTACGGGATGGATCTCTCCGCACGCCGGGAGATCGCCCGGCTGTTTCCGGAAAAGGAACTGGTCGAGGTTCCTCTGGACCACCCGATCTACCAGATCGTGTTTCCTTTTCCGGATGGGCTTCCCAAGGTCCACGAGCACGACGGCAAGCCTGCGCGCGGATACGGCATCTTCGTCGACGGCCGGCTTGCCCTGTTCTATTCGTACGAGAGTGACCTGGGAGATGGTTGGGAGGATCCGAACGTTCACGCCGATCCGCCCGAGGTCCGGGAGGCATCACTCCGGATGGGCGTGAACCTGTTCACGTACGCCCTTTCTTCCGGCTCGCCCGACTGACCATCCTCCCGGATAGACCGGCCGAATCTCGACCCTGCTATTCCGCCGGCGACACCCGGGCCAGGCGCAGCGCGTTGGCCGTGACCGCCAGCGAGGCTCCCATGTCTCCCACGAGAACGGCCACGATCAGGGAGACGAACCCCAACGGAACACCTATCGCCAGGATGGTCTTCAGAACGATCGCGGCGATGATGTTCTGCCGGATCACGCGCCGGCTTTTTCGAGCGAGCCTGACGAGATACGGTAGCCGGCCGAGGTCATCGCCCATCAGCGCAACATCGGCCGTCTCCAGTGCAGCGTCGGACGCGGCGGCCCCCAGCGCTATGCCTACCGAAGCGGCTGCGAGAGCGGGCGCATCGTTGACCCCGTCCCCCACCATCGCGGTCGCCCCGTAGGCCTCCTCGAGATCCTCGATGGCAGTCACCTTCTCCGCCGGCTCCAGCCCCCCATGCACCTCGTCCGCGCCCATCGCCCGACCGACGACCCGCACAGCCGCCTCGTGGTCGCCGCTGAGCACGACGATCCGGTCGATCCCACTCGCCTTCAAATCTCCGGCCAGCTCCACCAGCCCGGTTCTCGGTCCATCCTCCAGGGCAAGGAGCGCCACGGGGCGCGAAGCTCCTCCGGTCGATTCTCGGGAGAGGAGCACGACCGTCCGGCCCTCACGCCGCATCTCGTCGAGAGGCGCATCCGCGGGCAGCTGGTTCGAATGGACGGCACGCTTCACGGCGTAGGACACGTCATCCACCGTCGCTCGCACACCCCAGCCGGGAATCGCCTCGAACCCCTCCACTACGCGTGACTCGAAGTCCAGGCCTGCGTTGCGGCACGCACGAACAATCGCTTTGCCCAACGGGTGCTCTGACCGTGATTCAGCGGCAGCGGCGACGATGAGCGCATCATCGGACCCCGAACCATCGAACACGTGCACGCTGCCGAGTTCAGCCCGTCCGTGCGTCAGCGTTCCGCTCTTGTCGAACGCCATTACCGCCACCTCGCCCATCCGCTCGAGACTCTCTCCACCTTTGATCAGCACGCCGTTTCGTGCCGCACTCGTAACGGCGCTGACGACCGAGACAGGTGTGGAAATCACCAGGGCGCAAGGACACGCGATCACCAGCAGGGTCAGCCCCCGGAGGAGCCAGGTCTGGAAGTCACCTCCGAACAGGAGCACGGGGAGCAGAATGACCAGAGCCGCAGCCAGCGTGACAGCCGGCGTATAGACGCGGGCGAAGCTCTCGACGAACCGCTCGCTCGGCGCCCTGCGGCGCTCCGCCTCCTCAACCAGCCGGATCATCCGCGAGATCGTCGAGCTTGACGCAGCTCGATCGCTCCGAATTCGAAGAAACCCCTCGTGTGCGATCGAACCCGCGTATACCGACTCGCCCGGACCGCGATCGACCGGCAAGGCTTCTCCCGTGATCGCGGACTCGTTGAGGGCTGACGTGCCTTCCACGATCGTTCCGTCCACGGGAATGCGCTCTCCCGGTCTGACGTGCACCAACTCGCCTCGTTGCACCTCCTGGGCCGGTACCTGCACCTCACGACCGTCCCTGACGACCGTGGCCACCTCCGGCGAGAGCTTCATCAGCGCCCGCACGGAGGCATTCGCACGCTCAACGGCAAATCCCTCCAGCAGCTCCGCAAAGGAGAACAGAAACGCGATCGCCCCAGCCTCCATGTACTCCCCGATCGTCGCCGCTCCTACCACGGCGAGTGCCATCAGCACGTGCATGTCCAGCACACCCGCTCGAAGTGCGCCCAACGCCTTGGGGACGAAATTCCACGCCCCGGCCAGCGCGGCGCAGAGGAACAGGAGCCCGGACAGGCCGGGTGGTGTCCCGAAGCCATGATCGGGAGTCGGGATTCCCTGCCCCGTGGTCAAGCGGACGAAGATTCCCGCGACGAAGAATCCTCCAGCCAGGTAGGTCAGCTTCGCGCGATGAGAGCGCCAGATCCGTACTGGTTCGACGGTGGCGTCTTCGATCTGCAGCGCTCGATAGCCCAGGTCGCCGATCACGCGTCGAAGGCTCTCCGCATCGGTCTTTGCCGCATCGAATCGTACCTCGAGACGCCGTGAAACCGGGCTTCCCTCCAGTCCTTCGAATCCGGACTGCCGTTCCAGGGCTGACCGTATGGTGGCCATGCAGCTGGCGCAGTCCATGTCCTCGACCCGGAACTCGACCTGTTCGGGACGGGCCTCGGTCAGTTCTCGCAGCTCAGACATCGTCTTCGGTCGGCTCCTTCACGCAGTCGTGATCACGAAAAACGGCCCGGGCATGAGCCTCGGGCCGTATTGACCGATTGTCCAGGTACGACCGGATCGAGTCAAGCGCCTCCCGCACCCCCGCCGAACACGCCGAACAGAGCGAGCATCGCCAGGATGATCGCAACCGCCACGATGAGGGGACCGATGAACAGGCCCCGAAACACCTTCGAGTCGTACTTCAAGTGCATGAAGAAGCCGACCACGAGCGCGAACTTCGCCGCCGAGAGGGTGAGGAGCAGTGGAACCAGAATCGGCTCCAACGCCTCGACGTAGAAGATGGCGACTTCCACCGCGGTGACAACGCCAAGTACGGCCGCTACGACCAGGTAGGTCTTTACGCTGGCGTGTTCGTGCTGTGCCGTCGAATTCTCCATTCCCGCCTCTCCTACACCAGCAGATAAATGACCGTGAACAGGACGATCCAGACGACGTCCACGAAGTGCCAGTAAAGCCCGGTGATCTCCACCGTCTCGGCGTCCGCGCTCGACAGCCGGCCGCGCATCGCCATCACGAACAGGGTCAGCAGCCAGACTACGCCGACGGCGACGTGCGCCCCGTGGGTACCCGTGAGCAGGAAGAAACTGGCGCCGAACAGGTTCGTCGTCAGGCCGAGGCCCTCGTGGACGAAGTGGGTGAACTCGTATGCCTGCCCGGCGAGGAAGGCCAGTCCCAGCAGAGCCGTCATCAGGATCCACAGCTTCCCCTGCCGCATGTCGTTGCGCTGCACGGCGGCGAGAGCCAGCACCATCATCAGGCTGCTCATCAGCAGAATGAAGGTGGTGACGGTGATGAACGGGATATTCAGCAGTTCTTCGGGATACGGCCCGACCACGCTGCGGCCCCGATAGACGAGGTACGTGATCAGCAGCGAGCCGAACAGCATGCATTCGGAACCGATGAAGGCCCACATCAGCAACTTGCGATTCGGAAGGCCCGTGTACGAGTGGTGCTGCTCCGCGGCGGTCGCGGCATGTTCAGTCACGTTGGTCCCTCTCGTTTCAGCGTTCGAGGGGCTGGAAGGCCCACCCGAAGATCGACACTACGACGATGGCCCCGCCCGCGAGAACGACGACCAGACTCTTGGCGACGGCACCGGCCGCGGCGACGACCAGCCCTGCAGACAGTATGAACGGCCAGAGCGACGGACTCGGCATGTGCGGCTCCGGGGCCGCCGGGTCGTTCACATCCACGTCCAGGCCACCTGCCGCCCAGAGCGGATCCCTGCTGTGTACGGTCGGCTCCACCCGGAAATTGTAATGCGGCGGCGGCGAATCGATGGCCCACTCGAGCGTCGCCCCGCCCCACGGATCGCGACCCGCGGCAGCGCCCTTTCGAAGGCTGACGAGCACGTTCCAAAGGAAGATGAGGATCGAGAATCCGAGCAGCAGAGACCCGGCGGTGGACATCAGGTTCATCGCCTCGAATCCGAGCCCCTCCTGGTAGGTGAAGGTCCGGCGCGGCATTCCGTGCAGCCCGAGATAGTGCTGCGGGAAAAAGGTCAGATTGAACGCCAGCAGCATGACCCAGAAGTGTACCTTGCCGATTCCTTCGCTGAGCAACTTGCCCGTGATCTTCGGAAACCAGTAGTAGATCCCGCTGAACAGCGCGAAGATCACACCGCCGAACAGCACGTAGTGGATGTGGGCGACGACGAAATACGAGTCGGTCTGCTGCAGATCCGCGGCGGCGGAACTGTGCATGACGCCCGAAAGTCCGCCAATGATGAACATCGCGATGAAACCGATGGCGAAATAGAGAGGCGTCTTGAGGCGGAGCGACCCACCCCACATCGTCGCGATCCAGTTGAAGATCTTCACTCCGGTCGGAATCGCGATGAGCATCGTGGTCGCCGAGAACACCGTGTTCGCGATCGGGCCGAGCCCGACCGAGAACATGTGATGGGCCCACACTCCGAAACCGAGAAAGGCGATCAGGATGCCGGAGTAGACCACGAACGGATATCCGAACAGCGGCTTGCGGCTGAACGTCGGTATGACCTCGGAGACGATTCCCAGTGAGGGAAGCAGCAGGATGTAGACCTCGGGATGACCGAAGATCCAGAACAGGTGCTGCCAGAGGAGAACGTCGCCACCCGCAGCGGGATTGAAGAACGAAGTCCCGAAGGTGCGATCGAACATCAACAGAACGAGCCCGACCGTGATCGCCGGAAAGGCGAGAATCAGCAGGAAAGAGGTGACGAAGGTCATCCAGGTGAACAGCGGCATCCGCATGAGCGACATGCCCGGAGCGCGCAGGTTGATGATCGTAACGATGAAGTTCAGTGCGGCCGCGATCGAACTCACACCGAGCACCTGGAGGCCCAGCACCCAGAAATCGATTCTCACACCCGGGGAGTACTGCGTCGAGGTGAGGTTCGCATATCCGAACCAGCCCGCGTCCGGCGCCCCACCGAACAGAAAGCTCGCGTTGAGGAAGAAAGCCCCGAACACGAACACCCACAGGCTGAACGCGTTGAGCCTCGGAAACGCGACATCGCGAGCGCCCAGCTGGAGCGGAACGATGAAGTTGAAGAACGCCGCCGACAGCGGCATGATGGCGAGAAACACCATCGTCGTTCCGTGCATCGTGAAGAGCTGATTATACAGATCCGGGTCGATCAGCGTGTTCTCAGGCGAGCCGAGCTGGAGGCGGATCAGCAACGCCTCCAGGCCACCCACCAGGAAGAAGAAGAAGGCGAACACGGCATACATGATGCCGATTCGCTTGTGGTCCACGGTGGTAATCCAGCTCCACAGTCCCCCCGAGTACGTTCCCTCGTGGGTTCCGGAGTCGAGACCGGCGCCATGCTCGGCGGCCGCTTCCTTGACTGCCATTCGGTTCTAAGCTCCTACTTCAGGCTCTCGAGGTAGGCCACGAGAGTCCGAATCGTGTCCTCGTCCAGGTTCATGTTCGGCATCAGGACGCCGGGCTTGACTTCTGCAGGATTCCGCAGCCAGCGCGCCATGTTCTCGGGGGAATTCTCTAGAATTCCCGCCGCTATGGTTCGGCGGCTCCCGATGTGTGTCAGGTCCGGACCCAGGACACCGGCCGCGGCCGTGCCAGCGATCTTGTGGCACGCGATGCACCCCGACTGCATGAACGCCTGGTTCCCGGCATCGAGTATCGCTCGCAGTTCAGGGCCGAGGGGATCCTCCTGCTCCTCCGAAACCGGCTCCCCTGGATCCGGTTCCGTCGGCTGCTCCTGCGTACCGAAGGCCGGACTCTGTTGGAGGGCCACCCAGGCCTCGAAATCTTCGGCGGGCTCCGAAACGAGCTCCATCTTCATCAGCGCATGCGACAGGCCGCAGAACTCGGCACACTGACCCGGAAACACGCCCACCGAGTCCATCTTGAACCAGAGGTGATTCTCGTGACCGGGAACGACATCTCGCTTTCCGCCGGCGCGGGGGAACCAGAACGAGTGGATCACGTCCGCCGAAGTCAGTCGAATATCGATCGTCCGGCCGACGGGAACGTGCAGCTCGTTGGCCGTCACGATCCCCAGCTCCGGATACCTGAATTCCCACCACCACTGTCGGCCGACAGCCTCGACCAGAAGCGCGTCGGGATCCGTGGTCGGGCGGTCGACTTCCCAGATCGTCCGGATCGTCGGCACGGCGATCAGAACCAGGATGATCGCGGGCGCGATCGTCCACGATATCTCGAGTATCGTGTTCCCGTGCACGTGCTTCGCTTCACGGCGCCCTTCGTCGTCACGGAAGCGGAAGACCGCCACCAGCAGCGCTCCCTCGACGAGAACGAAGACGATGACTGCCCAGAAGAAAATGCCGCGGAACAGATCGTCGAGACTCGTCGCGAAATCCGAGCTTGGACGCAGCGCAGACTGCGGAAACGGCCCACCACACCCGGAGGCGAGAATGGCAACTGTCGCGATCGCGAGGAGCGGCAGGGCGCTCCGCAGCGGACGCCGGAAGTCTTGCATCAGCGAATCCGTATTTCCTGATCGGGTGCACACCGACGGGGCCCGGACGCTCCGGGCACTGGCACGCGCAACTCTACGTGTGGCTCGGAGGTCGGTCAAGAACCGAGCGGAGCGTTGCGCCTGTCGTCAGGCGTCCTGAATGATTCTGTTAATTGGGAGATTCGGCCTGACAACAGCTCGCTTGTGGTGCATCGGGATTCCTTGCCTTGGCACGCGGATTGCTTGTTTATCGGATCTATGGAGGCGAAATAGAGAAATGAGAATGAGCTGGAAGCGGCATGAGACATGGAGCCGAGCCAAGGGCAAACATGCTTCGATACCAACATCTGACCGACTTTCGAATCGCGGTACGGCGTATGGATGCTGACAGCGGCGATCGTTCGTCCCGATCGGGACCATCGGACCGGATGATGCAACCCGCGAGAACGATTCCGACCTCCAGGCCGCTCTTGTCGATCATCATTCCGGCTTTGAACGAGGAGGACGCAATCGGCTCTACTATTCAGCGATGTCTGGATGCGGAAGAGAAAATCCGGTCAGAGGGAGGCGTTTCGGGCCTCGAGGTCATAGTGGTCAGCGACGGCTCGACCGATCGTACGGCAGAGATTGCCAGAGAGTTCGAAGGTGTTAGTGTGTTCGTCTTTCCCGAAAATCGCGGATACGGGGCGGCGATCAAGCACGGATTCGACAACGCCTCGGGAGACCTGTTAGCCTTTCTGGACGCTGACGGCACGTGTGATCCAGTCTACTTCGGGGCTCTGAGCCGAGAATTGACGACCGATGAAGCAGACATTTCGCTCGGGTCCCGGATGGGTGCCGATAGCCAGATGCCGAAGATCCGAACCCTGGGGAATCGCCTATTCGCCGTGCTCCTGGGCATGCTGTCGAATCAGAGCGTCTCGGACACGGCCAGTGGGATGCGAGTGATTCGGCGATCGGCACTGGATGCTCTCGGGCCGCTTCCAGACGGGCTCCACTACACTCCAGCCATGAGTGCGAGGGCGCTGCTCGGCGGCCTCCGCATTCGAGAAGTCCCGATGACCTACAGTGAGCGCATTGGGCACAGCAAACTCAGCGTAGTCTCGGACGGGAAGCGGTTTTTGTCGGCGATTCTCGACGGTGTGCTGTTCTACCGTCCTGCGCGGGCATTCATGATCGCATCCCTAACTCTGCTGGTGCTCGCATCGCTCGTCAGCCTCAATCCCGTGGAGCATTACCTGACGCTGCGGTTCATCGAGCCGTGGATGATTTACCGGTTTGTACTGGCTTTCCTTCTGGGAAGCATGGGCGTGACCGCTCTCGGGGCTGCGGCGCTCGCCAGTCGGCTCGCAAGTCTCGTGGGAGTGGAAAAGCACAAGTCGTTCTGGGGAAAGGTGATCGAATTCCTCTTCAGTGGCAGGTTCGCATTCTGGTTCTTCGCCTCACTCGTCACCGGCTCTGTTCTGCTCGTATTTCCCGGACTCGCGGAATACGCGCGGTACAGGACGATTTCCATCCACTGGTCCCGTGTGATCGTGGCCGCTTTCGCGCTGCTCGTCGCGTTCCAGATCGTGCTCACGAGTGTTCTTCTCAGAATCATGCAGTACTGGATCAGGGTAGCCGAGTTCCGCGAGGGATCGCCAGAACCGTCGCAGAGAGCCGAGTAGGTTCCATGTCCTCACACCTCGAGAAACAGGAACTCGGTCGCACGATCTTCGATGACGCGGAGGACTATGATGATCTGTTGCAGAAGGGCCTGAGCCTCACGGGCGAGTCCAGGGAGTACTTCGCTGCACATCGGATCGAGGAAGTCCTTCGACATGTATCTGGGAACCCGGCTCCCCGTCGAATCCTGGACTTCGGTTGCGGGACCGGTAACACCTCGGCGCTTCTGGCCGCGAGTTTCCCCCAAGCCGAGGTCTGCGGAGTCGACACCTCGCAGCCTGCACTGCAATCTGCGCGCGAACGCTTCGGCGATCATCGCACCCGCTTTGAGTCAGCCTCCCGAATTTCCGAGATCGGGCTTTTCGATCTCGCATATGTGAATGGTGTATTTCACCACATATCCCCAGAGGACAGGGGCGATTGGGTGCGGTCGATTCAAATGGCCTTGCATCCGGGCGGGCGATTGATGTTCTTCGAGAACAACCCGTACAGCCCGGCTGCTCGACTGGTCATGCACCGGATCCCTTTCGATCGAGACGCGATCATGATCTGGCCTCGCCAAGCCGGGCACTTGCTTCGCTCGGGCGGGTTCGCCACGCCTTATCCGACTCGATTCCTGTTCATCTTTCCAAGAGCGCTCGGGTGGTTGCGGCCTACCGAGCCACTGTTCTCCCGGCTTCCTCTTGGAGCTCAGTACCTGGTCGTCGGAGAGCGATCGGAACCCCGGCACTTCGACGACTGAAGTGTCCAGTAGACCGTGGTCGGTCGTCACCGGCATAGCACTCGCTGCATTCGTCGGGGCCGCCTCGCTCTCGGTTCTCGCTGGTATTCCTGAACCCAAGGTCCATGACGAATTCAGCTACCTCCTTTCGGCGGACACACACGCCAACCTGCGAGTAGCCAATCCGTCACACGCGTCGTGGAGACACTTCGAGAGCATGCACATCCTGCAAAGACCCAGCTACGCCTCGAAGTATCCGCCCGCCCCAGGTCTCGTGCTCGGAGTCGGTCAGAGACTCGGAGGTCACCCGATCGTCGGAGTCTGGCTCGGTTCAGCTCTAATGTGTGCGGCCATAGCCTGGATGCTGCAGCAATGGCTCTCCCCCCGCTGGGCGTTGATTGGAGGCATACTCGCCGTCCTGCAGTTCGGCATTTCAGGATATTGGGCGCAGAGCTATTGGGGAGGTTCGATCGCCGCAGCCGGTGGAGCGCTTCTGTTCGGCTCCCTGCGAAGCATGAAGGGAAGGCGCCAGGTGTCAAGCTCGCTCGCCCTGGGGGGCGGGCTGCTGTTGCTGGCCTTCAGTCGTCCTTTCGAGGGACTTGTTGTGGGGATTCCAGTGGGAATCCTCTTTTTGAGGCATGTATTCCTGGCGACAGGCTGGCCCCAGCGATTTCGGCTGATCGCGCCCATGCTTGGGATCCTTGCAGTCGGCGGAGCCGGCGGACTGTACATCAACGCTGCTGTAACTGGCGATCCTTTGCGAACTCCCTACATCGAGCACGATGCCCAGTACAATGTGTCGCCTCTGTTTCTTTGGGGCAGCCCACGGCCGGAACCCGAATACGGAAATGAGCGGCTCCGTGAATTTCACGTAGGCTGGGAGCTGGACCGGTGGAATCGTCAGCAATCTCCCGAAGGCTGGCTACAGATGCGTGTCATATATGCGATCTTAGCTCTGATAGCATTTGGCGCGCCCCCGCCCGATATCGCCCCTCCCATCTTCTTCGGCACGCCACTGTTCCTCTTCATGCTGGTGCCGCTTCTCCGCGGTGGACCCGATGTTCGGCTCGCGAGCGGAATGGTGCTGCTCCTCGTCGTATCACTGCTCGGCGCGACCTATTTCCTTCCGCACTATCTCGCGCCCGTGACGTGTCTTCTCGTCTTCCTCTGTACGCTGGGGATTCGGCTCATCGTCATAAGATTTCGGCGCTTCCACCGGCTTCGACGGTCCATCGTTCCTGCGGTTCTGATACTGGCTGCAGCAGGTACAGTGGCTTCAGGCCGCCGGACCATCGCCATGGAAAACGAACCGGGCAAATGGTGGAATCAGAAATCAGCCATTCAATCGGAACTTTCGAGACATGATCGCCGATCCGTCGTATTCGTGCGGTATCGACAGGGATACAGAATCCACGACGAGTGGGTCTACAACGGGGCAGTGGTC
>JAMJQR010000148.1 GCA_023554335.1 Candidatus Benthicola marisminoris
TGCATCGGGAACGAGGGCCTGCTGAAGGCCGTGAAGAAGTTCGATCCCGACAAGGGCGTGAAGTTCATCTCGTACGCGGTGTGGTGGATTCGGCAGACCGTTCTGCAGGCCCTGGCCGAGCAGACGCGTTCCGTGCGGATCCCTCTGAACCAGAACTCGAACCTGGTGAAGCTGTCCCGCACCGAGACCGCGCTGACGCAGAAGCTGGGCCGTTCGCCCACCGACCGCGAGATCGCGGAGGAGATGAAGGAGCCCGTCGAGACGGTGCGCGCGCTTCGCCGCGTGGCCTCCGCCGAGCTCAGCCTGGACGCTCCGCTCGATAAGTCGGACCGGGACAGCGCATCCTTCGGAGAGCGTTTCTCGGGAGCCGACGAGGGGGACATCGAGATCGACGTCGAGGCCCAGGCACGCCGCGAGTTCCTCGAGAAGATGTTCGAGAGCTACCTGACCGAGCGCGAGAGGAAGATCCTCGTGCTCTACTACGGGCTGGACGACGGCGAGGAGATGACGCTGGAGCAGATCGGAGAGCTCCTGGGGGTGACGCGGGAGCGCATCCGGCAGATCCGGAACCGGGCCTTCGACAAGCTGCGCGGAAGCGAGCACGGCGACGCGCTGGAAGGTTTCTGGAGGGCCAGCGCCTGACCCGAAACGGGCGCCCCGACGCTCGCAGTTCTGGGTCCCGAACGAAAAGGGGCGGCCCCGATGGGCCGCCCCTTTCCTCATCACCGACCTACGGCATCGGTCAGGCGGGCGCCGCTGACCTCGTCAGAAAGCTCCACGGGCGGGCCAGCAGGAAGATCAGCGCGGTGAGAACGGCGCTGATCACGCACCACATGCAGACGGCGTGCAAGATGAACAGTTCGACGCCGGTAAGGTAGGCCGAAAACAGCAGTCCCCCCGTAGCCCCCAGTGCCAGGAGGGCCGCCGGCCAGCGTCGCCCCGCTACCGGCCCGAGACCGAGGAACGCGAGCACGAGCATCCCGGCGTACCACAGCGTCCCCCAGAGAGGGACCGGCTGGCCCAGGAAGCGCGCGTACTTCGAGGTCTGCACCGTCTCGCAGGAGCCGGTTCCGCACACGAGGATGCCGTAGTATCCCAGGTGGTACAGCAGCAGATACACGGCCACGAACAGGCCGACGAGCGAAATCAGGACGATTCCGCGCAGTCTGGTATCCTCCGACATTCGCAGGGCTCCGGCTACTCGCCGCCGCCCGCCGCGGCTTCCTTGATCTGCGTCTCCAGGGCTCCGTAACCGTAGTCCCGGCCGGTCAACGTGAAACGCTCACCGTTGAAGAAGATCGTCGGCGTGCTGTCAATTCCCAGGGACTCGCCGTAGGCGCGCGTGGCCTGCACGTCGGCCAGCGTCTCCTTCCCGTCGACACAGCTCTTGAACGCGCCGGCGTCCAGGCCGAGATCCCGGGCGTAATCCACGAACTTCCGGTTCGGGTTTCCGCCCTGGCTCCAGCTGTCCACCCGCGCAAACAGGAGATCCTTCATCTCGTAGTACTTGCCCTGCCGCTTGGCACACTGGGCGGCGATCGCGGGCGCCCACGACTCCGGCCACAGCGGAAAGTCGTACGAGACCCACTTCACCGAGCCCGAGTTTCCGTAGTTCTGCCGCAGGAGCTTCCCGCTCATGCCGTTGAACGTCCGGCAGTGCGGACACAGATAGTCCGAGAACTCCATGACTACGGCCGGGGCATCGTCGGCACCGAACGAGGTGCCCGAAGACGCGTCGGCCATGACGCCGTCTCCCGACAGGGCCACGGGGGCCAGATCGGGCGCTTCGGTCGTCCCTCCACCCCTGAGCAGCAGGAATCCGCCTGCAATGACAACGGCGGCGATTAGGAGATAAAACACCTTGCCGCCCTTGTTCTTCGTATTCGCCAAGATCAACTCCTTGTCGAGCACCAGCTTGGATCACTATGATCGGCTCCGGCGAATCGGCCGGGGAACCGCAACCTCGGCCGCACAAGATAACACGGCCGGCGTTTCGCGCGACCTCCGATCGAGCCGCTCCGGGTAGAGCGGGAACGAACCTGCACCTCGTGGGTGAAACGCCTTGAGGCTGTCACAGTTTCAACCAGAACCCTCCGGGATCGGTTCTTCATGGTGTGTTCAATGTTTCGCCGGACGATTCTCATCGCCTCGGCAGCCCTGCTGGCCCTGGTCGGGTGCGGCGACGACGATGACAGTGGCACGGCGCCCGGCCCGCGGGGCGACTTCTCCGTGCTCACGTCATCCTCGGGAGTCGAGCTGGACGCCGATGGCTACGAGATTCGGGTGAACGACATCTTCTCAGGGCTCATCGGCGTGAACGATACGGTCGAGTTCGTGAACCGCGCTGCGGATACGTACGTGGTCGAGCTGACGGAGGTCGCGGCCAACTGCACCGTGCAGGGAAACAACCCGCGCGAGGTACTCGTCGTAGCTGACAGCGGGACCGAGACCACCTTCGTGGTGGAGTGCATAGGTACGGATGGAGTCTTGCGGGTCGTTACGATCACGAGCGGCCTGAACCCGGATGACGGGTACACCCTGGCGGTCGACGAGATGGAAGCGGGAACCATCGGCGCGAACGACACGGCCAGCACCGCCGACCTGGACACGGGGGAGCACACCGTTCGCCTGGGCGACATCGCCCTGAACTGTCGCCTGGCCGGGGACCCGTTGCGGGTTGTGGACGTACCGAGCGATGACACGGTGGAGACGAACTACGAGGTGTTCTGCACCGACCAGGTAGGGCTGGTCAGGATCGTCACGTCCACGACCGGAGTGCTTCTGGATCCGGATGGCTACCAGTTCACGATCGAGTTTGGCGACCCGCTCGACGTCGGGACGACGGACGTGAGAACCGTGAGCGGGGTCGCGGCGGGCATCAACCGGGTCACCCTCCTCGAGTCCTCGGTGGCCGACAACTGCTCGGTGACGGGTGAGAATCCGAGAACCGTGGACGTGCCGGCGGGCTCGCTCGTCAGTACGACGTTCGACGTATCCTGCGGAGTACCCTGACCGGGAACGGGCGTCAGCGGGCCAGCACGAACACCAGGATGGCGGCTAGCAGCAGTGTGAGCGCTCCGAGCACGGCCAGCTGGACCCACTCGGGGACATTCCTGCCGTCGTGACGACCGACGCGCTCCAGCCGCGGCAGCAGGTCCGTGGACCAGGAGCGCTCGATCTCTTCGACCATCTCCCGCCAGGCACCTTCGTAGCCTCGATCGAGGCGGATCATGGCCGCCCTCCACTCCTCCGCCGCTTCGTGCAGGACCGAGTCATCCTGGTCCGGGTGCCCCGCCTCGAGCTCGGCGATTCGCTGCCGCAGCTCGGTCTCCTGCTCCTGCAGATCTCCGAACCTCTGCCACAGCCGGTCGAACGGTCCCTGCATGCGCGCCAGGATCTCCGACTTCTCCGCTTCGCTCAGGACGAGGCCCCGCTCACCGGTAAGGCCGACGCCGCGTGCCGCCGACACCCTGGCAAGCTCGTCGGAATAGACGGCCGCGAGACGGTCAGCCGCGGTGTTCACGGCCGCTCTCGTGTCTTCCCGCAGGCCTCCCGAGTTCATGGCCTCGATCGCCTTCTCCAGGCTGTAGGCACCACCCGCGGCTGACTTCCTCAACAGCAGGGGCCCGAGCGCGATCTCGCCCAGCTCCTGGAAGTGCGTTTCGAAGAAGTACTCCCGCATTCCGGCCTTGACCTGCATCTCGCCCGGCACGTTCGCGGCAGCGCGCTCCGCCACCTCGTGCAGCGATCCCGCGGCCAGAGAGAAGGGCGGCAGCTCGGCCTGGGGTGGAGGCGACACCTCACCGCGGCTGAACAGCTCCAGCGGCCGCCCCTCTGCGCCCGCCGGCGGATCCTGTGACGCGGCATAGAGGACGGCGCCCAGCTCCTCCGGGAACAGGTAGCGGATGGTGAGCGAGGTCCCGGGCTTTCCGACGACCAGGTAGTCGTCATCCCGGTCTCCCGAGTCGGCTTTCCGCGCGGGGCGGCGGCTCGCGGCTCGCGCCGGCCACACCAGAGTGAGCTGACGGTCGCCCGACAGCAGGTACAGGGCCCTGCGAGTGACGGCCGCCACGTACAGGCCGCCGACCTTTTCTTCCTCCAGCGTTCCCGCGACCGCACAACCCGCCGTGAACAGCACGACCTCGTGCCCGAGCTGCCGGACGATTCGGCGACGAAGCTCGCTCAGGTCCACGCGAGCCGTGAGGAGCTTGTACAGCCCGTCCAGTTCCGTAGGCGAGCCCTTGATGGCCAGGGTCGCGCGGCCTGCGAACACCAGCAGCATTCCCTTGCGCCGGGAGACCCAGAACACTTCACCGTACGGAACCATCAGCTCGTCGCACAGGATGGCCACGCCGGCCACGGTCACACGTGCACCGCGCCGAACGCCCGATCCTTCGACGAATACGTCCGTGATCAGCGACTGACTATTCATCGGTCAGCATCCGCAGCACGTCGGGAGTGTCGCTCAGGTTTTCGAATACGGCATCGGGACCGTGCTCGCGCAGCTCCTGGACCGTATGGCGACCGGTGGACACGGCCAGGACCCGGGCTCCGTTGGCCCGAGCACAACGGATATCGTCCGGCGTGTCCCCCACGATCACGGCAGCGCCGAGATCGAACGACTGTCCGTACGCCCGCTCGGCTCGATCCAGCGCGATCGGCGGGAGGTCGTCCCGCGTCTCGGAGTCAGAACCGAAGGCTCCGTACCGGAAGCGGCGGTCGAGCCCCGCCGCCCCGAGCTTGAGCGAGGCGCCGCTCTCCATATTACCGGTAACGAGCCCCGGAGCGAACCTCGCATCGGCCTCCACGGCCCGCAGCAGGGGCTCGACGCCCGGAAACGTCTTCACGCTGCCGTCGCGCTGCTCCAGCTCATCGTCCAGAGCCTCGAGGTATGCGCTCCACGTAGCCTCGAATCCACCCTCGATGTCGGCGTCCGACCATCCAGCAGCCCTTAGCAGTCCACGCACGATAGCCGGATCCGTCTTGCCATGGAACTCGAAGGACTCGATCGGGCCCGTCTCGCCATACACCCGAAGCATGGCCCTTCCGAGCGCCGCCTTACCGGCACCGAGCGCATCGACCAGCGTCCCGTCGATATCGAACAGGAGAAGTCTCATCCCTGACTCCGGACACCTTTCGGTCCGCGGCGCGCTTCCTCCCCGAAGACCTCAAACAGACGCTGGTTGGTGCCGGTCGCCTCCTCGATCTTGCGCTCAGGGTGCCACTGGACGCCGCAGGTCCAGCCAGCGTCCGGGTGACGGTACTCCACGGCCTCTACCAATCCGTCGGGGGCCCAGGCCACGGGGACAAGCGCATCGGCGAGGTCTCGGATTCCCTGGTGGTGAGCCGAGTTCTGCACGAACTCAGGTACCGTGAAGACATCGGACAGCAGGTCGGGCTCGCGGGTGCGAATGGAGTGGATGTGTCCGGCGAATTCGCGGTACCGGTCGTGGTCGATCTCCTGCCCGCGCTGAGTATACAGGTCCTGGAACAGCGTTCCGCCCAGCGCCACGTTGAGCAGCTGTACGCCCCGACAGATGGCGAGCACCGGCATTTTGTGCTCGAGGGCCCGCTCGAGCAGCGCGAGCTCCATGGCATCGCGCTCGGGAGATACGGTTCGCGCGCCGTCGGGGGCCTGGCCGTACCGGGCAGGATCCACGTCCTCTCCTCCCGTGAGCAGCAGCCCCGCCGCGAGGTCAAGGAGTCGGTCACGCGTGTCGGGGTCATCCAGAGGCGAGAGCACGACCGGCAGGCCTCCGGCCACACGCACGGCCTGCAGATACCCTGCCTCCAGCACGACGCGAGGCATGCCGATATCGCTGTCCCGCACGGGTGCAGTAATGGCGATCAGGGGCAGACTCACGAGGCTTCTCCGTCTCGTACGGATTCGTCCGGGGCCTCCAGCCAGCTCCTGAGTATCGCGGGATCCAGGTTGCCGCCCGACAAGATCGCCACCGTAGCGCCCGCGGGATCCTCACCGACCAGACCCGACGCGATCGCTGCGATCGTCGCCGCACCGCTCGGCTCCACGACCAGGTGCTGGCCCACGCACCAGAGAACGGCTTCCCTGATGGAGGAATCAGTCACCGTGACGACCTGGTCCACCAGGTCTCTCGTGTGCTCGAAGGTCAGGTCTCCGGGCCGAACCGGTTTCAGGCCGTCGGCTATGGTATCGATGGATTCCAACGTCACGGGATGCCCGGCGGCCAGGGAGCGGCTCATTTTGGGCGCGCCGTCGGGCTCGACGCCGATCACGCGGGCCTCCGGTGCGAGAGCCCGGATCGCGGCCGCGACCCCCGAGGCCAGGCCCCCTCCGCCGATCGGCACCACGACGGTGCCCAGGGGAACCTCACACCCACGCCGACGACCGGCCTCGGCCAGCTGCTCGACGATCTCGAGGCCGGCCGTGCCCTGTCCGGCGATGATATCCCGGTGGTCAAAGGGTGGAACCATGGTCCCACCGATCTCCGCGAGAAGCTCCTCGGCCCGCGCTTTGCGCTCGGTGGTGGTCGTTCCCGCCATCTCCAGGCGGGCACCCATCCGTCGCACGGCCGTCACCTTGATCGGCGGGGCGTCGACGGGCATGACGACGAGAGCGGGGATGCCAAACTGGCGGGCGGCGAAAGCTACGCCCTGCGCGTGATTTCCCGAGGAATAGGTCACGACGCCCGCTTCCCGCTCCCGGGGGGAGAGAGAGGCGATGAAGTTGTAGGCTCCGCGTAGCTTGAAGGCCCCGGCGAACTGGAGACACTCGCACTTCAGCCACAGGTCGGCGGTGTCCCCGGGCACGCTTCCCGCCGAGCGGTCCGCCGGGAGCAGCGGCGTGCGGCGGATGATGGTCTTGATCCGGTCCGCCGCAGACCGGATCTCGTCCAGGGTGACCAGACCGTCGGTCCCGGTCATCGAGGCTACTCCCCCGTTTCCCCGGCCTCCAGCGCCTCTTCTCCGGCCTCCTCTTCGGACCCGACATCGCCATCCATCAGGTCTGGGTCGTCGGCATCGAGGTCGATCGCGACCTTGGCGATGTCCACCAACTCGTCGCCGTCATCCAGGGCGATGACGCGAACACCCTGCGTGGCGCGGCCGATCACCCGGATCTGGGACGCCGGCTGCCGGTTGATCACCCCGTTCCGGGTCACCAGCATGAGCTCATCGTCGTCGGTGACCTCGCGCACGCCGACCACGTCCCCGGTCTTCTCGCTGAGACGGAAGTTGATGAGCCCCTGTCCACCGCGGCGCTGCACCCGGTAGCCGTCCACGCTGGTTCGTTTGCCACCGCCGCGGCTCGTCACCGTGAGCAGGCTCGCGCCTTCCCGGACCACCACGGCCCCCACGACCTCGTCTCCCTCCTTCAGCCGCACGCCGCGCACCCCGCGCGCGGCACGGCCCATCCCGCGCACATCCCGTTCGCTGAAACGGATGGCCATTCCCTTGCGCGTCGCCAGGATGAGGTCGTTGTCGCCATCGGTAAGGCGCGCGTCGATGAGGCGGTCCTCATTGTCGATGTTGATGGCGTTGATTCCCTTGGAGCGAACGTGCCTGTAGGCGGCGAGGCTGGTCTTCTTCACCTGCCCGCTGCGGGTGGCAAACACCACGTAGCGATCCAGGTCGAACTCCCGCACCCGGAGGATGGACGCGATCTTCTCGTCCTTGGAGATGTTCAGCAGGTTCACGACAGGCTTGCCCCGCGATATACGTGACGCCAGCGGTATCTCGTGTACCTTGAGCCAGTACATCTGCCCGCGGGCCGTGAAGACGCACAGGTAGTCATGGGTGGACGCGAGGAACAGGTGCTCGACCCAGTCCTCCTCCTTCGTGTCCATCCCCGCGATGCCCCTTCCCCCGCGCCGCTGCTGGCGGTACGTGGCCGGAGCGATTCGCTTGATGTAACCCTGGTGGCTGATGGTGATGACCATCTGCTCGTCGGCGATCAGATCTTCCGGATTGAAGCTGATCTCCGCGTCCACGATCTGTGACCTGCGGTCGTCCCCGTACTTGGCCTCGAGCTCCACCAGCTCCTCGCGCACCACGTCCATCCGCGCGTCCCGCGAAGCCATCAGAGATTCGAGGTCCTCGATCGTGGCCCGAATCTCCGCCAGCTCTTCCTCCAGCTTCTCGATCTCCATGCCCGTGAGACGCGAAAGGCGCATCGCCAGTATGGCCTCGGCCTGTTTGTCGCTGAGGCCGAATCGCTCACGCAGGCTCGCCGCGGCTTCCTCCGTGGTCTTGGAGGCGCGGATCATCTTCACCACTTCATCGATGTTGTCGACCGCGATCTTGAGCCCCTCCAGAATGTGCTCTCGCTCCCGTGCGACCCGGAGGCTGTACTCGGTGCGGCGTACGATCACGGTGTGGCGGTGCTCGATGAAGTGCCCGAGGATCGTCTTCAGATCCATGACCCGCGGCACCCCGTTCACCAGGGCCAGCATGATGACCCCGAACGTGCTCTGCATCTGCGTGTGCTTGTACAGCTTGTTAAGCACGATTTCCGGAATGGCATCCCGCTTGAGGTCGATCACCACCCGGATCCCGTCCCGTGCGGACTCGTCCCTCAGGTCCGAGATGTCCTCGACCCGCCGGTCCCTCACGAGCTGGGCGATCTGCTCCACCAGGCGGGACTTGTTCACCATGAACGGGATCTCGGTAACGATCAGGCGCTCGCCTCCGCTGGGCCTCTCTTCCACGTGGGCCCGCGCCCGCATCACGACCCGCCCGCGGCCCGTCGTGTAGGCGTCCCGAATCCCCGTCTTCCCGTATACGAGCCCGCCCGTGGGAAAGTCGGGCCCCGGTACGTACTCGAGCAGCTCCTCGACCGGAGTCTCGGGCTCCTCGATCAGGCGTTCGCAGGCGGCCACGATCTCGCGGAGGTTGTGCGGCGGGATGTTCGTCGCCATCCCGACGGCGATCCCGGACGACCCGTTGACCAGAAGGTTGGGAAGCCGGGACGGCAGAACGGTAGGCTCCTCCAGGCGATCGTCGAAGTTGGGGGTGAAGTCGACGGTCTCCTTGTCGATATCCGCCAGCATCTCGCCCGCGAGGGCTGCGAGACGGGCCTCAGTATATCGATACGCCGCCGCCCCGTCCCCATCGATCGACCCGAAGTTCCCCTGCCCGTCCACCAGCGGATAGTGCAGGGAGAAGTCCTGCACCATGCGCACGAGAGAGTCGTACACCGCGGAATCGCCGTGCGGGTGGTACTTGCCGAGCACATCGCCGACGACGGTAGCGCTCTTTTTGTAGGGGCGAGTGGGCGACAGCCCGAGCTCGTGCATCGCGAACAGGATCCGACGATGCACCGGCTTCAATCCGTCGCGGACATCGGGAAGGGCGCGCTGCACGATCACGCTCATCGAGTAGTCGATGAACGACTCCCGCATCTCGTCTTCGAGAAGTCTCTGCTCTACGCGTTCGGTTCGGTCAATCGTTTCCATGCGTCCGTCACGAATGGGTGGTTTCCACGGCCCCGACGGGGCCCCGATTGCGACGCATCCCGGCGTCGCGATGACGGCCGGGCATGCCCGGCCGTGGATCCAGGCTGACCACGGCTTCTGGCCGTCGTCGAATTCCTAGAATAACCTAGAAAATATAGCCTATCAGGGGCCCGAGCGCGACCGCGGGACCGCGGCCGCGCGGGGTTGTCGGCAGGCCTGGCTGCGGGTCCTCAGTCGCCGGTCTCACGGAACGCGGGGGGAACCCCATCGAGTTCCCGGTAGCGGCGCAGTAGCTGCTGCTGGCGGTGGTCCGCTGACGTTACCTCGCCACGTATCACCACCGACTCCGCGTGAGTGGAAAGCTCGAACGGATCGCCCGTCCAGACGACCAGGCTTCCCACCTTGCCCGGCTCGATGGACCCGTACAGGTCATCCACACCCAGAGCACGAGCCGGAGCCAGCGTGGTGGCACGCAGCGCCTCGGCCCAGGGCAGTCCGAAGCGAACGGCGTTGCCGGCTTCCAAAAGGATCCACCGCGCGTTGTGCGAGCTGAAGCTCCCGATGATCACCTCGACGCCGGCCTCGTGCAGGAGAGCGGCGTTCTCGAACCTGGCCCCGAGGCGGTCGAATCCGCCGGGATTGTTGGTCAACGGCTTCAGAATCACGGGGACACCGGCGTCGGCGATCCGGTCCGCGACCATCCAGGCTTCGGAAGCGCCTGACAGGACCAGGTCCAGGCCGTACTCCTCGGCCAGCCGCAGCACGGCTTCGATGTCGCTCGCTCGATGCACGCTCACGATCAGCGGCATGCCGCCGTCCAGCACCGGCCCGAGCGCCTCGAGGTCGAGGCGGGACAGGGACAGCTGCCTCGATCGGCCGGCGTCGAATGCATCCCGGTGATCTCTCCAGAAGCTGGCGTCGTCGAGGACTTCCCGCAGTCGAAGCGAGACCGCGCCGCGCGCTCCTCCCGCCGCTCCCGGCGAGAAGCTGGCCATCATCGCCGCCCGGGGCCGCACCAGCATCTCCGCGACGGAAGCTCCGGCAAGCTCGATCACCGCCGCCTGGCCTGCGATCAGGCCGCCGGTCGGGGCTGACAGGACGGTGGTCACCCCCTCGGCGCGGTTGACCGGGATCAGGACCGAGCGCGGATTGAGCCCATCCACCACGTCGAACGCCGCTTCCACCGCCTCGCCCTGCACCCGGGAGTCGACGCTCGAGCTCACCATTCCCACTTCCACGAGCCCGATCGATGTCGTCGCGTCGAAGAGTCCCGGCGTGACGATCCGATCCGTCGCGTCCAGGACCGGCGTACCTTCCGGCACCTCCACGTCACCCACCGCCACGATTCGTCCGTCCCGGATCAGCACCGTGGCCGATTCGAGCACGTCGCCGGAGACCGTGTGCACCGTTCCCCCCACGACCGCCAGATCCTGCGCCTGAATCACGGCCGGAAGGGCGATGAGTAGGACGAGAGCGCCCGCGGCTATCCGACAGGCGTGGTTCCTCACGAGACCCTTCATCGGGCACCTCCCGTGTGGTTGAGGAACCCGAGCTCGAAGTCGCTGACGGGATTCCCGCTGTCCCGGGAGCGATCGAAAACGACCGCGCCGTCGATGAACACCTGGTCGGCGCGACTGTACACGCTGAACGGGTCGCCCGACCAGATCACCACGTCCGCCGCCTTCCCGGCCTCGAGGCTGCCCGTCCGATCATCGATGCCCAGAGCCCAGGCTGGATTGATCGTGATCCAGCGCAGCGCCTGGTCCCGGCTCACCGAAATCCCGGCGCGCCGACCGGCGTGCATCGCGCGAGCCGCGTTCTGGTTCAGGATCTGGATCTCGAGTCCGCTGTCCGTGTGCAGAATGGCCGGCGCGCCGGCCTCCGATAGCAGCGCCAGGTTCTGCGGGATCGCATCCAGGGCTTCCATCTTGAAGCCCCACCAGTCCACCCAGGTCGACGCCCCCACGTTCTCCTCGGCCAGCCGGTCCCGGATCTTGTAGGCCTCGGTGGCGTGATGGAATGACCGTATCGAGAAGCCGAATTCGTCCGCGAGCTCCAGCATCGTGAGCATGTCATCGGCTCGATAGCAGTGATTCTGGATCAGGATGTTTCCCCGCAGAACCTCCGCCAGCGTCTCCAGCTGCAGGTCGCGATCCGGAGCCTTGGAGGTGCGGTCACCGGCCAGCCACTCGTCCCAGCTTTCCCGGTACTTCTCCGCCCTGATGAACGCCTTTCGATATCCGGCGACGTTGCCCATCCGCGTCGACGGCCCTTCATTCGCGTACACCCGCTTGGGGTTCTCGCCGCACGCCATCTTCAGGCCCATCGGAGCGCCGGGGAACATCATGTCCGTCACGCCGCGGCCCGGTACGAGCTTCAGCGTCACACCGCGCCCGCCGATCAGGTTGGCGCTGCCGGGAAGCACCTGCAGGGTGGTGACCCCGCCCGCGAGCGCCCGCCAGAAGCCTGCATCCTGCGGCCACACTCCGTGCTCGGCCCACACTTCGGCCGTGACCGGATCCGTAGCCTCGTTGCCCTCGGCCATCCCTTCCACTCCCGGGGACGGATAGACGCCGAGGTGGGAGTGCGTATCGATGATCCCCGGGGTGACGAAGCGGCCTGTCGCGTCGATCACCTCCGCTCCTGCGGGAGCTTCGAGGCTGGCACCCACGGCTTCGATCCGACCGTTGACGAGAAGGACGTCGGCGACGGGAAGCTCCTCGCCGGCCGCGGTCATCACCGTGCCCCCGCGTATCAGGACCGGAGTCGAGGGCAGAGGCCGGTATGTGGATTCCCAGGCACCGTTCGCCGTGCCGTTGAGGAGCTGTCGATCCGCCTCCGTCATGTCCGCATCCGTCGAGGCGGAATGATCGGGGCCGGTGGCTGGAGCCGTCCCGGCCGAGGAACAGCCGGCCGCCAGAAGCGCGGCGACGAGAGCCAGGACCAGCTGAGAATGGGCTCGGTGGTGCATGTAGTCTCCTCTGAGTCGATCGATTCGGCGTGCGGCCGCATCGCGGGTGCACAACGTACCGGCGGATCCGCTCATGCGCAGGCCCGGAAGTCCAGCAGCTCCCGTCTACCGAGGGCCTGCAGCGCCTCCCGGATCTCGCGACGCGCGCCCGGAGACCCGACGGCCGCGAGGACGTACGGGTTCGATCGCGCGCTGAGCCTCTCGAAACCGGCAGGGTCGAGAACGGGAGCGCCGTGGATCTCCTGCCCGATCTTCCTCGGATCCAGGTCCACGAACGCCCGCACCGGCACTCCTTCGCGCAGCAGTGCCCTGGCCAGCGGCTTCCCTACCTTGCCGGCTCCCCAGATCACCACGGGACGCCCCGGGAGAAACGCCTCGGTCAGGAAATGCGCCTTGCACCGTCGGAACGCGTCCGCGGAGTAGCGCGGCGATCTCAAGGAGTGGCGATCGGCTCGCACGCGCCAGCGGAGCAGCGGCGTATCCAGGTTGGCGGCCCGCATCCCGGCTGCGTGAAGACGCAACACGAGATCGTAGTCCTCGGGCCATCCGGCGTCGCGATACCCACCGAGCGCGTGGAACACGGAGCGCCGGATCATGAGGGTCGGGTGTGCGATGGGACACTCCACCAGCAGATCGCGCAGCAGATCCTCCGGACCCACCAACGAATTCAGCCATCGCTCGTAGCGCTCGTATCCGTCACCGACCGCGCTGGCCGGGAACAGCTCCACGGCCGTACCGCAGGCGGCCAGTTCGGTGCGTCGCCTCAGAGCATCGCGCTGGGCCTGGAGGCGGCGCGGCGCAGCGATATCATCGGCATCCATGCGGGCGAGAAGGCGGCCGCGCGCAGCTCCGGCGGCCCGGTTCAGAGCCTCTACGAGGCCTGCGGCTCCGTCCCCTTCCTCCCCCTCCTCGTGTGACCCATCGGACGAGAGCACTCGCACGCGCCCGTTGCGAGCGCCCCAGCTCTCGAGCAGCTCGCGAGTCTCGTCCCGGGAGCCGTCGTCCACCGCCACCACCTCGTAGTCGCCGAACGTCTGGGCCTCGAGGCTCTCGATGCAGTCGGGAAGCCAGCGCCCCGCATCTCGGCAGGGCAGGAGTACCGAGACCTCGACCCCTGCGGCCCGGCTCACCCGGCCCGCTTGCCGGCTCCCGCGGGAGCCGATTCCACGTGGTGGGCCAGATAGCGCCCGGTATGCGATCCGCGAGTGGCCATGATCTCCCGGGGCGGGCCCGCAGCGACGATCCGCCCGCCGCCATCGGCCGCCTCGGGCCCCAGATCCACCACCCAGTCTGCGGCCTCGATCACGTCGAGGTCGTGTTCCACCATCAGGACCGTGTTTCCGGACTCCACCAGGTCCCGCAGCACGCCGAGCAGACGACCGATCTCCCCCAGACCGAGCCCTACCGTGGGCTCGTCCAGGATGTAGATCCGCTGTTTCTTCGACGGCCGTCGGGCCAGCTCGCGCGCGATCTTGAGCCGCTGCGCCTCCCCCCCCGACAGCGTGGTGGCCGGCTGCCCGAGACGCAGGTAGCCGAGCCCCACGCGCTGCAGCTGCCACAGGGCCTGCCCCAGCCGGTCTCTTCGGATGAAGAAACGGATCGCCTCGTCGACGGTGAGATCGAGCACATCCCGGATGCTGCGCCCGCGGTACTGGATTTCCAGTGTGTCGGACTTGAAGCGGCGCCCTTCGCATACCTCGCAGGGCATGGCCACGTCCGCCAGGAAGACCATTTCGACCAATTCCTCGCCGGCTCCTTTGCACGCCTCGCAGCGGCCGCCCTTCACGTTGAAGCTGAAATGTCCGGGGCCGTACCCGCGACGTTTCGCCTCCGGCTGCTCCGCGAACAGCCGCCGAATCTCTGCGTACGCCCTGATGTACGTGATGGGATTGGACCTGGGAGTACGACCGATCGGGCTCTGGTCCACCAGGACCGCCTCCTCGATCAGCTCCGCCCCGCCCAGGGAGCGCCATGTGCCGGAAGGTTCGCCGAGGTGTCTCCGCGCCGACGACGCCCCGTGAAGAACCTCCTCCAACGCCCGGTACAGGACGTCGTGGACGAGAGTGGACTTCCCGGACCCCGACACCCCCGTCACCACGGTCATGCGCTGAAGCGGAATCTCGAGGTCCAGGTCGCGGACGTTGTGAAGCGTCGCGCCCTCCAGGCGGAGCCAGGATTCAGGAGCCTCCCGGGAGCCTCGTCTTCCGCCGACCCCTTCTGTCAGCGCCGTCGCGGTCGCGGTCCCGGAGGAAAGAAGCCGGTCGTACGATCCGTCGAACACCAGCTCGCCCCCGTGCTCCCCCGCTCCCGGGCCGAGCTCCAGCACGCGGTCAGCCGCGCGCATCACCGCTGCCTCGTGCTCCACGACCAGCACCGTGTTGCCCCGGTCGCGGAGCTCCTGCAGCACGGCCAGGAACTGCTCCACGTCCCGGGCATGCAGGCCAATGGTGGGCTCATCCAGCACGTACAGGGTGTCGACGAGCCGACTGCCGAGGCTACCGGCCAGGCGGATGCGCTGCATCTCGCCGCCGGAGAGTGTGCGGGCCTGGCGATCCAGCGACAGGTAGCCGAGACCGACCGCGGACATGAAGTCCAGCCGATCCGTCAGCTCCCGGAGCACCGTCTCCGATACCCGCGTCTCGAAAGGGGACAGCTCCAGCCCGGACAGCCACGCAAGCAGGTCATCCACGGACATCGCGGCCGCACTCGCGATGTCCAGTCCGCCGACGCGGACGTTGAGGGCGGCCGGTTGCAGGCGGGCGCCGTGACAGGCCGGGCACGTCTCGGGAAGCTGGTACTGTCTGAGGAAGACGCGAATATACTGCTTGTAGCGTTTCCGCTCGCGTGAGCGGAGGAACGGGATCATGCCGACGAACTGGTCGGACCCATGCATGAGTTCTTCTCGAAAGGCCGCCGGGAGATCTTCCCACGGGCGCGTTGGATCCAGCTCACGCCGCCCGGCGAGCTCCATCACTTCGGCCGCCTCCCGGTAGTATCGCGGCTTGGTCCACGGATCGAGGGCTCCGTCGGCGAGGGACCTGCCGGGATCGGGCACGATCAGCGACTCCGAGTACTCCAGCGTCGCCCCGAATCCATTGCATTCCCGGCACGCTCCCGTCGGGTGATTGAAGCTGAACAGAAGGGGCGTCGGATCGGGAAAGGCCCTGGAACATCCGGCGCACCGGAATCCCTCCGCGAAGGCCAGGCGTCGTGAGGCAGAGAAGCTCGCGGCCGAACCGGCAAAGGCCAGGACCTCGGCGTGCCCGTGCCCCTCGGCAAACGCCGATGCGAGGGAGTCGGTGAGCCGTTCCCGCTCGCCTTCGCTCACCGACATCCGGTCCACGACCACCTGCACCTCCGCCGCCGTGTCCAGCCGGGGGATCTCCGGACGAGCCGGCTCGCCCTCCTGGTCGAGGTCGTCCACGTGATGGGCCGTACCGTCCACCATGACCCGCACGTACCCGCGGGCTCGCAGGTTCTGCAGGGCGGCTTCGTGCGTAAGCCCCGCGCTTCGCTCGAGCGGAAACGTCACGTACACCGAGGTGCCATCGCCCAGCTCAAGGATCTCGGCGGCGGCGGACTGAACCGTGTCCGGCACGACGCGCTCGCCGCACTCCGGGCAAACCGTTCGCCCCACACGACTCCAGAGCAGTCGCATGTGGTCGTACGTCTCGGTGGTCGTGCCGACGGTGGACCGACTGGTCTGCACCGTGTTGCGCTGATCGATCGATACGGATGGCGCCACTCCGTCGATCCAGTCCACCGAAGGCTTCGGCATTCTCTCGAGAAACTGCTTGGCGTAGGTGGAGAGCGATTCCACGTACCGCCGCTGGCCTTCCGCATAGACCGTGTCGAACGCGAGACTGGACTTCCCGGAGCCGCTGGGGCCGGTGAGCACGGTCATGGCCCGGTGGGGAATATCCACGTCCACACCTTTGAGGTTGTTCTGGCGTGCGCCCCGTACCTGAATGGAGGTCAGCATGGCGCGATGATGAGTCGCGCCCGCGAGGGCGTCAAACGCAGCGGCTGGAACCCGGCCGGCTCGCCGGGTATCTTCGGGGGTTCCAAACCCGAGCCTGGAGAAGCGGCCTGCAAACCGCCCCGGAAGGTCCCGTCCACGAAGAAGAAGCGCTTGGCAAGGCGTACGACGCGCGCCTCATGCGCCGCCTGCTCGCCTATTTGCGCCCGTATTGGCTGCACGTGGTCGTGGCCGTGGGGATCCTCATCGCGGCGTCCGGCCTGGCTCTCGTGGGGCCGTGGCTCACCAAGATCGCGATCGACCAGGCCTTCCCCGCCGGAGACATGCGACTCCTGGGCACCCTGGCCGTCGTGTACGTCGGGTCCATGCTCGTCGCCGGGATACTGGAGTACGGGCGCACCCTGCTGACGACGTGGATCGGACAGCGCGTCATGGAGGATCTTCGCGCCCAGATCTTCCGTCATGTCCAGCGGCTGGAACTGGCCTTCTTCGATCGGAACCCGGTCGGACGTCTGATGACCCGGGTCACCAGCGACGTGGAAGCGCTGAACGAGATGTTCACCTCGGGTGTGGTCACGATCTTCGGCGACGTGTTCACCATCGGGGCCATCGTGACGGCCATGCTGATCCTGGATTGGCGGCTGGCCCTCGTCACGTTCACGGTGCTGCCCCTCGTCTTCCTGTCCGCGTGGCTCTTCCGGACGCGGGTGCGGCGGGCCTACCGCGACATCCGGCTTCGCCTGGCCCGGATTAACTCGTTTCTGCAGGAGCGGATCACGGGAATGAGCGTGACCCAGCTCTTTCGGCAGGAGGAACGGACGTACGACCGGTTCGACGAGATCAACCGCGATCACCTGTCCGCACACCTCAAGTCGATCACGTACTATGCCCTGTTCTTCCCGACCGTTGAGATCCTCTCCGCCGTGGCCATGGCCCTGATCATCTGGTATGGAGGCTCGGAGTCGCTGCGCGGCGCGATGACCGTCGGTACGATCGCGGCGTTCCTGCAGTACGCCCGCAGGTTCTTCAGGCCGATCCAGGATCTCTCCGAGAAGTACAACATTCTCCAGAGCGCCATGGCGAGCTCCGAGCGCGTGTTCCGACTCCTCGACCGCGAGCCTCACCCCGTCGAGGCCGAGCCCGCGGTCGCTGCGGTGCCGGCCCTCCCCACCTCCGAACCAGGCGTCGCCGCGGTTCCCTCTAGAGGCGGCCGAATCGAGTTTCGGGATGTGTGGTTCAGATACGGTGAAATGGCCGACGACGCGCCGGCCGAGGACGCGGAAGAAGCCGAGTGGGTGCTGAGGAACATCACGTTCGACATCGAGCCCGGACAGCGGGTGGCGATCGTGGGCGCGACGGGAGCCGGAAAATCCACGCTGATCAACCTCCTGATGCGGTTCTACCGTCCCCAGCGCGGCCAGATACTCCTGGACGGTACGGACATCTCGGCCGTTCCCGCCGCCGCCGTACGGAGACGGATCGGCCTGGTGCTCCAGGACGTGTACCTGTTCTCCGACACGGTCGAGAGGAACATCGACCTCGGCCGCTCCGATGTGACCGATTCCCGGGTCCGGGAAGCGGCCCGCCGCGTGGGAGTCGCCCCGTACGTGGAGCGGTTGCCCGAGGGCTTCGAGCAGCGCCTCGGTGAGAGGGGAAGCAACCTGAGTGCGGGAGAGCGGCAGCTTCTCAGCTTCGCGCGTGCGCTTGCGGGCGACCCCGATCTCCTGATCCTGGACGAAGCCACGAGCGCCGTCGACTCGGAGATCGAGGCCCGAATCGAGCGCGCGCTGGAAGAGCTGATGACGGGGCGCACGAGCCTGGTGATCGCTCACCGGCTCTCGACGATCCGCAACGCCGACCGCATCCTGGTGATGCACCATGGAGAGATCCGGGAGACCGGCACACACGAGGAGCTGCTGCAGCTGGGCGGACTGTACACGCGTCTTCATCGACTGCAGTTCGCCGGATCGCCGAGCGCCGCATGAACGCGATACTGGACTTCGTGGTCGGGCTGGATTCGAGGTGGGTGCTGGCCTCCCTGCTCGTCGTCCTCGACGCATGGGCGATCGGCATGATCTACCGTGCTCGTCCGGACCGGCGGGTGGGTCTGCTATGGAGCGCTATCATCGTGATGGCCCCGATCGTAGGACTGCTGTTCTGGTACGCGCTCGGCCCGAAGCCGATGCCCCGGCCTACGGCTCGACGCTGAGCTCCGAAGCCGAGCCGGACAGCAACTCCAGGACCAGAGCGGCCGAGGCCTCGGTCGCTCCCCGGCCACCCTCCACGTAGCGTCTGGCGCCGGTCCCCATTTCTGCCAGTTTGCGCGGATCGGACAGCAGCGCCGATAGGACGCCGGCTACGTCCTCGGGCGGCACGGCGAGACCGGCGCCGAGGCCCTCCAGCGCCGTCGCCTCCCAGCGATCGTGCACCGGTCCGAACAGCACCGGCAGCCCGGCAGCCGCCGGCTCGACGACCGAGTGCAGTCCCTCGCCACCGATGCCGCCCCCGACCCACGCCAGGTCACACTCCAGGTAGAGCTCGGCGAGGAAACCGACCGCGTCCACGAGCACCGGGGCGCGGATGGGCCCGGCGACCGGAGGCCGGGACCCGTCCAGGGCGGACCACAGGCGCGGCTCCATCCCCAGGTGGTGCCGACAGAGGTCCCGAATCCGCTGCACGGCCGCGGCGTTCGGCTCGTGCGGCACGAGGACGAGCTCGAGCTCGGGATGTTGGCCCTCACGAGACCCCAGGATCGCCGCACCTTCGATCAGGACACGTTCGTCCTCCGGCCAACTCGACCCGGCGCACAATCGCACGACGCCGGGCGCCGGCGGTCCAAGTCTCGGCCCCCCCGTCGCCGCATGCGCCCGCGCCTTCTCCACCCGGTCCAGGGCCCGCTCGAACGAGGCGTCTCCCGTGACACGGATGCTCCCGGGACGGGTCCCGAGCAGCTCCAGGCGCTCGACCTCGGCCTCGGAGACCGCCCCCACCAGGTCGAGGCGACCGTAGCTGGGCACCAGGAGCTGCCGGCCCGGGCCCCGGAGCCGGCTGCTGCTCGGACGCACCGTCGCGTTCACCATCCCCAGGGGCACCCCGGCTTCCTCCGCGGCCCCCGTCAGAGCCGGCCACGCGTCGAGCTTGGCGAACACCAGAGCGTCCGGGCGCGCGGCCTCGAGAGCCTCGCGACAGGCAGCCCGCGTCTCGAGCGGCGGATATCCGCCGTGGTCGGGAGCCAGCTCCGACAGGACGCTCTCGGCAGATGGAGACGAGTACGTGACGAGCAGCTGGAGCTCTGGCCTTCGCGTGCGCACGACATCCAAGATCGGAATGGCCCCGGCCAGCTCACCAGCCGACGCCCCGTGCAGCCAAAGCAGTGGACGGAACGGGTCCCGCTCCTGCCGGGCCCAGCGGGCGATGTCCTCCGCCGCCATACGGCGACCCTCCACGGCGGCGGAGACCTTGGTCGACCCGGCCCCGAACGCCGGCAGCAGCGGCCGCAGGGCATGGACGGCCAGGTTGTAGAGGTTCTCCAGAAAGCTCACGGATCCTCCGCGCCTTCGACCTGTGGGACGGGTTCGACTATCCGGCGCCGCGTTCGGTCGCCTGCTGTCGACTCAAGGTACCGCACACGTGAGTCCGTGGCACCGGAGCGGGATTCGGACTCGCAGGGCGTGGCAAACCCACCGTATCATGCGATGGGCCGTTCACACGCGAGGAACCCGTGCGCTACATCGGAAACAAGACGAAGCTCGTTCCCTTTCTGCTCGACACGGTCGAGACGCTCGGCCTGTCGTCCGGCGTGGCGTGCGATCCGTTTTCGGGGACGGGCAGCGTAGGGCGGGCCCTGAAGCAGAACGGCTGGCGGGTGCATTGCGGAGACCTGATGGCGGCTTCCTACGCCTACCAGGTCACACGGGTCGAACTCGACCGTACGCCCAGGTTCCCGGGGGCGCTCACGGGAGGGAGCGGGCGGCGCCGGTATCTGAGCTACAAGGCTGCGCTCCGGGTGCTTTCCGCCCTTCCGCCGAAGACGGGCTTCATCACGCAGCACTATACTCCAGCCGGCGCGGCTGGCCGCATGTACTTCACTCCCGAGAACGGCGCGGCGATCGATGCCGCGAGGGAGGCCATAGCCAGCTGGCACTCCGAAGGCCTGATCGACCGGCCGCGCGAGCAACTGCTCCTGGCCACGCTGATCGCGGGCGCGGACCGCGTCGCCAACACCACCGGAGTGTACGCGTCCTACGTGAAGAGCTGGCAGCCGAACGCGCGCCGGACGCTCGACCTGAGGCCGATACGACCCACGGTCCCGCGGGCCGAATCCGCGCTGGGTTGCACCGCCTTTCGCGGCGGGGCCGAGGCCCTGGTGGCCCGCGTCGGCGCGATCGACCTGCTCTACCTGGACCCGCCATACAACGAACGACAGTACCCGGGCTACTACCACCTCCCCGAGCTTCTCGCGCAGGGTTGGGACCCTCCTCCACCGCTTCGCGGGAAGACCGGGCTTATTCCAGACGAGGACCTGCGTTCCGACTGGTGCCGGCGGGGACGCTGCGAGGAAGCTCTCCGGTCGCTGCTCGGTGCCGTGGACGCCCGACACATTCTTCTCAGCTACAACGACGAGGGCCTCCTCAGCCGTGAGTCGATCGAGAGCGCTTTCCGAAACGCCGGCGATCCGGACTCGTACCGGGTATTCACCCGCGGCTACCGCCGGTACCGAAGCGACTCGGACGGTCCCGATCGGCGCTACCGAGGGGACGCGGTTCGGGAACGGCTGTACTACGTGAGGAGACCATGAGGAATTCCGGCGTCGGGGCGGCACCTATGGTCCGCGAGGGCGTATAGCCAGCATGATTCGGAACCCCACACCCTGGATCGCCATGGCCGTCGTGACGTGTGTGTCCGCCTGTTCGCCCGGGTACGTGCTGCGGGCCGGCTGGGAGGAAGCCAAGATCCTCGCGGCGCGTCAGCCCATCCACGAGGTCGTCCATGACACCGCCACCCCACCGGAGCTGAGGGACAAGCTGCGCCTCGTCCAGGACGCCCGGGAGTACGCCGAGCGGGTTCTCGAGCTCGAGCCGGAGGAGTCCTTCACGAGCTTCGTGAAGCTGGACCGGGACACGCTCCTGATGGTGGTCAACGCGGCGCCCGAGTTCGGATTGCGGTGGAAGACGTGGTGGTTCCCGATCGTGGGGAACGTGCCGTACAAGGGATACTTCGACTTCGAGAGGGCCCATCGGGACGCTGCCGAGCTGGAGGCCCAGGGGTATGACGTGTGGGTGCGGCCTTCGGCCGCGTTCAGCACGTTGGGCTGGTTCCCCGACCCCGTTCTTTCCACTGCGCTGCGCGCGGACAGCGTGGGAATCGTGGAGACGGTGATCCACGAGATCACTCACAGCACTTTCTTTCCCAGGGGCCAGGCTCGTTTCAACGAGAGCTTCGCGAACTTCGTGGGCCATCGCGGCGCCATTTCCTTCTTCTGCGACGCGGTCGCCGACGAGTCGCTCTGCCGGGTCGCCGAGAATCGCTGGTACGACATCCGCGTGTTCGGCCGCTTCTTCCACTCCCTGCTCGATCCGCTGGAGGAGCTTTATGCCTCGAGCCTGACGCCGGAGGAGATGCGCGCCGAGAAGGAGAGGATCCTCCGCGAGGCCGCGGACCGGTTCGATCGCGAGGTCCAGCCGCAGTTCCGTTCGGGCCGATACGGAGGATTGGATCCGGAGCGGGTGAACAACGCCTGGTTGCTGTCGCGGGTGCTCTACTACACCCGCCTGGACGACCTGGAGGCGTTGTACCAGATGAACGGGGACCTCACGGCTACCGTCGCGGCGGTGATCCATGAAACCGGAAGCGGGGACGGCTGGGACGCCCTGGATCGGCTGCTCGCGCAGCCGGGGGGCCGTGCGGTCACCGCTGCAGCGGGATAGGTTCGAGCGCCATGTACCAGAGCATTCTGATCGGTATCGACTTCTCCGACACTTCTGTGGAGACGGTTCGCTGGGCAGTGTCCAGGTTCCCGGACGCGGACCTCACGCTGTTCCACGCGATCGAGCCGCTGGGGGTCCCGGGCTACCTGGCCCGCGAGCTGGGCTCGAAGCTGAACACCGTGCGCGAGCGGGAGCTGGACGCTCGTGCCAATCTCGAGGAAATCGCCGAGCAGTGCGGTATCGAGGCTCGGCTGGAAGTGCGGGCCGGCTGGACTCCCGAGGCACTGTCCGCGGTAGCACAGGAGATCCGGGCTGAGCTCGTCGTGGTCGGTGCGCATCAGAAGCGGGTCTGGCCCTCGGATGAGGTCGGAAATACCTGCGTCGCCATCGTGCGGAAGGCCATGCTGCCGGTCCTGGTCTGGAGGCCGATCCGGCACGAGCGGGACAAGACGATCCTGGCCGCACTGGACCTCAGGGACGGAAGCGCCCCGATCGCGGCCACGGCTGCCCGCTACAGCGCCTACTTCGGCACCCGACTGGTCCTCATGCATGCCATGCCCGGCACCCTCCAGGCCTACCTTCGCGCCGTCAGCTCTCCGACCAAGACCGAGGACACTCTCAAGCAGATCGAACAGCGCGCGAGGAAGGAGGCCATGGATCGTGTCCCAGAGGACCTGGCCGAGGGCATCGAGATTCAGGTATCCGTCGTGCGCGGCCGACCGATCGTGAACCACATCCTGACCGCCGCCGAGACCGAGGCGGCCGACCTGATCGTGATCGGAAAGTACCACGCTCCGGGCCTCAAAGGCCGGGTGATCCTCGGCGGTATCACTCGACAGATCATCCAGGGAGCCAACTGCTCCGTTCTCACCGTGCCGGTCTGACCCGATGGCAGACCTCGAGTGTGTGCGCTGCGCGAAACCGGACCGGTCTCCCCTGGATCGACGCCCGTTCCCGAACGAGCTGGGCGATCGCCTGGTAGACGAAATCTGCTCTGAATGCTGGGAAGAGTGGAAGCAGCGTCAGATGCTGCTCATCAATCACTACGGGCTCAACGTCCGGGAGCCCAAGGCGCGCGAGTTTCTCGTCGCGAACCTGCGATCGTTCCTCTTCGGCGAGGGAGAGGAGCAGGCCGGGATCGACACCTCGGAAGAGGGATCGATCCGCTGGTAGCCCGCCCTAGCCGACCACCAGGTTGAGCAGGCGGTCCGGGACGTAGATCGTCTTCCGGATGCTCGCCTCACCCACGTGACGCATTACCGACTCGTCGGCCAGGGCCGCCGTCTTCGCTTCCTCCTCGCTGGCACCCGTTTCGAGGGCGATCGTGGCCCGCAGCTTCCCGTTGACCTGGACCGGGATCTCGACCGTATCCGTAGCGAGCTTGGCCGGATCGAAGGTCGGCCAGGACCCGTTCTCGAATAGGCTCGGCTCCTCGCCCAACATCTCCCACAGCTCTTCCGCGAGGTGCGGGGCGATGGGACCGAGCATGATCACCAGGGGCCGGATCTCGTCCAGGGTCGGAACCCTTCCGGCGGCGCGAAGCGCGTTCAGGAGCTCCATGAGGGCTGCGATCGCCGTATTGAACGACAGGCTCGCGAAGTCCTCGGTCGCCTGCTTGATCGTCTGGTGGACGGCGCGCTCGACATCGCGATCCGGAAACCCGCCCAACCCCTCAGCCACCGCGGCCTCGACCGCGTCCACGACGCGTGAGAGGAAGCGCTGCGGACCCACGATGCCGCTGTCGCGGAAGTCTCCACCCTCCTGGTAGGGCCCGAGGAACATCAAGTACGTCCGAAACGTGTCCGCCCCGTAGCGCTCGATGTACTCGTCCGGGTTGACCACGTTGCCCTTGGTCTTGGACATCTTGGCGCCCTCCCGGATGATCAGCCCGTGTTTCCGGAACCGGACGTAGGGCTCCTCGAACGGCACGTGCCCGAGGTCGTGCAGCGCCATCGTGATGAAGCGCGAGTACAGGAGATGGAGAACCGCGTGCTCCTCGCCGCCGATGTAGGTGTCCACCGGGAGCCACCGCGCCGTCCGCTCCGGATCGATGGCGCGATCGTCGAAGTCCGTGCTCGGATAACGCAGGAAGTACCACGAGCTGTCCAGGAACGTGTCCGAGACGTCCGTTTCCCGCGTCGCCTCCCCACCGCAGGAGGGACAGGTGGTCCGATAGAACGACTCGTCCTTGGCGAGCGGCGCGATCCCGTCGTCGCCGGGCTTGAACTGCTCCAGGTACGGGAGAACGACGGGAAGGTCCTCCTCGGGAACCGGAACCGTCCCGCACTCCCCGCAGTACAGGATCGGGATGGGCGGGCCCCAGTAGCGCTGGCGGGAGATGCACCAGTCGTGCAGCCGGTAGTTCACGCGTGGCTCGCCGAGCCCCTCTCGACCCAGCCACTCCACAATCCGCACGGCCCCTTCGGACGCGACCTGCCCACTGAACTCACCCGAGTTGATCAGGCGCTCGTCAGCCGTGTGCTCGACGAAAGCGCTGTCTCCCAGGTCGAGGTCCAGGGACGCCGGGTCCGCGGCGCCAGCGACCACGTCGGCCGGCGCTACGACAGGTCTGATCTCGAGGCCGAACTGCCGCGCGAAATCGAAGTCCCGCTGATCGTGCCCCGGAACGGCCATGATGGCTCCGGTGCCGTACTCCATCAGCACGTAGTCGGCGATCCACACCGGAATGTCCTCGCCGGTCGCCGGATTGACCGCGTAGCCACCCGTGAACACTCCCGTCTTGGTTCGCTCGTCGGCCTTGCGTCGCTCCACCAGGTCCACGGCTGCGGCCGCCGCCCGGTAGGACTCGACCTCCTCCCGCCGATCGGGGGTCGTCAGCTCCTCCACGAGCGGGTGCTCCGGGGCGAGGACCATGAAGGTGGCCCCGAAGATCGTATCCGGCCGCGTGGTGAAGACCTCGAGCGAATCCTCGCCGCCGGCGGCGAGGCGGAAACGAAGCAGCGCGCCCTCCGAACGGCCGATCCAGTTTCGCTGCGCGGTGAGCGTCGACTGGGACCAGTCGATCCAGTCGAGGTTGGCGAGGAGTCGCTCAACGTACTCCGTGATGCGGAAGAACCACTGGCTGAGCAGGCGCTGTCCGACCTCGGTGCCACAGCGCTCGCACCGACCGCCCTCTACCTGTTCGTTGGCCAGGACGGTCTTGCACGACGGACACCAGTTCACGGGAGCTTCCTTCTTCACCGCGAGACCCGCGTGATAGAGCTGCAGGAAGATCCACTGCGTCCACCGGTAGTAATCCGGGTCCGTCGTGTCGACGGTGTGAGACCAGTCGAACATGATCCCCGACCGCTCCAGCTGTCGGGTGAAGTTGGCGATGCTCTTCGGGATCAGATCCATCGGGTGCGCGCCCACCTTGAGCGCGTAGTTCTCCGAGTGAATCCCGAAAGCATCGAAACCGATCGGTTCGAAGACGTCCTGACCGTTCAGGCGCTGGAAGCGGGCGTGGAAGTCCGCGCCGGTGAACGCGTAGAGGTTCCCCACGTGAAGGCCCTCGGCCGAGGGATAGGGAAACATCATCAGGTTGTAGTACGGACGCGCGGCCCCATCGAGGTCCGGTTCGTTGGTCCGCCGCTCAGCCCAGGACCTTCGCCACTTTTCTTCGACCGACTTCGGATCGTACATATCTCACTGCCGGCTGGGCCGGCCCCATCCGCGATCGGGAACGCCGCCTGATTGCCGGTCCCTCCGACCCAGGGGCGCTCGAATACCAAGCGGGGGATTATGGGCCGGGTCCCGCCGGCTCACAAGCTATGGCGAGCCTGGCCGCTCTCTCCTCCGACCGATCCGGGGAAAGTCTTGCTCCAACCCGACCGCCCGCCTAGCGTAGGACTCCATATGAAACCAACCGCGGAAATCGACGGCTGGCTCAACCCCAGCGTGGCCCTGGTCCTGCTCGAATCGCTTCGGGATGTAGACACTCCGGCCGAGGTGCTGGAGGACGAGGCCTTTCGCATCAGTCTCCCCAGGCGGCTTGGCCTCAGCGACGTCATCGACGGCCAGATGAGAAGGTACGCGGACATGCGGAAGCGCCGGCGCCAGCTGGAAGCCAGCGAGTTCCTGGACCTCTTGCGCCTCATCGCCAGGCGACCGGACGCCCGGATGGTGTTCGAGGCCGCCGGTGACCGCCTCGGCTCCGAGTATGCCTCGCGAACTCCACGCGCCGCCGGGATCGCCCGCCGACTTGCTCCCGCCAGCTTCCGGCGCCGGTCGTTGTTGCGCCACCTGCGCCGCGTGGCCGAATCCCTGAGTCCCGGCAGCGCCATAAGCGCCGATCGCGGCGATCCCTCGATCTCCGTGGCACATTGCCTTCCGGCCGTGGCGGACAACTCCGGCTCTGCCTGCGGGATCATCACCGCGGCGTTCACCGCGTGTGCGCACGCCATGGGTGAGTCCGCCCCGGTGCATCATCCCAGCTGCGAGAGCCGAGGGGACGATTCCTGTCTGTGGGAAGTGACGGCCTTCGATCAGTAGCAGGGTGGCAAGTGCGACGGAGTGAGCCCAAACGGGACTAACGCCGGGACCATCTCCCGGTGCCAGGCCGGCGGCCGCTGCCACGGCGCCGGGATCCACCGAATCGATCGAGCAGGACGCGTATCGGAGCCTTCCGCGTAGCCTTGGCTCCCGTATCCTCGTAGCGATCGTACAAACCCGGGTATCCGAGCCCGATCCACACGCCGATGCCCAGCGCGAGGACGCTCGCCACGATCAACAGGATCAGGAAGGTCTGGTCGCTCATGGGTCTCCGTACCCTGCACGCACCATCTCGTTCACCGGACGGAATCTCGCGTCGCTCCCCGGCCGCGCAAGCCGCTGCGCCCGTATGCCGTAGGCCTGCCGTAAGTGCTTGCACATTCGATCCTCTTGGGCCAGCTTCCATCTGGACACGTCGACACCCCGGGCGGGCCGCGCGCCCAGCCCGGCTATCTCACACCAGGAGTGGTCACCGTGGGCGACTCTCACATCCGTCACGGCTCGTTCCGCCGGACTCTCATGGGCACCTTGGCAGTGCTGGGCCTGGCCGCGTTCGCGGGTGGGTGCGTGGACGAGGACACCGTGTACAACGACCGTCCCTTCAGCGACGACCCACCGGC
>JAMJQR010000149.1 GCA_023554335.1 Candidatus Benthicola marisminoris
TTGGGACACCACGGGGTGTACCTGGCGATCGCGATCGCATATTCGCTATCAGCCGTGTTCGGGATGATCCTGTTCCGGCGCGGGAAGTGGAAGGAAAAGAAGGTGTAAGCCTATCGCAGCGGCTTCACCTTTCGGCCGGCGGCCGAATCCTCGATCTGGCTCGCCAGGCGGCGTTGGCGCGTCGACTCCCGCTTCGCGCTCATGATCCAGTGCGACACCTGTCTCCGGTAGCCCGCAGGGCGCGACTGCCAGTCGGCCCAGGCCCGATCATCCGCCTCGAGCCGCGCCAGGTACTCATCCGAAAGCGCCGCCGGCTCTTCCCGTTCGAACGAGTACACGCCCGAATTATCCTCCCTACGTCTGGCGTACGCCGCGGCGCCGGCGGACTCGATGCGGCCCGCCGCTTCGAGCTCCCGGTAGCGATCGATGTTGCGCCGGCTCCACGTGCTGTTGGCCCGCCTGGGTGTGAACCGGTTGCTGTAGGCTTCGTCGTCGATCCGCTTCCGGATTCCGTCGATCCATCCGAAGCAGAGGGCTACGTCGACCGATTCCTGCCAGGTGATGCCAGGACGCCCCGTGGACTTCTTCCAGTAGCCCACCCAGAGCTCGTCCGCGGTACCGTGGTGCTTGCGGAGCCACGCTCGGAACGCAGCGGGATTCTCGAAATGAATCACGTCACGCGGTTCCATTCGCTTCCCTTCGGTCAGGCGCGCTCAGGCCGGTTCTACCTCTGGCTCGGTCGTCGGAGACGCCGCCCTGCCCTTGCCACCCCGCCAGGACCGCAGCTTCACGCCCACGTCATGCTGGAGCATCGTCAGGGCCGGAACGAGCACCATGATGATGAAGGTCGCGAAGAGGATTCCGATCCCCAGGCTGACGGCCATCGGCACCAGGAACTTCGCCTGCAGGCTCCGCTCGATGATGAGCGGAAATACACCGAGAAACGTCGTGAGCGTCGTGAGCAGGATGGGGCGGAACCGGCTCTTGGCTCCGATCAGAATGGCCTCCCGGATCGGCTTGCCCGAGTCCCGTTGCTCCTTCACGAAGTCCAGCAGCACCAGCGAGTCGTTGATCACCACGCCGCTCAGGCCCACGATCCCGAACATGCTGAGCATCCCGAGGTCGAGTCCGAACAGGAGATGGCCGAACACGGCCCCGACCACCCCGAAGGGTACGGCGGCCATGATGATCAGCGGCTCCACGTACGAGCGGAAGGGGATGGCGAGCAGGGCATACATCACGAACAGGGCCAGGATGAACCCGCGGATCATCCCGCCGAGGGCTCGCGACTGCTCCCGCTGCTCCCCTCCGAAGCCGTACAGGAGCGCCGGATAGCGCTCCTGGACCGCCGGCAGGATCTGGCCGGTCAGCACGGAGGTCGCCTCGGAACCGGTGATGACGGCACGATCCACCTCGGCTGTCACGGTAACGATCCGCCGGCCATTCACGCGCCGGATGGTCGAGGGAGCGGTCCCGAACGAAACGTCTGCGATCTCCTCCAGCGGGATGGCAGCCCCGGTCGGCGTCACGATCCGGTACTGGCGGATGTCGGCCAGGTTCGAGCGCTCGTCCTTCGGAAGGCGGACGTATACCCGCACCTCCTCGCGCCCGCGCTGCACGCGTACGGCTTCAGACCCGAAGAAGGCGGCTCGGACCTGGCGGGCCAGGTCGTCGAGCGTGATCCCCAGGGTGCGGGCTCTCGGCTTCAGGCCCAGCTCGACTTCCCGCTTGCCGATCTCCTGATCGTTGCGCACGTCGAACACGCCGGCCAGGCGGCGCAGCTCGTCCTGCACTTCGGCCACCGCCCGGTTCAGCACCGACGTGTCCGGGTGAGACACCTCCAGCTGCACCGGCGCCCCGAGGTTGATCACCTGTGAGGAAAAGGACATGGAGCGCGGCCCCGGCAGGTCACCCACCGCGTTCCGCCACGCGTTCTCGAATTCGACCGACGAGAGGTTCCTGCGCTCCTCGGCCTCCAGCAGCTTGAAGTTGATCTCGGCCTTGTTCGACTCGATGAACACGGGGAGCGCCCCGGCCCCGGGCCCCTGCTGGGCCGATGGATACTGTCCCACGCTGACGTAGACCGATTGCACGAACTCCTTGTCGTCGCCGAGACGGGTTCCGAGGCTGTCCGCCACGCGGCGTCCCACGCTCTCTATATAGTCCGCGACGTCCCGCGTGCGCTCGGTGGGGGTGCCCTGCGGCATCTCGATCTGGGCGATCACGTTGTCGCCCTCGATTCGCGGAAGGAAGCTGAACGAGAGGTACCGTCCGCCCACGATTCCGAACGTGATCAGGAGGAGGGCGATGCCCGCCGAGATGACGACCCCGTAGTGGGCCGTCGCGTACTGGATCGTGCGATCCACGGGCCCGTCGATGAACATGCGCAAGCGCGACTGCACCCACTCCTGGGCCCGCTCCAGCGGACGGAGCCAGCGCGGAAGGTCCGTGTGCGCACGCTCGGGCAGATGCGACAGGTGATGCGGCAGGATGAACAGCGACTCGATGAGCGAGAATATCAGGACCGCGATCACCACCAGCGGGATGAACTTCAGGAACTTCCCGATCATGCCCGGCACGAAGAGGAGTGGGGTGAACGCCGTCACCGTCGTCAGGACGGCGAACGTCACCGGGACCGCCACGCGCTGGGTGCCCTTGACCGCCGCCTCCAGCGGCCCGGCCCCGTCTTCCCGTTCCTTGTAGATGTTCTCCCCGACCACGATCGCGTCGTCCACCACGATCCCGATCGCCAGGATGAGGCCGAACAGGGACATCATATTGATCGACACGCCGAGCCACGGCATGACGGCGAACGTGCCGATGAAGGAGAGGGCGATCCCCACCGCCACCCACCAGGACAGGCGCAGGTCGAGGAACAGGGTGAGGGCAAGCAGGACCAGCGTGAGACCGATGAGGCCGTTCTTGCGCAGCAGGTTGATGCGACTCTCGAGCAGAAGCGCGTCGTTCTCCCAGATCTCGACCTGGACGCCCCGCGGTGTGGAGGGGACGGCGACTTCGTCCAGGTAGGTCTCGACCACGTCCACGATCTCGAGCACCTGCTCGTCCGCGGTACGGAACACCTGCACGAACGCGGCGGGCTGACCGTTGTACAGGGAGATCAGGTCCGCGTCCTGGAACCCATCCTTGATCGTGGCGATCTGGTCCAGGCGAAGCGTGGACCCGTCGCGTGCCCCGCGCACGATGATGCCCGCGAAGTCGTCCCGGTCGTACTTCTGCCCCTTGATCCGGACGAGTATCTCCTCGTCCGCAGTGTCCACGCGGCCGCCGGGGAGGTCGAGGCTGGCCTGCCGAACGGCCATGGCGACCTGGTCGAGGCTGAGGCCGTACGAACGGAGCACGTCGTTTGAGACTTCGATGGAGATCTCGTAGTCGCGCACCCCGACGACCTGCACGTATGAAATGTCAGGCATCGAGGACAGGTCGTCCTTGATCCGGTTCGCCAGCTCCTTGAGCGTCTTCTCCGGCACATCACCGGTGACCGCGATCTCGATCACACGATTACGGCTCGCGACTTCTGTCACCTCGGGCTTCTCGGCGTCCGCCGGGAACGTGGTGATCCGGTCCACCTCGGCCTTGATCTCGTCGAGGCGCTTGCCCGTGTTCTCTCCCAGGTTGAGCTCGATGAACACGACTCCGACGCCCTCGGAAGCCGTGGAGTTGATCTGGCTGACGCCTTCGATCGACTCCACCCGCTCCTCGATGCGCTGGATGATCCCCTCCTCGACCTCCTCGGGAGAGGCCCCGAGGTAC
>JAMJQR010000150.1 GCA_023554335.1 Candidatus Benthicola marisminoris
CGTTGCATCCTCTGCCGGGATTGCAGGGTGCGTCCTGCTCGTCCTGCTCCTCTTCTCGGTGTCGCGCGGAATCACCACCGGAGTCTCGTCATTCGTCGGTCAGGATGGAGCCGACGTCTGGGTGGCGCCACGCGGATCGGATAATCTGATTCGCAACTCGGGTCTGCTGCCCTCGAGTGCGGCGGCCCGGCTGGCCACTCTGCCCGGAGTCTTGCGAGCCGAGCCGGTCCTGCGGGGATTCGTCAGTGTTTCGCGACCGCGGGATCCCGGACCGGGTCTGAACCTCCTGGCGATCGGGTATCGCGCTCCCTCCGGTCTGGGAGGTCCGCCTCTCATGGACCGCGGCAGATCGCCCGCGAACTCCCATGAGGTGGTCCTGGACAGAGCCGCGGCGTGGCGACTCGGTGTCGTACCGACCGACACCGTGCTCCTCAACGATGTACCGTTCATGGTGTCCGGCGTGAGCGACCGCACGAATCTCGTAGCAACCCAGTTCGCCTTCGTGTCGGAATCCGCGGCTCCGAGGCTGGGAATTCTCCCCGGTGCCGTATCCTTCATCGTGCTGGAGATCGATGGAGACACGACGCCCGAGACTCTAGCCAGGTCCGTGTCCGAACTCGATTCCGCGTTCGTGGGCATGTCTCGATCCCGATTCGTCGCGAACAATGTCCGAGAGGTCGCCGCGGGATTTCGACCGATGCAGAGTCTGCTGTCCCTCGTGGGCTTTCTGATCGCTGCGATCTTCGTGGGACTGCTGGTACATTCCGCCGTAGAAGACCGTCACCGCGAGATCTCGATCCTCCTCGCTATCGGCACTCCCGCCTTTCTGGCGGCTCGGGGCATTCTCCTCAATGTCTTCGCGATGGTGCTTGCCGGCTGTCTGCTGGGCAGTGGCGTGGCGCTGATCATTGCCCGCTCGCTGAGATACTGGATACCCACGCTCGAACTGGCGCCCCGATTCGCCGACACGGGATTCGTCATTCCGTCATTTCTGGTGGTCGGAATGATCGCCGCGATCGTCCCGCTGCTTCGTCTGCGGAACGTCGATCCGGTGGATGCGTTTCGACCATGAACGCACTCGTGCTGGATCGGGTGTGCAAATCTCGCGGCTCCGGAGCGCAGCGGGTCGCGGCGTTACGTGACGTGAGTCTCCGGATTCGGCGCGGCGAACTCGTGATGCTGGAAGGCCCCAGCGGGTCTGGAAAAACGACTCTGCTGGCAGTTGCGGGCAGTCTCCTCACGGCCGATTCGGGATCGGTTGAACTCGGTGGAGAATCCCTGTGTGGCCGCTCATCCTCAGAACGACGACGGCTCCGGGCGAGTTGCGTCGGCTTCGTTTTCCAGCACGCGAACTTGCTGACCTCCCTCAGCGTCCGCCAGAACCTCCTGCTCAGAAGTCAGCTTGCCGGCGTCGGCCGCGCAGAGGCCGCCCGTTCAGCGGATGAGCTACTCGAACGGTTGGGCATCGAGAAGCTCGCTGACCGCTTCCCCGCTGCGCTGTCGGGAGGTGAAGAAATGCGAGCCGCGGTGGCTCGGGCGCTCGTCCACCGGCCGATCCTGGTGCTGGCCGACGAGCCATCTGCCAGCCTGGACGGTGATTCGGCACTCTCCATAGCTGACGCGCTGTCCCGAATTGCACGGGAGCGAAATGCTGCCGTGCTCGTCGCCACTCACGATGCGCGGCTCACCCCTTACTCGGACCGACGAGCCGGCCTCCTGGACGGCAGGCTTCGGAACGGAGGCGGGAATGTCTGATCGCCGTTTCTATTCCCGCTTGAATTACTCCTCGATCAACGAGGACTGGCGCACCGAGATCGAGGGGCTGCAGCCGCGGTCCGGACAGCGGGTCCTATGCATCACGGGCAGCGGTGCCCGGCCGCTGGACATACTCGCCGCCGAACCTGTCCGCATGGTCGCGATCGACCTCGCTCCACCGCAGAATCATCTGCTGAGACTGAAGATCGCGGCGCTCTCGTACCTGCCGTTCGATTCATACTTGCGATTCCTGGGTGTGCGTGAATCTACCTCGGCAGAGCGCCGCAAAGTGTGGAAGAATCTTCGCGGCAGCTTGCCGGAGAACTCGCGCCTCTGGTGGGAATCTCATCCGCGGATGCTCGATCGTGGCGTGCTGTATGCCGGGGCCTTCGAACGTCACCTTCATCGCTTCAGTCGAGCGATCCGGATTCTGCGTCCGGTCGCTCGGAGCCGACTGCTGGAAGCGAGTGACCCGGAACAGCTCGCCCGGGCAGCGTCCGCCTGGGATTGCGGCCGGTGGCGGACCTTCCTGCGTATCGGCTTCAGTCCCCTCACGTCGCGGATATTGCTTGGGGATCCAGCTTACTATCGCCGCCCCGCGGTCGCTCCGGGACCCACCATTCACTCGCGGATGGTGGAAGCGCTGCATCGCTGGCCGGCAAGCTCGAGCTTCATGCTGGGTCTCATCCTGACCGGCCGACTTCCGCATCGGGACCTTCCTCCCCACCTCACGGAAGAAGGCGTGGAGCGTATCCGCAATCGTATAGAGGGGCTGGAGATCGTGGACCTCGACCTGCGGGAGTATCTGCTCGAGGATTGCGGTCGATTCGATGCGTTCTCGCTGTCCGACCTCACCTCGTACCTCGATGAAGATGGCCTCAGGCATCTGCTGGATCTCGTCGCCAATCGTTCCGAGTCCGGAGCTCGGCTCGTGATCCGGCAATTTCTGACGCGCGACCCGTGGCCCCCGGGCCTGGAGGAACGGTTCGTCCGTCTACATGATATCGAACACCGGCTGCGAGAGCTGGATCAGGCCTTCGCCTACGAGTTCTTCGTTGCGGAGGCTGCATCATGACCGGCCGGGACGGAGGCGCGACTCACATCGCCCGGTTCAGGCCGACTGACGACGATGAGGCACTCGACCTCGAAAGGCGCTGTCCTCAGGGGCGGAAGCTCCGTCTGTCGTTCCGGCGTGAGTCATTCCAGCTTCGCTCCAGGTCGTTCTCGGAATGGGCCATCTGGACGGCTCGCGACCGAGGACGACTCGTGGGCATAACCGCTTCAGCGATCAAGCCTGCAGAGCTGTTTGGACGACGGATCCGGGCGGGCTTCGCGTACGATCTGCGGGTGGACCCGGACTACCGGGGACAGGGGATCGCCCGAAGACTGATGTCGGTCGCTCACGAGTGGGCGTTCGAGCGTGCCGAACTGGGATACACGTATACAGTAGCTGACAATCGCGCGGCCGAGCATCTGATTTCGGATTTCGGAGCGGATCGTTCGGGAAGCTACGAGTACCTGATAGCCCCGGCCTGCCGGGAGCTTCCCTTCGGCGACGCGTCGACCATCTCGCCGGAGGCCGCTCACCAGCGGCACCTGGACCGCGAGGGGCCGTTTGATTTCTACACACCCCCGGACTGGGATCGAATGCGCACGGGCCATGTTCGCTCGTGGCTCGTGGGAAAGGGACCCGATTCCGCGTCCTGTTCGGCCTGGGACAACAGCGCAATTCTGGGAGAGACAATCGAGGCCGTACCGCTGTCCGTCCAGACCGCGCGCCTGGCCAGCAGATTGCCCTTACTGCGCCTCCGCAGCTGGCCTCACTTCCCACGCGCGGGGGAAGCGATCCGTTCCTGGTACCTGTTCGATGTCACTGCTGCCTCCTCCGCGGCGGCTTGGACGCTGGCCAGGGCAGTGGCGCGTGAAGCCATGGAGTGCGGA
>JAMJQR010000151.1 GCA_023554335.1 Candidatus Benthicola marisminoris
GGGACCCCCGCCCCGCGCATGCGCGCCAGCAGTCGGTTGCCCCAGCTCACCGGGACGAAGACCACGGCGTCGGACACTCCGGCCGCGGCTGCGGCGCGGGCCATGTCCACCTTCATGCTGGCCAGGCCGGTCCGGTATACCTGGAAGCGGCGGGGAGTCGAATACAGGGCGGCATAGGCGGTGCAGAGCACCAGCATGGCGGTCACCACGCTGGAAACAGGGACTCGGGTCAGGGCCGAGCGGCTCCAGAGGACCCGGTCGGAGGTTCGCCGCACCAGCTCCAGAATGCCGCGAGCGGCAAGCGGAAGGAGGAATGCGAGCCCCGAGTACAGGTAGCGGGGTCCGAGGAAGGCGTCCCGGTGCCAGTAGAAGAAATACGCGGCGGGAATCGCCAGGAACCCTGCGGCCAGGCGCATGTCCCACCTTCGGGTGGCCCAGCCGGCGGCGAACAGTATTCCGACAGGCAGCAGCGCCGGCACCGGGCCTTCGAACAGCAGGCTCGACAGCAGGACCAGGTCGGTCAGCTCGTTCCTCAGGCCCGCCAGGGGCGAGTGAACCTCTCCCCACGGCGTGGCGTGAAATCCGAGGCCGTGGTCCGCTCCCCAGAGCGCCAGGTAGCCGGGAACTCGCGGGTCGCCGGTGGTGGCCGCGTTGTATGCCAGGTACAGGCCGATCGCCAACACGGCCCCCAGAGCACCCGCGAGCACGGACTTCGCGTCGCGTTCCCGCCAGCATCGGCGGACGACGAACGGTGCCATGGCCAGGCCCGCGGCCGCTGCGGTCAGGGGCCGGGAGAGGAAGGCGGCTCCGATCGCCAGGCCGGCGACCAGCAGAACGTGGGCGCCTCCTCCATCCTCCCAGCGCACGAGCAGATACAGAAAAGCCGACACGAAGAACAGGGCGGACACGTGGTTCATGTGGCTGGCGCCCATGAACCAGAAGAACGGGGCGAAAGCCACCAGCACCAGCGTGAGCCGCGCCGTGGCCAGGTCATAGGCCCGGCGGGTGAACCCGTACAGCAGGAGAGCCGTGCCCGTCGAAAGAGCAACCGGAATGAGCCATACGGCGCCAGCGAGCACCCCGACGGCCAGCACCGCAGCATGGCCGGGCGGGTACTGGGAAAACCAGCGGCCACCGTCCACGAGCAGGTGCTGCGCGGCGAAGAACGCCTCGACCGGCGGCTCCGGGGCGTAGAGCGCGCCCGACGCGAAGATGCGGGCCTGGAAGACCTGAAAGACGCTGTCCACGAGCAGAGGTCTGCGGGCGAACGCGAAGACCGCGGTGACCACGAGGAGGCTCAGCAGAAGTGCGAGTGACGCGGCCGGGATCCATCTCCCTGCGCCGCGCGGCCTTTCGAGCCCGCCCAGGGTGCGCTCAACCGCCCGCGCCGGAACCAGCCGGGCGAGCATCACCGCCAGGGTGCCGAACACGAAGAGTCCCAGAAGAGCCTCGGATGGGGGAACGATACCACGCGTTCGCTCGACCTCGCCGAACCACCAGGTCAGCGGCACGATGGGCACCAGAAGCAGTAACCACCCCACGAGGCGGTCGGCGCTGGGCACTCTCACTGCGACTCGTCCTCGCGAGGAAGCCAGGCCGTCAAGGGCCCGGAGACGCTGGCCGTATATGCCCCGTTCAGAGCCTGCCAGACCGGCGGTGACATCCAGAAGTAGCCCAGGACGAGCTCCCGGCTGCCCTCCCCCGGCGGCGCCTGGCCGTAGGCGGGATCGACCGTGCTCAGGGCAAACGGGATCCGGCGCTCCTCGAGGTCCTCGACCAGGCGGGCCGGATTCCACTTGCCGGTCTCTTCCATCGCTCCGAAGGCGAACGGGTCGTTGAGCCAGGGCCGTCCGCCGCGCGCCAGAACCGCGGGAAAGAAGAGCGGCGCCACGAGCGGATGTCCAGCGAATTCCGCGACCTGAGCCGTACCGGCGGCGCCCGCCAACGCCCGCACGTTAGGCGCGGATCTCCAGACGGCGGCCACCGCCGGCAGAGCCAGGGCCAGCGCCACGATCAGCGCCGGATTCCACGAGATGCCCATCCATCGCGGCGCGGACGCACCACGGTTGGCAGACGCGTCCGGCGACCCGCGGAGGACCGCGAGGAAGAGCAGCGCGAAGGTGGGCTCCAGTAGATAGTTCACGCTCGAACCCGTCTTCACCATGGCGGTCGTGTGCAGGGCGGCGCTCCCGAGAAGATAGATCTCGGGCAAGCCGAAGCGCATGTGGCCGCGGACCGCCAGCAGCACTGCGACGACCACCGGGAGCCACTGGAGCGGCTCACTCTCGGCCAACGTCGCGCGGAGGTTGGCGAAGCTCGCGTCTCCGGTCAGTGCACCCAACGTATTGGCCAGATAGCCTCCCCCGGTGAGCCCGTCCAGCAGAAACACCGCAGCGAGGGCCGCGGCGGCCAGGGGGAGCGCAAAGGCCAGAGCGGCCTGAACGCGACCCCTGAGGGCAAGCGTCAGGACGAGGGCGGCAGGGGCAGCCACGAAGCTCTGCTTTGAGAGGAACGCGAACAGGAACGCCGCGGCCGCCAGGGTGAGGGGCAGCGGGCCCCGGCGCACGCTGCCATCCTCGTGATCCACTGCCGCCGTGAGGCCGACCCAGGTTAGGAAGAGCGCCAGCATGTCGGCCTGGGCCCCGCCGGCCAGCCGGAACAGGGCGGGCGTCATCAAGGCCGCCCCTCCGACCGCGAGGAGCCAGGCGCCGGAGGCTCGGCGGCGCACCGCGTGATAGGCCAGGAGACCGAGTACGCCGGCGAACGCCAGCAGGCTCACGATGCGAAGACCGAGGAACGTGCCTTCACTTCCCAGCCGGCGGTCCACCTCCGCCGCAGCGACGAAATACAAGGGCGGGTACAGGGTTAGAACGACGGGAGGCTCGGTCCATCCGTCGGCCGGGTACAGGCTGCTCAGCTCTCCAGTCGCTTCCAGCGCAGCCAGGCTGCCGAGCACGGGACCCTCTGTGTAGTAGAACACGGTCCCCGGTCGAGCCGCCCGGAGACCGGCGAAGAACAGCACATAGCCCAGGAGAGCCAGGTTGAGGGGGACGAACAGCTTCCAGACCCGGCCCCGCGTGATGGTCAAGTGGGATCGCGGCCCTCGTGGAGGGCTTTCAGAGACTCTGACGAGCCGGAGGACAGGTTGCGGTACCGGCCGACCACCCAGGCCGGCCTTCCCTTTGCCTCATTGTAGATCCGGCCGATGTACTCCCCGATCACTCCGACGGCGATCAACTGGATCCCGCCCAGGAACAGGATCGACGTCATCGTCGACGCCCAACCGACGATCGCCTCGCCCGAGATGAGTCGCTTGTACAAGACGGTGAGAAGCACCAGGAAGGCGATGACGGACACGAAGAACCCGAGGATCGTCGCAAGCCGGAGAGGAAGCTCCGAGAAGGCGAAGAATGCGTCGGTCGCCATGCGCACCAGCTTGAGCGGCGACTGTCGGGGTTGTCCGGCGTACCGCGGCGCTCTCTCGAACTCCACGCCGGTCTGTCGTCCGCCCACATAGGCTCGGAGCCCGGACACGTACCTGTCCCGCTCGGGCATGGTGTTGATCACATCCACGACCGAGCGGTCCATGAGCGAGAAATTCCCGGCGTCTGCCGGTATGTCCACGTTGCTGAGCTTGCGGAGGATCTTGTAGAACAGGCTGAACAGGGCGCGTTTGGGGAGCGCTTCCTTCCTGTCCCGCTTCACGGCGTAGACCACGTCGTAGCCGGATTCCCATTTCTCGACGAGCAGGGGAATCACTTCGGGAGGATCCTGCAGGTCTCCGTCGAGAAGAACGACGGCATCGGCGGTGCTCATCGCCAGCCCGGCCGAGATCGCCAGCTGCTGGCCGAAGTTCCTCGACAGGTGCACCACCCCGACCCGCGAGTCCTCATCCGAGAAGCCCGCCAGGAGCTCCGGCGTGCGGTCGCGGCTCCCATCGTCGACGTAGACCACCCGCCACTCGTACGGAAGCGCCTCGAGCGTATCCACCAGGCGCCGGTTCAACTCGGGAAGTATGGCTTCCTCGTTGTACACCGGGACGACAGCGTCCAGCGTCTTCACGGATCCTCCGGGTCGATTTCGGCGGTATCATCCGCCTGCCATGCGTACAGGCCCGCGAGCTCCACACCGTCCAGCTCCACGGCCAGCTCCGGCCTCACGTTCTCGTAGATCCGCCAGTGGTACGGTTGAAACACCGCTTTTCGGGCCACGAGCACGAAGTAGTCGGCCGGCATCTGGCTGGTGACCACGATGTCGTCACGCAGCATGCCGTGCACCTGCAACCACTGATAGTGCGAGACGTTGGGCCACGCGGACAGACGTGCCCCGTCCGGGAGCTCTTCACCGATGCGCTCCAGGAAGGCGGGACTCACGACCTCCAGCCAGTAGGTCGCCTCCATCCCGGCGCGGGCCGCCCCGCGAGCTCCACCGATCAACTCGTTGTAGTAGCTCAGGTAGAGCGGCGAAACCCGCACGGTCTGCACGTAGGGAGGGATGAAGAACAGCGCCCCCGCCGCAAGAGTGGCCAGCAGGGCTCGCTCCCGCGGCACCCTTCGGCGGATCAGGTCCCCGACCCGGCCGAATCCGTGTCCCGCCAGCAGGGCCACGAACGGAAACATGGGGAGCCACAGCCGGACACCATCGTGGTTGGGAGATCCCGGCGCGGCGAGCAACGCCACGAAGAAGAGAATCTGCGTGTAGCACAGCCCCTCGACCGGCCTGTCCTCCCAGTCCCGCAGGCTGGCCAGGCCGCCCCAGAATGAAAGCACAAGGATCGACAGCGGAATCGTGATCAGAGTCATCACGACGACGTGGTGACCCGGCACCTCGTACCCCCACTGGTGACCCAGATAGAAGGTGGAGATGGGAATCACCTCGTCTCGCGCGAGACTGTCCTGAACGACGCGGAGCGTCTCCGTGATCGGACCGTGCCACATGAGTGGGTTGAGAGCCCAGGCCACGACCAGGCCACCCAGGCCCCACAGGATCGTTCCCGCGATCGCGCGTCGCGAGCGTCCGTAGGCGACGAGCCACATCAGCATGGCGACGGGTATGAGGAATCCGGTGAACTTGGTCGCCAGGGCCACGCCCAGGCCCAGCGCGCCCAGCGCGAGAAACTTCCCGCGGTCCTCGGTCACGTAGAGCATCAGTCCGGCGCAGGCGACGAACCACGCCAGCGAGGTCAGGGTGTCCGTCGCACCGATGTGGGCGTGACCTACGATCCTGGGCATCAGCATGATCGACAGGCCAGCGCCGAGACCGGCCACCCGGCCCCAGGTGAGGCCGGCCACCCACGTGACGCACGCCACCAGGAGGGCGAACGCCGCCAGCGGCGACAGGCGATATCCCACGAACTCGCCCGTCCACCGGCCGAACACGGCTTCGCTCGCCGCCATGGTCAACTTGTAGAACGGCGGATGCGGATTGTAGTACCGGCGCCAGTTGAAGGTCTCGCGCACCGACTCCTGCGTCAGCAGCTCACCGCGGTTCGGACCTTCGAGGACCTGGCCGAACCACTCCTGGATGCGCCGGACGGAGTCGAAATAGTAGGGCTCGTCCCAGGCGAGTCCAACCTCGGACAGCCCCGGGAACAGCCAAGCGAAGGCGAGGACGCCCAACGCCAGCCCGCTCCACAACACGAAGCGCTTCGCCCCCGTGTCCTCGATCATCGGGTCCTGTACACCATCAACAGCGGCACTCCGTCCAGGGATACGGCATAGGCCGGCGAGCCACCGAAGTCCACGAGGGCCTGCTCGACCCGCCTCCACTGGGCGGGACGGTTCAGAACGAACACGTACTCCGGCTCCCGCGCGTCCCGGTCGAGTGCGACGGTGACGAAGCTCTGCGGCCCCTCGCACGCCAGTGCCAGATCTTCGGTCCCGTCCCGGCGCATGAGCTGGGTCTCCGCACTCCAGTTCTCCGGGGCCCAGCCGATCGCCTGGTAGAAGCAGATTTCCTCGATGAAGAACCCCGGGTCCACTGCTGCGGCGGGTGGGATGATCTCGGCCAGTTCGGCGACGGACTCTCGGTTCAGCGCTTCCTTGAGGTTGGTCACCTCCAGGCCACGGGCCTGCGCTCCCTCGATACCGCCGATCAGCCCGTTGAACCACGAGAGCTGGTGCGGGTGGCTCCGAATACCGGCGAAGGCTGCCGGAGCGAGAATCGCCACGATGGTGAGAGCGACCAGCAGGTCTCGCCTCTCCTCCAGGGCAGGGATGCGGGCCTTGAGCGCGGCGGTGGCCCATTCCCCCAGCGCGACTGCCCCAGCGCCCGCGATGACGCAATAGAACGGATACAGGGGCAGGAAGAGCCGGACGCCGTCGTGCATCGGTGCCGATGGCAGCGCGAGTGCCCCGTACAGCACCGCCATATTCAGGATGACCAGGCCGCGCAGGGCGCCCGAGCGAGGCGCGACCAGACCCACAACGGCCGCGGCCATGAGCGAGAGCGGAAACGTGATGGCCGTCCACACGTACGGGTAGTGCCAGGGAGGCCGGAAAGCGTAGACCGTGCCGAAGTACCCGGTCGTGATCCGAGTATTGTCCGAGGCTGCGCGGTCGAGGCCCGCCTGGAGGAAATCCCGCATGCCCTGTCCCGGATCCACCCACATGACCGGGTTCACCGCGAAGAAGACGAGGGCTCCCGCCAGACAGAGCACCAGGAACGCGGCCACGCCGCTTCGGTTGACGAACAGCCACACGGCCAGGACCGGCAGAAGCAGGAGACCGGAGAACTTGGTGGCGGCCGCGGCGCCCAGAAACAAGCCCGACGCGAAAAACCAGCCCGACCCGCCCTCCTTCACGGCCACGTCCAGGGAGGCGACCGACCAGAACCAGAATGCCGCCAGGAAGAGATCGGTGTGCGCCAGGTGGCCGTGGGCGAACAGCACCGGGAAGGCCGGAACGGCGAGCCCGGCCGCGAGGCCCGCTGCAACGGAGCGGGATCGCCAAGCGGTGTACGTGCCCACCGAGGCGGTCAGGGCCGCGAACGTCAGCATCACGGCCCCGCGATACGCCGTGAGCGGATCGACCAGATCCCGGAAGAGCAGCCAGCTCAGCCCGCTGAGCTCCCGTGAGAGCGGGGGATGAGGAATCCGATCGAGGTACCAGCGCCAGTGCTCGAACACCTGGTCCCGGTTGAGGATCGTCGATGGTTCCCCTTCGAGGAAGGCGGACCAGAGATCTCTCGTCCAGGCGATCTGTCGAAGCGAGCTGTAGAAGTAGTTGCCGACGTCGCTCGCGATCCCATAGTCGAGCGCGGTAAGCGCGGTCACCGCGAGGGTGATCGCGAAGAGGCCGAAAGCCAGCCACCGCAGGGCCGCCGGTGACGGACGGCCCGCCTTACGGCGAGCCCCGGACGGCCGGATCGTGGACGTGCGGCCGGGGCTCACAGCACGCGACTCCCGGCCAAACCCCAGAGAGTTGCCAGGGCCGCGAGGCCGAACAGGCTCATCGCCGCTCCGAGAAGAAGCGACCCCGGCAGGAAGCGGAATTCGATTTCGCTCACACCCGCCGGGACTTCGACGGCGCGGAAGACTCCGTTGGCCCGGAGCACCTCCGCGCTTCTGCCGTTCACGGTGGCCTTCCAGCCGGGATACCAGCGATCGCTGAGCACGACGAGCATCGGGCCGGTGGTGTTCACCTTCGCGGTGTACGTGTTCGTTCCCTCGCTGCGTGAGAGCACGGTACCCGAAGCGCCTTCGCTTGCGGCAACCGGGCGATCGGATTCCAGGACCACCCGCTCCCCGAGGGGGAAATCGGCCTCGAGCACCCGTCTGAGCGCGGCGGCCTGTCCATCGCGCACCTCGTGCTCGCTGACCAGGTACAGTCGGGACACGGGATCCGGGACCCGGTGAATCCGTATTGGCAGATCGGGACTGGAGGCGGCCAGCGTAAGACCCTCGATCGAGTCTCCGGACGCCGTCGCATCCGCGTAGAATCCGACGTTCATGGCCTGCAGGAAGCGGAGGGGGTCGTCACTCCAGGCTCGCAGCGCCGCCTCGTTGGTGAGCGCGACGGAGATGAGCTCCACTCCCTGGAGCCCGTCCTGCATGGGGAATCCGAACACCTGGCCGACGTTCGGCCCCATGGTCTGGTAGTCCAGATACATGTTGGTGAGCTCCCAGGCTCCCGTCACCGTCACGATGCTCCCCATCGCCGCGTGATGAGGTGATCCGCGGTATCGCACCTCCCCCCTAGGGACCATCAGGTCCTTCAGGGCGTCGGCCGTCCATGGCGCAGTCACATACACGTCGCTCTCCACCGAGGGGTTCACCTCCCGGTGGGCAAGCCCGAGATCCGCAACCACGAGGGCGACGAGCAGCGGCGTGGCGAGGCCGGCTCGCAGGCGGCCGGATCGATAGAGGACCGTGAGCACCAGCACGCACGCCAGGAGAGCGGCGATGCGCCAGGCGATTCCGGCGTAGAGCTCAGCCGCGAGCGCGGGATCCTCGCACAGGAGAGCCCCTGAGAGCCATCCCACGCAGGCTGACTCGAGGGGCCGCGGACCGGATGAGAGAACGGCGCCGACCGCGGCGTACAGGACGGCCATCGCCGCAAACGGAATCCAAACGCGTGCCGCTCGCGGGAGGGACCGGTCCAGCCAGCGGTCCGTTCCCTGGGCTGCCAGGACGGCGACCGCCAGGGCCGCGTAGAGCAGGAACTTCTCCGGGTACCGGAAGGGCCGGAACGGTGGTACCCACTGGAACAGAGCTCGATACAGCGGACTGTAGCTGCCGAGAGCCAGGAGCACGGAAACGATCGCCGCGGCCGCCCAGAAGATCGTCCACCTGCGGCTGCGTCCCCATGACATCCCGATCAGGCCCAGAGCGAGGACCGCCCCCCCGCAGTAGGCACTCAGGATCCACGGGACTTCCGAGCCGGCCATGTAGCGGGTCGAAAAGCCGTGCGCCCCCGTGCGAAGCGCCGGGGGAAGGAGGACGTGCAGCGATCCGCCCGGCTCCAGCGACCTGGACGACGCGTACTCCAGATCAATGGGCAGCCGGCGCACCGAGTGGCTCATGTATTCCGCGAACGGCAGGAGCTGCACGGCCACCATGGACAGGGCCAGGATCCCGGCGATCGCGAACGCCAGGGTCTGCCGCCCGCGCCTGAGCTCGCGGTCCTCTACCCGCGTCCAGCCGTGCGCGAAGACCAGGATCAGCCCGAGGGCCAGCATCTGGGGCTCGCCTCCCAGGAATCCTACGCCACAGAGGATGGCGAAGACGAGCAGGTCCCGGATGCGACCGCCGTCCAGCACCCGATCCCATGCCAGGAAGATCCATGGCAGCCAGGCGACCGTCTGAAGGTTGTTGACGAAGTTGCCGAGTGAGACGTAGAAACCGCCCAGCATGAAAGCGCTTCCGCCAACCAGGGCGGCCGTCCAGCCGTGTCCCCAACGGCGGAGCAGGAGGGCCAGCCCGATTCCAGCCAGCGGGTAGTGCAGCGCCACCAGCCAGTCGAACGCGGCCGGCATCGGGAATCCGTAGAGCACGATGCTGCCCGGATAGAGAAGGCCGGGCTGAAGCGACGCGAAGAAGGGCTCGCCCCCCGCCACCCAAGGATTCCACAGTGGCAGCTCACCCGCCCGGACCGTCGCCGCCAGGAAGTGCTTCATGGGGTAGAAGAACGGTGCGACGTCGCGGCTGAAGAAAGCCTCCCCGCGCAGCAGCGCCCGATCGAAGAACGCCGCTCCGATTCCCGCGAAGAGGACGGACACGAGGACCGGCTCCGGCACCGCCCTCCGTATGCGCTTGGTCCAGATCACCCCGCTCCCTCCACGCGCGAAGCGCCGGGCCGGCTACAACGACCGAAGGGCGCGACGGGAAACCCCGCCGCGCCCTGGTCTGCGATCTTCAAGAGAGTCGAAGATTTGGAAGGCGACCTTACGGAGCCTTCTGTACCTTGCCCTCGATCGAGCTGCCCGTGCCGACCTGCACCCAGAACGTGTTGCCCGAGCTGGTGTGCGAGGCGGTGATCGCGTACCCACCGGCCGATGCGGCCGAAGCGGACACGGCGATGCCGGCGCTCGTGGTGAAGCTGCCCGTGGCCATCGCGTTCGGAGCATAAACCTGCTCGTCGGCGAAATAGGCCTCCTGGGACGACATGGCGTTGCGGACGTCGCTCTTGGCCGTCGCGTCGAACGCCTTCTCCTTGGTGCTGGCGAACTGCGGAATCGCGATCGCGGCAAGGATGCCGATAATCACGACTACGATCAGCAGCTCGATCAGGGTGAAACCCTTCGTGTTGCGGAGCATGAGTCCTCCATCGGTTCTGGTTTGTGAACG
>JAMJQR010000152.1 GCA_023554335.1 Candidatus Benthicola marisminoris
GGCCGCGAGCCGCGTCAGCATCGAATCCGCTCCCGCGTGGTCCCGAAGACCGAGATAGGCCCGGCTGGCCAGGAGGTACGCCCTCGGCAGGGGGTCATCGTCGGTCAGCGCCGGCTGAAGCTTCTCGATCGCCCGCGCGTACCTGGTCTCCTTGGGCTGCGGGTCATCCCGCCGGGCCGCATAGCTCAGTTCCACGTCGGCGCCGCGTGTATGCTGATTCCCCTTCTCCGCGCAGTCCTGTGCGAACAGAACGACCGGAAACCCGAACGCAGCGATGAGTCCGGCCGCCGCGCCAACCTTCAACGAATGTCTGAGCATAGTAACCTCAAATCTCCTATTAACAACTTATTAGCGAGATCGACAGCCTCTGCCTCTTCGACCTCTTAGCGAGTCCGGGCGCCTCCCCGCCCGGAAGGCCGGGCCACTGGACCGGGGCCATCCTGCCACCGTTCGTCGCTGGCTGCAAGCCCCGTACGCCTTATACGCCCAACGCCTGTCCATGTTTCGCGAACGGCGGATCCCTTAGAGCGACGGACCTCACTCCGGAGGGCTTCCCGCGGCCAGCGTCTGGTGAATGCGTTGCGCTGTCGCGAGGCCGATCCCCCGTACGCGGGTCAGCTCCTCCGGGTCGGCCCGGAGGATAGCCTCGATACTGCCAAATTCGCGCAACAGATCCTTCTCGCGGGCCGGTCCCACGCCTGGTACGTCCGAAAGGCGGGATCTGAGCGTGCGCCGGCTCCTCAGCTTGCGGTTGTAGTCCACGGCGAACCGATGCGCCTCATCGCGAGCTCTTTGAAGCCAGAGCAGGCCCGCGTTGCGACGGTCCAGCCGAACTGGGTCCGCGCGGCCGGGCAGAAACACCTCCTCGAACCGCTTGGCGAGGGAGATCGCAGGGACATCCGAGACGCCGGCGCTCTCCATCGCGTGAAGGGCCGCCGCGAGCTGTCCCTTGCCTCCGTCGATGACGACCAGGTCGGGTACCGGCCGGTCTTCCTTAACCCGCCGCGAAAAGTACCGCTGCACCACTTCCTGCATCATGGAGTAGTCGTCGGTCTTCCCGTCCGCCGTTTCCCGGATCCGAAACCGCCGGTACTCCTTCTTCTTGGGCGCCCCGTCCCCGAGCCACACGGCGCTTCCAACGGACTCGCGGCCACTCAACGTGGAGATGTCGAAGCAGACGAGATCTCGCGGCGGCACATCGAGCTCCAGGGCCAGGCCAAGCTCCCGGGCAGCAGCCGGAGGTGCGCCACGACCACCCTCGCCGGTTTCCAGTTCCGTGCGCTCCGATAGGAGGTGCAGCGCGTTCTCGGACGCCAGGTCGAGCAAGCGTTTCTTCAGGCCCCTCTGGGGGACGTGGATCCGGAACGCGGCTCCGCGTCGCTCCGCGAGGACGCCTTGCACCAGCTCGCGGTCCTCGAAGTCGCTCGGCACCACCAGTTCAGGCGGAAGGTCCTCACGTCTCAGGTACACCGCCTTGATCGCCGCGGCGGTCAGCTCCGCGTGCCCGGCCTTCCCTTCCCCCACGTTCAGGTAGTGTACGCTTCGACCGAGCAGCCTTCCTTCCCGCACGCGCAGGTAGATGGCGCACGCGAGGTTCTCGGACCTGGAGATCCCGAGGACGTCCCGGTCTCCGCCCCTGAAGTCGATCGCCGTTCCCCGCTTCTCGAGCGCCGAAAGGCCTTTCAGTATGTCCCTCAACTCTGCCGCACGTTCATACTGCAGGTCCTCCGCGGCCTCCTTCATCTGCCGTCTCACGTCCCGCCTGAGACCGCCGGTATGGCCGGAGAGGATCTCGAGGATCTTGTCGATCATCCCGCGGTACTCGGCCTCGCTCTGCTCCCCGACGCATGGGGCCCGACACCGGTCGATGAAGTAGTCGAGGCATGGCCGCCTGGGGGCATCCCGGGGAAGATCGTAGTGGCAGCTCCGGACCGTGAACATCTGGCGGATCATGCGGAGTGCCCGGCGCATCGCGCCGACATCGGTGAATGGGCCGAAGTACCGGGATCCGTCTCGAACCAGATGCCGGGTGACGAGAACCCTCGGGAACGGCTCGTGCACCGTCACCTTCACCCACGGGAAGGTCTTGTCGTCCCTCAACTGAATGTTGAAGCGGGGACCGTTCTCCTTGATCAGGTTGGACTCGAGTAGGAGGGCCTCCGCCGGAGTCTCGAGAACGAAGGTCTCGATGTCAGCCGTACGATTCGACAGCTCGCGCAGCTTGAAGGACTGCCGGGCGGAAGAGCCGAAGTAGCTTCGCACGCGGCTCCGCAGGGATGTCGCCTTTCCGACGTAGAGTATCTCCCCGTCGTCGTCCCGAAACAGGTAAACGCCGGGACGGTCCGGAAGGGCTTTCAGCTGCTCTCGAAGCTCAGCGCTCAAGCCCGGCTTCCTCCTGTGGGAGAATGACGGGAGGGCGGCGCGCGATCAGCAGGTAGGGCACCGCTCCGCAAGCCATCAGGAGCAGGAGCAGGCCGAGATTCGCCAGGAATCCCGTTGCCGGCCACCTCGAGGCCAGCCCGGATCGGACCAGGGCCGCGGTCAGCCCGGCGAGACCGGCGGCGCCGGCGAGGCGCACCGCGGCACGCAGCGCTCGTCGATCAAAGAGTCCGCCCAGTCTGCGGCCCAGCAGTGTCCAGAGAAGAAGAAGATTGATCCACGCGCCGCAGGCCCCGCCCAGAGCGATGCCCATCGCTGCGTACGGCCGGTACTCGGTTGGCAAGCCGGCACGGGCGAGTAGCGTGAAGGTGACCGCGAGTCCGATTCCGACGGTGACCGCGACGGCCGCGATGATCATGGGAGTGCGCGTGTCTTGGAGCGCGTGGAATCCACTGGCGAACAGCTTCTGGGACGCGGAGGCGACCAGTCCGAGGGCATATGTCCCCAGTACGGCGGCCACGATCAGGGTGCTGGTTTCCGTGAAGGCGCGGCGCTCGAAGGCGAGGCGGACGATCAGGTCACCGAAGACCAGAAAGCACACTGCGGCTGGAAGAACGAAGAACAGGATCTGGAAGAAACCGTTCACGAGGCGGGGCCTCAGCCGGGCGACCGTGGCCTCCCGCGACATGTCCGGTAGAGCCGCGGCCGCTACGGAGATCCCGAAAAGGCTGATGGGCAGGTACATGAGTCTCTGGGAATAGCCGAGTGCCGACATCGCGCTGGTCCCGACGAGGGTGGCAAGGGAGATGTCCACCAGCGTCGAGATCTGAAAAATCCCCTGGCTGGAGATCACGGGGACGGTGTTTCGGGCTACGCGCCGCACGGGCTCCCAGGACCAGCCTCCACTCGGGCGCAGTGTCCCTACCAGCCTCCGGGCAGCCGGGAGCTGGATCCCTACCTGCAGCAGGCTTCCCACGAGGGCGGACCATGCCAGGGCATGCGCAAGCTTCTCGCTTCCAAGGGCGTGAGCCAGCAACAACCCTGCGATCTGGGACAGATTCCATAGCGTCGGGGCCACGAAAGGGAGGAAGAACTTGCCGTGGCTGTTCAGCACCCCGAGGAACCACGCCCCGACGATGAGCGTCCCCGACATCGGAAACAGGATGCGAACCAGCTCCGTCGTGATTCTGCGCGTCTCGTCATCGGCGCCCACCATGACCGCGTCCGTGATCCACGGCGCCAGGATGACTCCGAGGGCACTCAGAAACAGAGCGGCCGTCAGGACGAGCCCGAGGACGGAGGTAGCCAATCGGGCCGGAGCGGGAGCGTTCGCCCCGTCTCGTTCGAGAGCCTCCGAGTAGACCGGTACGAACGCCGCGGACAGCGTTCCCTCTCCGAGGAGGTTTCGGATGATGTTGGGGATCTTGATGGCCGCGAAATAGGCATCGGCCAGGAGGTTGGTGCCGAGAAAGGCGGCTACGGCGATGTCACGGGCGAAACCGGTGATGCGACTGAGGAAGATCCCTGATCCGACGGCCGTGGCCGGTCGCAGCCAGCCCGCCCGGCGCCCCTCCGTGCGGTCGCCGGAGGATGCTGGAGCCGCGGAAGACGCCTCAGTCACCCGGACCCAATTGGGAGGCGGCCTCACCGTCGCCTCCCTCGATCAGTCGACGCACGAACTCCGTTTCCTCTCGCAGGCTCTCCATGCTCTCGGTCAGGTACTTGACGTCGGCTTCCAGCTCTCCTACCCGAGCATCGATCTCGGGAGAATCGCCGGCCTTCTCACCCCGCGCGATGCGGTTCGCCAGTGCCTGGCCGACGGAGGAGTCCAGGACGATCGCGAGGATCGGAATCATGAGGACGAGACCAATGATCACGGCCCACTGCACGGGCACCACCTGTCGAGAGTCGATGAAACGCCCATGGCGCCGCCCACGACGCCCGGTCGGGGGCTAACCTAGTCCCCGGCAGATTCCCCAGCAACGCCGCATCCCGGCGAGCTCCCGTCCCCTCGAATCGGGGTTGCGCTGGCCTTCAGCGCCGCGTCGAGGAAGTCGTCTCCGTAGCGGGAGAGAAAAGCCCATATTGCGATTGCGCGTTCCTGGGGCACGCCACCGGGATACAGGTGGGTCGACGCCCGCTCGAGCTGGGCGATGGCGGCCCGCTCCCTGTCGCGCGTCATTCGGTCCATGGCCTTTCGCACGCTGGCCAGGGCAGCGAACACCTGCGCTCGCCCTTTGCCGACCGCCGGCCGAAGTCCGGGAAGGTCCCGGGACACGATCCCGTCCATCTCCGACAAACCGCGATCGGCGTGCTCCTCCAGTCTCAGGAGGGCCTCCTCCACCGAGCGAGGGCGGCTGCGTTCGATGAGTCCCGCCGTCGCCTCTTCGAGACCTCCGCCCAGGATACCGGCCGACACGCCGGTCTTCTCCAGAAGCCTCGCCACCCGGCGCTCGACGATTCGCCAGGAGTCACGAGCCTCCACCACCGGCATCGGTACCCGGAGCCTCTCGAACAGCGGACCCAGCTGCGCCCAGTATGCCATCTCCCCCGGACCGAGCACCGTCGCGGACACGGGTAGTAGCCACGACTCGAGCACGGGCCGTAGAGCCGCCGACGGGCTGAAATGGCCGCCCCCGGACAGCTCCAGGACCACCTCCTCGACCTGAAGGGAGGTTCCGTCCGGGGCAACCTGGATTGCACCCGATGTGCCGCGTAGCCGGTGTCTTCCCTGCCCTGCCTCGCGGAAAACCGGGATCGCGCCCTCCACGTATCCGAGTTGAGGCCGATACCCCAGGCCCCGGACGGCTTCGGTGCCTGCCCGAAGAGCCTCGTCCACCCCCTGACGATCTTCGAGAACCTCCTGGATCAGGGAGATGGAGGCGCGGCGCACTCCAGGATGGGTAGCATCCAGGAAGGCGATCGGGAGGCCGCGCGTCATCTCGGAGAGAACGCCGATGAAGGCCTGACTGAAGGTCCGGTCCGGCTGATACTCCCTCTGGAGAAGCTCGGCCCACCGCGCGTCCGCCTCGCCGGCTGTCACGCCGCCAAGAAAATCCTGCACTGTCTGGCCGATTCCATCGCCCAGGGGCGATGGGCCCACGGAGCTTCCTGCCAGTTCCGGGGGCGGCTGCACGTCGATGCGGCCGTAGGACTCGTCCGTATCGAGGAATCCGACGGAGGCGACTTCGGCCCAGTCGTGGTCGTCGCCGGCGACCCAGAACACCGCGACACCTGGCTGGCCGGTCTGCGCCTCGATCCTACCGGCCAGGCGAGCGGCTGACAGCGCCTTGTAGAGGACATACAACGGACCACCGAAGAGCTGGGGCTGCTGGCCGGTGGTGACAACGTGCCCCCCTCCTTCGAGCACCCGGGCCAACCGTCTCGAGGTGTCGGAATCGGAGGTGACCAGATGGTCGGGCTCCAGGGGGGAAGGCCTGGGGGACGGGTAGGCCGCGCCGGGCAGCGCGGCGGTGAAGCTCCAGGGCGGGAAGAGAGCGCGGGCGGCGACGTCACCGTCAAGCAACTCGGCTATGAGCCCTCCCGGGCCGGCGAGCCGCTCCTTTTCGAAGGTCACGCTCTTCATGCGGCTGCAACTCCGCCGATGGGTGTTCGTCCGGAGAGTATCAACCGAGGTGATTCATGGTCATAGGGACTGCCGAGGTAATCTCCGAAGCGGTGTTCGGCCTCGAGGTTCTCTGACCGCAGGAGGTCCGCGAGTTCAGAGCAGGAGTACAGTCTGACTCTCTCCTCGAACGTCCTGGTGTCCAGCCCGTCACGTTCAACGTGAATACGTTTCACGACGACCCCGTCGATGATCTCACGTTCCTGCACGATGTGCCCGCCGTCTATCGCGCGGGTGTCCGTCCGAACGAGTTCACGCCGGACTCGCTGCGCGTTCATGAAGTCGAGCATGAAGAAGCTGCCGGGCGCCATGACCCTGTGCATCTCGCGTACGACGTGCCGGTCGTCCCGAGGGTCCGAGAAGTAGCCGAAGGATGTGAAGAAGCTGGTTACACCCCGAAACGAGGCATTTCTGAACGGAAGCTCGCGCATGTCGCCCCTGACCACTGGCGAGTCCGGGTTCGCGGCCCGCGCCGAGCGGAGCAACGTCATGGAGAGGTCCAGTCCCACGGCCTCGAACCCCGCCTGCCGCAGAGCCCGCAGGTGCCGCCCCGCCCCGCACGCCAGGTCCAGCACGGGGCCATCGACGACCGGGGCTACCCGGCGGAGCAGATTCACCGCCTGCTCCGCTTCGCGCTTGTCCCTGTGCGGATAGAGAGCCAGGTACTCCTCGCCGAACCAGTCTCGGAACCACTCGCGGGTCGGGGCCGGGAAGGACACGGTCAGGCCCCCTTGTGATAGGGCTCGCCCCGCAGGATCGTTCCTGCCCGGTAGATCTGCTCCGCGAGTACGAGTCGGGCCAGCTCGTGCGGAAGGGTAAGGCTGGACAGCGAGAAACGGCTGGAGCAGTCGCGGATCAGGTCGTCGTCCAGACCGAAGGCGCCGCCGATCAGGAAGGCCACGCCAGCCCGGCTGTAGGTGGCGAAGTCTCCCAGCGTCTCCGCGAGCTTCCGCGAGTCTAGTTGCCGGCCACCTCGTGTAAGCGCCCAGAGCTCCAGGTCGGCCGGGATGCGTTTCCGAATCGCTTCGGCCTCGCGGGCGCGAACGGAACGCTCGTCGGCGCCGCTTCCAGCGGACGCCGGCACCTCGATCGCTGAGAAGCGAAAGTAGCGGCAGGCCCGCGTCTCGTACTCCCGGATCAGGGCCGAGATGTGCTCCCCCTTCGGCCGTCCAACCGCGACCACAGCCACCCTCATGCCAGCGCCTCGAGGATCACCTGGACAGCACCGTGTCCCTGAGGAACCGCTCGTTGTCCCGTCGCGGGTGGCTCTCTGTGAAGTGCAGTCCTCTGCTCTCGCGTCGTCGTTGAGCACAGCGGATGACCAGTGTCGCCACATCCCGCATGAATTCGACTTGCCGCGCGTGCATCGCGCCCGGTCCCGTTCCATCGCGTGCCAGGGGAACGCCCGACAGGTGGTCGATTTCCTCCCGCCCTGCCTCGAGGCGATCGTCGGATCGGACGATTCCCACGTTCTCCCACATCAAGTCGCGCACCCGCTCCTCGACGCCACTGGCCGGTTCGCCGGGCGCGCGAAGGTCCGGGGGATCCCATTCCGCGCCCTGGACTTCAGGCAGGCCTCTCAGGTCACCCGCGAGCCGGACCGAGGCTCGGTGCGCGTAGACGACGGCTTCGAGCAGCGAGTTGGAGGCCAGCCGGTTCGCTCCGTGCACACCGGTGCAGGCGATCTCGCCCGCAGCGTACAGGCCGGCCAGCGAGGTGCGCCCGTCCCAGTCCGTGAGAAGCCCTCCGCACTGATAGTGTGCGGCCGGCACGACCGGAATCGGATCGACCGGCAGGTGTACTCCTCGGTCCGCGCATTCCTTCATGATGTTGGGGAACCGCCGCTCGATGACCGATGCCTCGATCGACGAGAGATCCAGCCACACGAATTCGCCCCCGTGCGCGTTCATCTCGGCATCACACGCCCGGGCCACTACATCGCGCGGGGCCAGCGACCCCGCCGGATGGTAGTCCAGCATGAAGGCCGTACCATCCTGTCGACGCAGCTCCGCCCCTTCCCCACGAACGGCCTCGGAGATGAGTTGCGCGCGCGTCTCCGCCGGGTACATCGCCGTGGGATGGAACTGTACGAACTCGAGGTTGGCCACCGCGGCGCCCGCCGCATACCCCAGCGAGATTCCATCGCCGGTGGCGATATCCGGGTTCGTGGTATGGCGATAGAGGTGACCGGTGCCACCAGCCGCGAGCATCACCGCCCGGGCGTCCACCGCCTTCCAGCGGGCCCCGTGGACATCGAGCACGAGCGCTCCAGCACACCGGGTCCGGGCACGGGTGCGGTCCGTCGCTGTCGCGAGGGACCAAACGAAGTGGTCCTCGAGCAGCGTGATGCGGGGTTCTGCGGCTACGGCAGCCAGGAGCGCCCGTTCGATCTCCTGGCCTGTCAAGTCCGCGGCGTGCAGGATCCGACGGACGCTGTGTCCCGCTTCCCGGCCTAGGGCCACACGTCCATCCTCGCGTGAGAACCGGACGCCCCACTCCATCAGCTCCTGAACCCGTTCCGGCCCTTCGCGGGCGAGCTCCTCAACGGCGCGCCGGTGGCAGAGGCCCGCCCCGGCCACCAGCGTGTCAGCCACGTGGAGCTCGGGTGAATCGTCGGGAGCGAAGACCGCCGCGACGCCACCTTGCGCATAGTTGGTGTTGGACTCGAGGCGCTCCTTCTTGGTCACCACGAGGATGTCCGCATACTCGCACGCCTTGAGGGCGAAGCTCAATCCGGCGATCCCCGAACCGACGACGAGGACTTCCGTCCGAATCTTCTCCAGGCTGCTCATGCGGACTCCCCGGGGCTCGAGTCGAAGGGTCCGCCCGGAAGGAGGGATAGCGCCGCTCTCACAGGGGTCGGCTGCCCGTCGGACTGGCACCACTCGACGCTCTCGGAAAGATACCAGATCGGCAGTGTGTCTCCCAGTGCCTGCGCGAGCTTGCCCGCATCCTTGAGGGTGCAGACGAGACCGCGTTCGCCAGCGCTACGAAGCAGGTCGGCTTCCGGCGCTCCGATTCGGGCGTGGTCGCGCAGCGCAACTTCTCGCTCGATGCCGGGTGCCACCGAGCTCACCTGAGCGAAGAACACCTCCGGCCACATGATCCCGGCGACGGCCAGGGCGGGCGCCGGCCTCGACATGCTGCCCGCCGCATCGTTGGCCGCCACGAGCTGGCCGGGGTGAATCTGCACGGTGAGAAACGGGGAGCACCCCAGTCCACGCGCCATGTCGTCCAGCCAGTTCTGACGGGGGCCGGCCAGTGAAGGGTTCGCGTCCCCGTCGGATCCCGGTACGTACCTCCGCACCACGACGACGAAGTCGGCTCGACCCAGGGCCCCGAGGCCCTCACGGTGAGGTCCGGCGGGGAGATAGGCCATGTGTCGGCCGAGAGTGGACTCGTCCACGGTGACGATGTCGATGTCCCGGTGAAGGCGACGATGCTGGAAACCGGAATCCACAACCACGATCTCCGCGCCACCTGCTGCTGCCTCGCGGGCCAGGCCAAGGCGATCCTGACCTCCGAACACACGGGCCCGCGGGGCAAGTCGGCGGTGTACGTCCATCTCGTCGGCAAATCCGTGCGTCACCACGGCCGTGTTCACACCCTCGTCGCACAGTCGCGCCGCGATGTCGGCGGTGATGGGTGTCTTGCCTGATCCGCCCACGGTGAGTCCCCCGACGGAGACGACCGGGAGCGGAGCGTGCCGGGGGGCGAGCACCCCTGAGTCGTAGAGCAGGTTGCGGAGCCCGGCGATCACACCGAATCCAGCTCCCGCCAGCCGCATGCTGCCACGCGCCCGGCCGGTCCAGCCCTCTCTGACCTGCTCCTCCAACCGTCCGCTCAGGCCCGCCATCAGTGCCCGGACCTGATTTTGGCTGCGGCTTCCTCGCACGCCTCGGTGGCCTCGTTCTGGGCCTTCGTGAGACGCAACTGCCACTCGGATACCGGCAAACGGCCCAGATCTGGAGGGACCGCCAGGGGTGGCCCGTACGAAATGACCACCACGGACCCGGGCCGGGGGACGAAGAAACGATCCCAGCTGTCGAAGGTCCAGGCCCGGACTGCTGCAGCGCCGACGGGTACTATGGGGAGCCCGGCCCTCGCGGCCGCCAGTATGGCGCCGGGCTTGCATTGACGCCGGGGCCCCTGCGGGCCGTCGGTGGTGATGGCCAGGGAGTATCCCTCGAAGGCCGCCGATGTGAACTCGCGCAGCGCTTCCGAACCGCCGCGCGTGCTCGATCCACGAATGGTCCGGTATCCGATCCGCTCTACCACCCGTGAAATGATTTCTCCGTCCCGATGCCGACTGACGATCACGGCGATGTTCTCCGTCCGATGCCGCAGCGTGAGCGGAAGTTGCTGGGCATGCCAGAGAGCGTGGATCGCCGCACCGGCGCGGTAACGCTCCCCGACGGGCTGCCCACCAGCATCGATCTGCCTGTACCGCCAGGTCTTCTCCAGGGCCAGAAGGAACGGGGGCCCTAGGATCGATGCGGCCCGCAGCGAAAGATCGAAGGGCACGCTACCTCTCTCCCACGAGAAGGCGAACGCACTCGTCGGCTACCCTTCCCGCCGCGCCGGGCTTCCCCAGCTCGGCTGAGACCTGCCGGAGGGCCGACCGCTGAGCGGATCTCGCCTCTGTGTCCGCAACCAGCGGAGCTGCCTTCTCGGCAAGAAGAGCCGGAGACGCGTCGTGCTGTATGAGCTCGGGGACGACCCGGCGGCCGGCCACCAGGTTCACGAGCGCGATATGATCGACGCTTACGAGGCGCCTGGCGATGGCATACGTGATCGAGCTCACACGGTACCCGACGACCATTGGAATGCCCGCCAATGCCAGTTGCAGCGTGATCGTTCCGGACTTGGTAATCGCAGCTACGGAGTCGCGCAGGGCCGTTTCGGTATCGACGAGCACCGCTTCGCCGAGTTCGGCGTACGCAGCGACCGGGAGGTCACTGCTCCTGGCCACCAGGAGCTCGAGCTCTGGATGGTGCGCCCGCACGGCCCGAGCGGCGTCGAGAAAGACGGGCAGCAGACGCTCGATCTCTTGAACCCGCGAGCCGGGAAAGAGACCGAGTGCCCGCCGGGACCGGGGAGGACGAGCCGCGTCCTCGGAAGTCCGGTCCAGCAGCGGATGACCGACGAAGCGGGTTCGCACTCCCCACCGCTCCAGGAGCTCGGCCTCGAACGGCAACACGACGCACACGAGGTCTGCATCCTCGGCCAGCTTTCGCGCCCGCGACTCGTGCCATGCCCATACCTGAGGGGCGATGTAGTAGAGGACCGGGATCTCTCGGACCCTGGCGTAGCGGGCGAGCGGGAGATTGAACCCGGGGTAGTCGATCGGAACGAGGAGATCGACGTCGCGATCGACAAGGAACCTCCTGACCTCGCGACGCAGCCGGATCAGATCGGGTAGGTGCCGGACCACCTCGGAGAAGCCGAGCACGGCCAGACGATCCAGATCCGCGAGCAACTCGACGCCTTCGGCAGCCATGCGGCTGCCCCCGAGACCGTACATACGGATTCCCGGCAGACGACGCTTCAGTTCCCGGGCGAGCTCCGCACCATGAAGGTCACCAGACTGTTCGCCCGCCGAGAGGAAGACGGATAGGTCAGACAAACCGGTTCAGGTACCACATCAGCAGGACCACCAGGATCAGCAAGACCACCAGGGTGAGCGTACGTGGTCCGCGCTTGGCTCCGGAGCCAAGCTTCTTACGTTCCTCCCGAATCTTGTACAGCGACATAGGCCGCTCCCGCGATTTCATTCTCGATTCGAAGGGCGATGTCCAGCGCGGCCCGGCCTTCGGCCGCCGAGACGCTGTCTCCGCCCGTCCCGCGGACAGCTCCAAGAAACGCCTCGAGCTCAAGGCGCAGCGGCTCCGCCTCGTCTCCTTTGATTGGAACGCGCTCCACGATATCCCCCAGGGACAGGTCCGCCAGATCGTGCGTTCGCGCCAGGCCGGCCAGCTCGATCCCCTCGCGCCGCCGCAGGAACTCCCCCTCGCCGCGAGCCAGGTCGAGGCTGAAGTACCCGGAGGGCTGAAAGAGCCGCAGCGCCCGCGTCCTCTCCGTCGATACGCGACTGGCGCTGATATCGGCGCACGCGCCGTTGGCGAACCGGATACGGGCGCTCGCCATGTCGACAGAATCCGTGAGCACGGGTATTCCCACGGCGTCCACGGATTCGACCGCACTGTCCACCAGTCCGAGCACGAGATCGATGTCGTGAATCATGAGATCCAGCATCACCGGCACATCCGTGCCGCGCGGCTGAAACACAGCGAGTCGCTGCGAGGATATGTACCGGGGATCGTCCAGGAGCGGACGGACCTCGCGGATGGCCGAGTTGTAGCGTTCCACGTGACCGACAGCCAGGAAGCGGCCAACCCGATCGGCAGTATCCACCAGGTCGTCGGCTTCGTCAAGCGTGGGGGTGAGGGGCTTTTCCACCAGAACATGGCAACCCGCCTCGAGCGCCATGCGTGCCACGGGATGATGAGCCGACGTAGTGACAGCGACCACCACTGCGTCACATTCGTCGACCAGGGCGTCGGCTTCCAGCGCAGGTACCCCGCGTTCGGAGGCTACAGCGAGCGCTCGCTCAGCATCGGTGTCCGACACGCCGACGAGGCGGCACCCAGGAATCTCGCCCAGGATGCGGGCATGGGCTGCGCCGAGGCGGCCCACACCGATCACCCCCACACGGGTCAGGCTCACGTCGTGATGCCGCGTTCGCTGGAGCGGATGAAGGCGATCATGTGCTGGACCTCGGGGGCGAGGCCCTCGCGCTTCTCCATCTCCTCGAGGGCCTGCGATACGTTGAGATCGGACTGGAACACCAGGCGGTATGCGTCCTTGATCTGCCGGATCGTGTCCCGCTTGAAACCCCTTCGTCGCAGCCCGACGATGTTCAGTCCATATGCGGCACACGGACTTCCGGCGACCATGACGTAGGGGGGCACGTCCTGCGGCAGCCGGGATCCTCCTCCCACAAAGGAGTGCGAGCCGATCCTCACGAACTGGTGAATCGCGGTCACGCCTCCCACGATCGCCCAATCCTCGATGACCACGTGCCCCCCCATGTTCACCGAGTTGGCCAGAATGACGTGATTGCCCACGCGTGAGTCGTGCGACACGTGTGCGTACGCCATGATCAGGCAGTCGTCGCCGACCTGCGTCGTGCCGGCATCGATCGTGCCCCGATTGAGCGTGGCATACTCGCGGATCGTGGTTCGGCTTCCGACCTCCAGCGTCGTCGCCTCGCCCGCATACTTGAGATCCTGAGGGTCGGTGCCGAGGACCGCTCCCTTGCAGATCCGGGACTCGTCTCCGACGGTCGTGTCGCGCTCGATGAGGACGTGCGAGTCCACCGTGACCCGCTCGCCAAGAACCACCCCCGCACCGAGGATGGAGTAAGGGCCGACCGTTGCGCTCTCGGGTACCACGGCTCCCGGATCGATGATCGCCGTCGGGTGAATCGTTCCGGTGGCCACCGCCTGGGACTTGCTCATTTGTCCATAACTCTCGCCATCATCGTTGCCTCAGCCACCACGTCGCCAGCGACCCGTGTCACCCCCTGCATGCGGCACGTGCGCCCGCGGAGCTGCAACATGCGCAACTCGAACAGGAGCTGGTCTCCGGGCCTCACGGGCCGACGAAACTTGACGTCATCCAGTGACATGAAGTACACGACCTTGGATTGGGGGTCCTCGAATTCGTTCATCAGAAGCAGCCCGCCCGCCTGCGCCATCGCCTCGACGATTAGGACCCCGGGCATGATCGGGTGCTCCGGGAAATGGCCCTGAAAGAACGGTTCGTTGATCGTGACGTTCTTGAGTCCGAGGATCCGCTTGCCGCCTTCGAACTCGAGCACGCGGTCGATCAGGAGGAAGGGGAAGCGGTGCGGGATGTACTCCAGGATTCGATTGATGTCCAGCAGGGGGGTCCCGTCCGCGGGTCGACTGCGCATGCTGCGCAGGCGGCGCGCTACGGCCACATTCCCCCGGTGGCTCGGCTTCTCGGCGATCACGTGTGCCTGAATGGGTGCGCCGACGAGGGACAGATCGCCCACGAGATCCAGGATCTTGTGACGCACGAATTCGTCGGGGAACCGGAGCTCCGTTCCTGCGGCCAGACCGTCATCCGTGGCCACGATCGTGTTCTCGTACGTTGCGCCGAGCGCCAGGCCCCTGGCGTGCAGCATCTCTCTCCAACTCTCGAGGCCGAACGTCCTGGCCGGTGCGATCTCTCCGCAGAAAGTCTCGGGTTCTACCTCGACCGTAACGGACTGGCGACCGATGGCCGGATGCTCGAAATCGATCAACGCCGTCACTCGGTACCCGTCGTGGGGAGCGATCGTGTACTCAGAGTCGCCCTCGCGGACGACGAACGGCTCGCTGACCGTCACGGGCTGGATCACGGAGCCCGCCTGGTCCTCGATTCCGGCTTCCAGGATCAAGTCGCACCACTCCCGGCCACTGCCGTCAAGAGCTGGAGGCTCCGGACCCTCCAGCTGGATCTCGACGTTGTCGATGCCGAACACCGTGAGAGGGGCCAGCAAGTGCTCGATGGTACCGACCGTTGCCTCGCCCTCGCCCAGTACCGTCTCCCATGACGTGCCGGCGACGCTGTCCACTGTCGCCGCGAGGAGAGGTTGGTCCTGGAGGTCGACCCGCCGGAAAACGACCCCGGTGCCGACGGGGGCCGGTCGGAGGGTGGCGCGAACGGCCTTGCCCGTATGCAGTCCCGTGCCGTCCAGCGTGATTCCTGAGCTCAGGGTGCGCTGCTGCCGCTCACCGTTCGGGCTCATCCCCACTCCCTTCGAATCGGCGTTCCACCCGGGCCAGACGTTTCAAGATCTCGGGAATGCGGAACATCCCCGCACTCGCTCGCATCGCCTCCCGGTGAGGACGGGCCGGATACCCCGAGAATACCGCGCCGGAGGGAACGTCCCCGATGACGCCAGCCTGGGCAGCGATTCGAGCACCGGCGCCTACCTCCAGATGGCCGGCCACGCCCACCTGCCCTGCCAACTGCGCGCCCGCACCGATGCGGGTGCTTCCAGCGATTCCGACCTGCGCCACAATGACGCAGTTGGGCCCTATGGTGACATTGTGAGCGATGTGGACCAGGTTGTCGATCTTGGTCCCCTGCCCCACCACCGTGTCGCCCAGAGCTCCCCGATCCACCGTCGAGTTGGCACCGATCTCCACATCCGATTCGACGATGCAGCGGCCCACCTGCGGGATTCGCATCATCCCCTCAGCCCCGGGCGTATGGCCGAATCCATCGACACCGAGGCGGGCCCCCGTGTACAGGCGCACTCGATCTCCGATCCTCGTGTCGTGGAGGATCGTGCAATTGGCTCCGATCCGACAGTCGGCCCCGATGGTCACGTCGTCGTCGATATGGGTGTGCGGGCCCACCTCCGTTCCCGGGCCGATGCTCGTTTGATCGCCAATCGTTACATATGGTCCGATCGAGGCTCCGTCACCGATGGTTGTTCCCTGCCCGAGCCGCGCCGTCGGGTGCACCCCCGGAGGAGGACGTTTCTCCGGGTGAAACACCTCGAGCAGTTGACTGAACGCTAGCTCCGGGCTGGGGACCCTGATGAAGGACGTTCCGTTGGACTGCAGGTCGATCTGGGGGCCAACGAGGCAGGCGCCGACTTGGCGCCTGCCCAGCCGCTGTGCATAGCGCTCGTTCATCACGAACGTCAGGTCCGTTGGTCCCGCACGCTCCACGGAGGCGACGCCGGCCACGGGTTTCGACCCGTCGCCCACGACCTCGCCTCCGACCAGGTCGGCGAGCTGCTGCACCGTGAATGAACTCATCTGACTCCCTGCGTGCCCGCACCGAGAGAGGTGCGCGAACAATATGGAAGGGGAGCCGTCGGGCGGGCACGCCCACCCGTCGGATCCTATCCGGTTACTGCTGCGGCTCAGCTCCGGCCGCCGGTGCCGGGGGCGGAGCCGTGACGCCGAGCCGGGACAGTACCGTGTCCGTAATGTCCAGCGTGGTGTCCGCTGCCACCAGACCTTCCTTGGACGCATCGAGAACGATCGAGTACCCGTTCTGGGAACGGATCGCCTCTATGGCGTCACCGACCTGTTCCAGAATCGGCCCCAGGAGCTCCTGCTGCCGTTGCTGGGCCTGGCCGTCCATCTCGCCCTGCCGCTGCGTCAGCTGATTACGGAGGTTCAGAATCTCCTGCTGCTTGGTCTCCTTGGCCTGCGGGCTGAGGAGCACTTCCTGCCGCTGATAGTCCTGGAGCATCGAGTCCACGACCGCCGCCTGCTGCTGCAGTTCGGCGCGCATATCGGCGAGCTCACGCTCGAACGTGCGCGCGGCTTCCGCCGCCCCGGGGGCCGCCTGCAGGATCACCTGGCCCCTCACGTAGACCACGGGCGCACCGGCTGGGGGCGTTCCCTGGGCCTGAGCTTCCTGCGCGACCAGGGCCAGCGCTACCGCGCTGAGGGCAAACCAACGTGTCAGGGTCATATCTCCGTATCTCCTTCCGATGAACTTGTTTCCATCCTTGAGTACTTGGTCATCCTCGCCTCAGAACAACTGGCCGAACCGGAAGTGAAGCTGCCACCCGGGATTCGGCCGTCCCAGCACGTCCCTGCGATCGAATCCGTACGCATAGTCCAGTCCTACCGGACCGAACGGCGTCACCAGGCTCAACCCTACTCCTGCGCCGACCAGGAGATCCGTCGGGTTGAACTCGTCGGCCACGGACCAGAGGTTCCCCGCGTCGACGAAGGTGCTCGCGAAGATGTTGTCCGTCAGCTTCAGTCCGAAGGCCGCGGACGTCGCGAAGTAGGCCTCGCCCACGCGCGCCAGACTGTTGACCGGCGCGTTTCTCGGAACGTGTCCCTGTGGCGTGATCGTCGCTTCCTCGTAGCCACGGACGCGCTGGCCGACCTGGGTGCCGCCGACAAAGTACCTCTCGACGTAGAACGGGTTGTCTCCGAAGACGAGCCCAGCCTTGAAGTTCAGCATCGCCACGAGCTCGATGGGCACCTTTCCGGGCCCCCCACCGATTTGGGCGATCCGGGAGAACCACTCGCTGTCCAGGTCCCACTTGTTGTAGTCCCCGTCTCCACCCAGGAATCCGCCCGTCTTGCGGAAGGCGATCTGGTTGCGATTGCCTCCCGTCGGGAACAGTCCGCCCTCCCTCGTATCCCGGACGAGGCGCAGCGAGACCGTGCTGCGTGTACCGTTCGTGATCAGACCCTGTGAATCCGGACCGAGCCCGAAAGCGTCCAGGTCGCTGACGTCCTCCCGGAACAGGGAGTAGCCCACGAACAGGCGAATGGCTCGCACCCGGAACCGAAAGATCGGGATGCCGACCTCGAAGAAGCCACCGGTCTTGCGACGGGTCCCGAGGTCGAAGGTCTGAAATCGATCCCGTGAGCTCTGAACGCCCACGGTCGCACTGTACGTGGAACCGAAGAGCTCGGGGTCGGTGAAGCTGAGCTCGATGTCCTGGGTCCGCGCCCCGAACAGCCAGCGGAAATGTCCGATCTTGGCCTGTCCGAAAAGGTTCGGCTGGTCGTAGCCTATGAATCCGGCCAGTCCGGTCACGGCCGCTGCGGACATGCCGAAGTTCACGTTCCCCGTCTGCTTCTCCTGGACCCGATAGACGATGTCGATGTCGCCGTCGTCGCGCGGACTGATCTGGATCGCCTCGTCCGGCGGCAGCGTCTCGAAGAAGCCCAGGGACTGAATGTTCCGAACGCTCTGGATCAGACGCTGCTGGGAATAGATGTCGCCCGGAAGCGTCAGAAGAATCTTGCGGATCACCCGATCGTGCGTGTAGTCGTTCCCGACGATCGACACCGTTCGTATGTAGGCCGGGTTCCTCTCGATGATCTGCAGGCTGACCTCGACCGTAGGATTCTCACCCTCCCCTTCAGGGGGGTGACGGGCGACGTTCGGGATGACCTGAACCTGTAGATAGCCGGCATCGCGGTAGAGGTCGGCTATGTCGAGCGCTGCCTGCTGGAACGCAGTCTCGTCGAAGGGAGGAAAGTCTCCCGTCTCCAGCCGCTCAGGCGCGAGCTCGCCATCGCGTACCGGCGGGTAGTATTCGCCCAGCTGAGACGCCGGGAACCGCCGATTCCCGTCGATGACGAACGACCGAACGAGATACTGCGGTCCCTCCGCCACCCGGACCTGGATGCGCCCCTTGCCCGTCAGCGTGTCCACGACCACGGTATCGCCCAGCACCTCGAGGTCGATGTATCCGTGCTCGCCGTACAGCTGGGGAATGCGATCCGTGAGATCGGCTCGATATTCGTCCCGGTGCAGCTCGCCGGGCTCGTACCAGAAGAACCCCTCCTCGACGGTGCTCATGGCTCCGCGGACCTCTGAGTCCGTCAGCGCTTCGTTGCCAACGATCTCGACGCGCGCCAGGGCCAGGCGAGGGCCCTCCCTCACGCGAAACGTGAGCTCCAGCTGGTCGAGACCATTCGGGTCCGGCGCGAGAGCCGTGTCCACGGTCGCCTGGGGGAATCCCTCCTGCCCCAACATCTTGAGGATCATCGCCTTGGCTCGGACCACCTTGGCCGGATCGAGCGCGCCACCGCCGATCAGTCCGACGGTATCGGAGATGGTTCCTTCGCTCGCGTGTTCCAGGCCTACGAAGCGATAGCTCCCCACGACCGGTCGTTCGACGACATCGATGTAGAAGATGGCAGGTGCGAAGGGGGTGACGCGGATCTGGACGTCGGAAAACTCCCCGGTAGCGAAGAGCCTCTGAATGGCCTCCTGAACGGCCGGTCCGTTGACCACTTCTCCGACACGAATCTGGGCCAGTCTCTGGATGCCTTCCGCGGAATAACGCGAGTGACCGCGGACGACGATGCTGTCCACGGTGACGGAGAGCGGCTCCTCCTGCCCCAACAACGGAGTGACCCCCGCCGTCGATAGTGCGGCGAGGGTCATGAGCCCGGCTGCGATTCGGCTAAATTTCACGTGGCGGATGTATGCGAAGCCGCCCGGAAGACCAGAGATTCGGAGTCCTTCGCCACCTCCACGACGATCTCGTCTCCCGGCGCGAACTCGGCCATCAAAATTTTCTCAGAAAGCGCGTCCTCGATGTACCTCTGAATCGTCCTCTTGAGGGGGCGCGCACCAAACTTGGTATCATATCCGCGGTCGACCAGAAAATCTATGGCCGCTTCCGACAGATTCAGCGTCAGTTCTTCGTCTGAGAGACGCTTCTGGACCTCCCGCAGCATGATGTGGACGATCTCGCCGATCTGTTCCTTGCTGAGCGGGTGGAATACGATCACCTCGTCCAGGCGATTCAGGAACTCCGGCGTAAACGTCCGGTCGACTTCGTCTCTGACCTTCTGCGACATCCGGTCGTACTGCACCTCGGTCTGTCCCGTCTCGAAGCCGAGGCTCGACGTGGAGGCGATCTCCCGGGCTCCAACGTTCGACGTCATGATCAGGACCGTATTCTTGAAGTCGATCACGCGGCCGTAGTTGTCGGTAAGCCGGCCCTCGTCGAGCACCTGAAGCAGGATGTTGAAGACGTCCGGGTGCGCCTTCTCGATCTCATCCAGCAGCACCACCGAGTAGGGGCGTCGGCGGACCGCCTTCGTGAGCGCCCCGCTGTCCTCGTAGCCGACATAGCCCGGCGGAGCGCCGATCAGGCGGCTGACCGAGAACTTCTCCATATACTCCGACATGTCCACCCGGATCAGGGCTTGCTCGTCAGCAAACAGGAACCGCGCCAGCTGCCTCGCCAGCTCGGTCTTGCCCACCCCGGTGGGTCCGCAGAAGACGAACGAACCGATGGGGCGGTCGGGGTCCTTGAGTCCGGCTCGCGTTCTCCGGATGGCGCGGCTGATCGCGACGATCGCCTCGTGCTGCCCCACCACGCTTTCGTGCAGCTCATCCTCCATGCGCAGAAGGCGTTGCGTTTCCTCCTCGCGCAGTCGGCTCACCGGAATGCCCGTCCAGCGGGAAACGATGAACGCGATCTCCTCCTCGGAGACGACCGGGCGCTTCTCCCGCTGCTCCTTACTCCATTCTTCCTTGGTGCGCCGTATCTCGCTCAGGAGCTCCTTCTCGCGGTCTCTCAGCATCGCGGCCCGCTCGAAGTCCTGGTCGCGGATTGCCTCGTCCTTGCGACCCGAAAGCTCCTCCATCTCCGTCTGGAGCTTCTGCACCTCGGGAGGCGGCACCTGCGCGCCGAGCCTCGACCTCGCTCCGGCTTCGTCGATGACGTCGATCGCCTTGTCCGGCAGGAAACGATCCGTGATGTACCGGTCGGCCAGCTTGGCCGCAGCCTGCAGCGACTCATCAGGAACCGACACGTTGTGGTGGTCTTCGTAGTGCTTCCGGAGTCCCTTGAGGATCTCCAGGGTCTCCTCCACGGAAGGCGCTTCCACGATGACCGTCTGGAACCTTCTCTCGAGGGCCCCGTCCTTTTCGATATGCTTGCGATACTCGTTCAACGTGGAGGCGCCAACGCACTGGAGCTCGCCGCGCGCCAGGGCCGGCTTCAGCATGTTTGAAGCGTCGATCGCCCCCTCCGCGGCCCCGGCACCAACGAGCGTGTGCAGCTCATCGATGAAGAGGATGACCCCCTCGTTCTGAGAGATCTCATTAACGATAGCCTTGAGCCGCTCCTCGAACTGGCCGCGGTACTTGGTTCCTGCGATCACGGCCGCCATATCCAGGGCCAGGACCCGGTGGTCCTTCAAGCTGTCCGGGATGTCTCCTCGATCGATCTTCTGAGCCAGTCCCTCGACGATGGCCGTCTTGCCTACGCCGGGCTCACCGATGAGTACGGGGTTGTTCTTCTTGCGCCGAGAAAGGACCTCCATGACGCGTTCGATCTCGGAGTGCCGTCCGATGGTCGGATCCAGCGCACCGTCGTGCGCGAGCTCGGTGAGGTCCCGGCAGAAGTGATCAAGGGCGGGCGTCTTCGACTTCGACTCGCCCCGGGCCGGCGGCGGAGCCGGAGAACTCCCCGGCTCGGCGATCGGTCCCTCGCTGCCCAGGAGCTTCAGCATCTCGGCCCGAGCTTCCTCGAGACCGATGCCCAGCTCACCCAGAACCTTAGCGGCCAGCCCCTTTTCTTCACGTAGCAGACCGAGGAGGAGGTGCTCCGTACCCACGTAGCTATGGTTGAGCTCCCGCGCCTCAGCCATGGCGTACTCCAGCACCTTCTTGGCGCGGGTCGTATACGGCAGCTCGCCGATCGAAGCCGAGGCCTTCCCGGGCCTCACGTTCTCCTCGACCAGGCGAAGCAGCTCGTCCAGGTCCGCGGCCAGGCTACGGAGGACCTCTGCCGCAACGCCCTCTCCCTCCCGGATCAGACCGAGAAGGATGTGCTCCGTCCCCACGTAGTCGTGTTGCAGGCGCACGGCTTCCTCGCGCGCCATGGCCAGTACCTTCCTTACACGGTCGGTGAAGTTGTAGTTCATCAACCCCCCGAGGGCGGACCGTCATCCGCCTTCGCATCATTGAATCCGTCGGCAGGCTCGCTTCCTGCGTCCTGCTCGTCTGTGGCAAGCTTATCCCTAACGAACGCTGCGCGACAGACATCCGCCTCTTGCTCGCTCAGACTGCCGCCCGCTTCACGCTCGAGATGTGCTGACTGCCCGCGCACCAGGATTTCGTTTAGCGTCTCTACCCGAGGCGATTTCAATAGTTTCAGGGAAACGCCCAGGCGGACACCAGAGAGGAGGTTCATCATCTCCTCCAGGGCCAGGCTGCGGGCCGTTCGCAGGATCCCGTAGGCCCTCCATACCTTATCCTCGAGGACCGCGGGGGCTTCCGACAACAGCCGGGCTCGCGCGCTTCGCTCGTAGTCGATCACCTTGCCCGCGACGCGTCCGAGGTGGTCGATGAGGTCTTCCTCGCCCTTGCCGAGAGTGGTCTGGTTAGAGACCTGGAAGAAGTTGCCTACGACTTCAGAGCCTTCTCCGTACAGCCCGCGATAATTGAGCCCTACCTGCGATATTCCCTCCAAAACCTTCGTGATCTCCTTGGTGAGAACGAGCCCGGGAATGTGGATCAACACGGACGCTCGCAGCCCGGTCCCGACGTTGGTCGGACAGGCCGTCAGGAAACCGAACTGATGATGGTACGCGAGCGGAAGCAGCGATCCCACTTCCTCATCGAGCTGGTCCACCTGACGCCAGGCCGAGTAGAGCTCGAGGCCTCCCACCAGCGCCTGCAGGCGAAGGTGGTCCTCCTCGTTTACCATGATGCCGCAGGAGTCGGACTCCGACATCACGAAGGCGGATTGGGAGCCCCCTGCTGAATTGACCAGGTCGCGGCTGATCTGGTGGCGTTCCACCAGCAGGTCCCGGTCCACCGAATCCAGATCGGCGACGTCCCAGAAATGGCCGTCCGCGAGCTTGGTGGATCGGCTTGCCGCCGCGCGGACGCGCTCCAGCACATCGGCCCTTTCCTCGTCGCTCGATCGGCCCGGGAAACAGAACCCCTGGAGGTTGCGGGCGACACGCACCCTCGACGAGAGCACGATCTCCGCCTCCTCGCCGCCCCGTATCCAGTCCAGGCCGCGCTCCCCGACCGGGCCCGCCCTCATCATTCCTGTGTCTCCAGCTCGTGGATTCGGTCGCGCAGGTCGGCGGCCGACTCGAAGTCCTCCGTTTCGATGGCGCGCTTCAGGCGGCGACGCATGGCCGATATCTGTCCCAGTCGATCGCTGATGTCCGACGCATCGCTCAGGTAGAGCTTGCCCGCGTGCTGAGAGGAGCCGTGGATGCGCCGCAGGAGGCCGCGCAGCTGGCTCTCGAAATGCACGTAGCACTGCGAGCACCCGAGGCGGCCCGTCTTGCGAAAGTCGGACGTCGTCGTGCCGCAGAAGGGGCACGGCTCGCTGGGTGCTGGCGCGGGCGCTGGCTGTCCGGCGGACCCCAGCTGGGCGAGGAAGTCGACCAGGGGTGGGACCTGCTCAGCACCGGACGGCGATTCTGCCGAGAGTCCACGCGCGGCGGCGCAGCTCACGCAGAGATGAGCCGAAGTCATCTCCTCTGACTCGATGGAAGTCAGATGGATTTCAGCCTGTTTCTCGTTGCAGTCGTCGCAGAGCATCGTCCCTCACACCTGTGCCGGCCCGGTCGCACCGCCTGTGTCGGCCAGCTCGAGAACGCCCGCCGAGAGCCGCAAGATCCGATCCGTCCGGCCTGCCAGGGCCTGATTGTGTGTCACGACGACCATCGCCGTCCCATGATCCCTCACCAGGTCGAAAAGCACGTCATGCAGGATTTCGCTGGTCTCCAGGTCGAGGTTGCCGGAAGGTTCGTCGGCCAGGAGCACCGGGGGCTCGTTTGCCAGGGCCCTGGCCGCCGCTACCCGCTGCTGCTCCCCGCCGGAGAGCTTCGCGGGGACATGCCCGGAACGGTCGCCAAGCCCCACCTGGTCCAACAGCTCGAGAGCCCGCCTGCGAGCTGCAGCTCTGCTTTCTCCGGCTATGAGCTGCGGCATCATCACGTTTTCCAGCGCGGTGAAATCCCGCAGTAGGTGATGGAACTGGAATACGAATCCGACATAGCGATTGCGCACGGCTGCCAGCTCGAGGTCATCGAGGTTGGCGAGGTCTCTGCCCCCGAGAGCGATCCGGCCCGCGGTGGGCAGATCGAGTCCTCCCAGCATGTGGAGCAGCGTCGACTTGCCCGAGCCGCTCGGGCCCACGATCGAGATGGTCTGGCCGCGAGCCAGCGCAAGGTCCACTCCGCGCAGCACTCGAATCACGCTGCCGTCCGCTCCGTCGAAATTCCGCTCGACGGCCGAAGCCTCTACGGCTAGCACGTCACCCGGATCCGGCCGCATGGGCTCATTCATGCCGGATCGCCTCCACCGGCGTGTAGTCGGCCGCTCTTCGCGCGGGATAGATGGTGGCGAGGAACGAAATGGCCAGGGAAGCCAGCACGATGAGTCCTACGTCCACCACGTTGGTGTCCACGGGCAGGTGATCGATGAAATAGACGTCGCCCGGAAGCGTGATGAACTGATAGCGGTCCAACAGCCAGGAGAGCGCAAGCCCGAGCCCTGTCCCCACCGTCGTACCGACCATCCCGATGACGACTCCCTGCAGGACGAATACCCGCGTGATGTCAGCCGCCGTCAGGCCCATCGCCCGCATGATCCCAATCTCCCTCACCTTGTCCGTGACTACCATGATCAGCGTGGACACGATGTTGAAGGAGGCCACGAGGACGATTAGAAGCAGGATGATCCCCATGGCGAACTTCTCGAGCTTCAGGGCCGAGAACAGACTGGCGTTCTGGCGCTGCCAGTCGTCCACCGAGTATGGAAAGCCGAGAGAATCCCGGATCCTCGACGCCACCTCTCCGCTCTTCCAGGGATCGCGAACGTTGAATTCCACGCCGGTGACCGCTCTCCCCATGCGGAGCAGGGTCTGAGCCGATTCCAGGTCTACGTAGGCGAACTTGGTGTCGTACTGATACAGCCCGGTCTCGAACAGGCCCGTGACCTCGTACAGGCGCAGCTGAGGCTGGATTCCGGTCGGCGTGAGATCGGCTCCCTGGAACGAGACCACCGTCACCGTCTTGCCAGGGTACAGGTTCAGCCGATTGGCCAACGTCTTGCCGAGGAGGATCCCAGGCCGGCCGGATTCGGTCTCGCCGAAAGGCAGCTCGCCCGAGATGATGTGATCGTCAACCTCGGTTACGGACAACGAGGCCGAGTCACCGGCCAGGCCCCGCAGCACGGCACCCTCTGAGTAGCTGCCGCCCGCGACGTTCAGGCCCACCTCGGTGTAAATGAATGGGGCGGCACCGACCACGTCCGGATCCTCGAGGACCCTCGTGAGGACCGACTCCCAGCTTTCCATGCGCACGGCTTCGCCTATCTCCAGCACCATCCCGTGCGAATTGGCGCCGAGGATCTTCTCCCGCAGATCCGTCTGCAGCCCGGACATGACACCGATCACCACGATCAGCGCCATCACCCCGACGGAGACTCCTCCGATGGCGATGAGTGTGATGAGAGACAGAAAACCGCGTCCACGGCGGCTCGAGAGGTATCTGCTCGCAATAAACCAGTGCAGGGACCGGTCGGTTCGACGGCTTCTTCGCCGGCCCTCAGGCAAACTCATCGTCCCTCAGGATAGGATACAGGATCACCTCGCGGATCGTGGACCGGTCTGTCAGAAGCATCACCAGCCGGTCGATTCCGAGTCCCAGCCCGCCGGTCGGTGGCAAGCCGTACTCGAGTGCGCGCACGTAGTCTTCGTCCAGTCCCTGCGCCTCTTCGTCCCCGGCTGCACGCGCGGATGTCTGCTCTGAGAACCGTTCCCACTGGTCGATCGGATCGTTGAGCTCGCTGAACGCGTTCACCAGCTCCGTGCCGGCCACGATGACCTCGAAGCGCTCGGCCAGCTCCTCATCGCCGCGCTTCGGCTTGGCGAGGGGGCTCATCTCGATCGGGTAGTCGAAGACGATCGTGGGATTCATGAGCTCGGGCTCCACCCACTCCGAAAAGATCACGTCCAGGAGCTTGGTCCTTCCGAGGTCCGCCGCATCCGATCGCCCGGCCGCGAGGACCTTGCTCCGGAGCTCCTCCGTATCTGCGGAGCGGGCGTCGAACCCGGCGAAGTTCTCGATCGCATCGAAGAAGGCGATGCGCCTCCAGGGGCGTGATAGATCGACCGTGTGGCCGGCGTAAGGGATCTCGAGTCCGCCCGTCACCGCGGTGGCTGCCTCGGTGACCAGCTCCTCGGCCGTGTCCATCATGGTTCGGTAATCGGCGAAGGCCCGGTAAAGCTCGAGCATGGTGAACTCGGGATTGTGCGTGCGGTCGATTCCCTCGTTTCGGAAGTTCTTCGAGATCTCGTACACTCGATCGAGCTGCCCTACGATCAGTCGCTTGAGATACAGTTCATCGGCGATTCTCAGGTAGAGCGTCCGATCCAGGGTGTGATGGTGCGTCGTGAACGGTCGTGCAAAGGCGCCGCCATAAAGCGGTTGCAGGATCGGAGTCTCGACTTCCAGGTAACCTTCGGCGTCGAGCTTTCTGCGAAGCGTCGAGACGATACGGGCGCGGGTGACGAAGACCTCCCGCACGTCCGGGTTTACCGCGAGGTCCGCGTATCTCTGCCTGTAGCGGCTCTCGACGTCCGCGAAGCCGCTGTGTACGATCGTGTCACCCTCTGGGGTGATCTCCGTCTTCCCCAGTGGCAGCGGCCGCATGGACTTGGCCAGCAGCGTCAGCCCCTCTACCCGGACCGTGACCTCTCCCGTGCGGGTGCGGAACATCTCGCCCTCAACGCCGATCCAGTCGCCCAGGTCGAGGAGCTTCCGCAGCTCTCTGGCGGTGTCGTCCAGGTCATTGTTCCTGAAGTAGACCTGGAGGCGGCCCGACCGGTCGCCCAGGTGCGCAAAGGCGCTCTTGCCCATGTCACGCAGTGATTCCAGGCGGCCGGCGACGCGAACGCGAGGACCGGCTTCGTCATCTCGGGCTTCTGCGTCGTACAGCGCGAGCGCCGAGGCGAGGTCGTGCGAAGGGTCGAAGGCGTAGGCATACGGCGCGACTCCGAGCTCTAGCAGCTTCTCCAGCTTCAGGAAACGATCGCGCACCGGCTTCGGCCGTTCTTCTGCCGTGTACCATTCGCGGATCGGCAGGCCGTCACGCAGACCGGGTGTCTCCCTGGTGGTCAAGGTCAGGCCGTTCCTTTCCGACGGAGGAAAGCTTCGATGAAGCCATGAATATCGCCGTCCAGCACCCCATCCGCATTCCCTACTTCGACGCTGGTCCGATGGTCCTTCACCATGGTATAGGGCTGAAGCACGTAGGAGCGGATCTGGTTCCCCCAGGCGATGTCCGTCTTGGAGTCCTCGAGGGCCTGTCGCTCCGCTTCTTTTTCCTCCTCGGCCTTCTGGTACAGGGCAGCCTGCAGCATCTTCATCGCTTTCGCCCGGTTCTTGTGCTGGCTGCGTTCCTGCTGACAGGAGACCACGATGCCCGTAGGCACGTGCGTGATACGAACCGCAGAATCCGTCTTGTTGACGTGCTGACCGCCGGCGCCGGAAGCCCTGTACGTATCGATCCTGAGGTCCGACTCGTCGATCTCAATCTCCACATCCTCGTCGACCTCTGGATAGACGAATACGGAGGCAAACGAGGTGTGGCGCCTGCCCTGGGCGTCGAAGGGTGATATCCGTACGAGCCGGTGGACTCCCGTCTCGGCGCCGAGGTAGCCGAAAGCGTGGTCGCCCAGGATCTCGAGGGTGGCAGACTTGACTCCCGCCTCCTCGCCCGGCTGGTACTCCACGAGGTTGACGGTGTAGCCGCGCCGCTCCGCATACCGGGAATACATGCGCAGGAGCATCTCGGCCCAGTCCTGGGACTCCGTTCCCCCCGCCCCTGGGTGTACGGTGAGTAGCGCCGATCGGTGCGCATCCGGGCCGCGCAGCATGTTCCGAAGCTCGAGCTCAGCGAGGCCATCGGCGACCGCAGCGGTTTCGCTATCCAGTTCCGACGCGAGGTCAGCGTCCTCCGCGTCCGCCAGGAGATCCGCAAGTTCCTCGAGCTCAGCGAGCCGGCTCGCGAGGCCAGCCCACGGCTCCGTCCAAGACTTCAGTTGGTTGGAGCTGTCGATGACCTCTCGGGCAGACTCGGGCTGATCCCAGAAGCCCGGGCTCGCCATGCGTTGCTCGAGTTCAGCGAGCTGAGATTCCTTCGACTCGAGGTCAAAGAAACCTCCGGAGGTCGGCCAGCCTGTCGGCCAGCGCCTTGATCGACTCGAGCTTCGCGTCAGATACGGCCATTCTCGCGCTCCTGTACGGCCCGGGGTGTCGGGCGAATCGCAGCCGCCCGTTGCGGCAAGACGGGGTCTCCGCTCGCGCGGAAAGCCCCGTCTCGGGCGAGTCTAGTGGCCCCTTTACCTCCGGTCAAGCGGTGCCCTCGACCAGCTCCAGATCAATGGTTCGGCTCTCCGTGTCGACCCGTATGACCTGTACGGTCACCCGGTCGCCCAGCCGGTACCGCTTTCGCGTCCGCCGTCCCTGCACGGCGTGGCCATCAGCATCATAGGAATAGTAGTCATCCACCAGGGAGCTGAGCCGGACGAGGCCCTCGGTCAGGACGTCGTCGAGCTGGACGAACAGTCCGAAGCTCGTCACACCACCGATCGTGCCGCCGAACTCGTCTCCTACGTGCCGCTGCATGTACCGGATCTTCTTCGCCTCCACTGACTCGCGCTCGGCCTCCTGTGCTCTCCTCTCGGTGTCGGAAGAATGTCGGGCGACTTCCTGCAGGCCCTCGTCGGTGAGCGGAGCCGAGCCCCTCAGCCACCTCACAATCGCACGGTGCACCGCCAGGTCGGGGTAGCGCCGTATTGGAGAGGTGAAATGCACGTAGGCATCCGATGCGAGTCCAAAGTGCCCCACGTTCTCGGTGGAGTACCGGGCCCTCTTCATGGACCGGAGCGTAACGGTGGAGATGAGGTACTCGTGCGGCTGGTCGGCGGCTTCCGCGAGGAGTCGCGACAGGTCGGATGGACGTACCGGCCCCGCGGGCAGCCCGTGGCCGAAGAAGGAAGCCAGCTGGCGCAGACTGTCGATCCGATCCGGGTCGGGCTCTTCGTGAATGCGAAACACGAGAGGCAGCCCCCTCTCGATGCCCAGCTCGGCTACGGCCTCGTTGGCCCTGATCATCAGGTCCTCGATGATGCGATGTGTCTCCAGCCTCTGCCGTGGGCGGATCTCGAGTGGCTCTCCCGACTCGTCCAGCACCACCTCTGCCTCGGGGATCGCGAAATCCACCGATCCTCCCTCAGCCCGCGCCTTGCGGATCGCCCGGGCGGTGTCCTGAATGTCGCGAAGGCCGTCGATCAGGTCGGGGTCCGCCGTATCGGTTGGGTCTTCGCCCGACAGGACCGCCTGTGCCTGCTCGTAGGACAGCTTGTGCGCGCTTCGGATGACGCCGCGCACGAGCCGCGTGGATGTCTCGTTGCCCTGCGCGTCGTAAGTAAGAACCACGGAGAGCGTGAGCCGATCCTCACCGGGTACCAACGAACATAGATCGCTGGAGAGAGCCTCGGGGAGCATGGGAATCACCCGATCCACCAGGTACACGCTAGTCCCCCGCTCGAGAGCTTCCCGATCGATCGCACTTCCCTCTTTAACGTACCAGGAGACGTCGGCGATGTGGATCCCGATCTCCAGGCTGCCGTTCGTGCGCCGCACGGAAAGAGCATCATCATGATCGCGGGCTGAAGCCGGGTCGATGGTGAAGCACAACACCTCGCGGAAGTCCTCGCGGTCAGTCAGGTCTTCGGGACGGATGCCGCGCCGTCCGATCTTCTCAGCCTCCTTCTCGACGCCCGGAGGGAAATCGACGGGCAGCTGTTGACCCAGGATGATCGACAGCACGTCCACCCCTGGGTCGCCCGGTCGCCCCAGAACCAACTCGATCGTCCCAACTGGACGAAGGCCCTCGGTGCCCCACTCGCCGATTCGGACGAGGACGATATCTCCATCTTCTGCTTCCGCCCGATCCGAGGCCGGGACGAATATGTCGGCCGGCAGAGGCGGCTCCTGCGGAACTACGACTCCGTAGCCGCGGCGGTTCCGATACACACCCACGGCCTGAGCCCAGGCTCGTTCGAGGACCCGGACCAGCCGGCCTTCCGGGTTGCGACCGGGGGATCGGCGCTCGACGCGCACTGCGACCCGGTCGCCCTCCACAGCCGATCCCAGGTACCTGCGAGGTACGAACACGTCCTCACCGCCGGCCTGATCCGGGACGATGAAAGCGTCGCCGGAGCGGGTTACGTCGGCCACGCCTGTCACGATCTCGAAGCTTCCTGGTAGTCCGTACCGGCCTTTGCTTTGCCGGATGACCTGGCCGTCTCGTTCCATCGCACGTAGACGACGGCGGAAGCCCCGGTAAGCATGGGTATCAACCCTCAGCCGGCGAGCGATATCGCGAGCCTTCATCGGCCCTCGACCGGATTCCGCCAAGACTTTCGCGATATCTTGACGACTGGGAACGTCGTCCATTTGAAGGCCTCTGTTCGGCCGGTTCAGAACCCGAAACCGATGGAAAGCTGGAAAGGAGTGTCGGAGTCGAACCCCGAGAAATCGTTGAAGGAGCGTCCCAGGTCGACCAGGAGTCGATCGTATCTCAGTCCTATCCCGAGAGACGCTCCCTGGCGGCCTGCAGCCGTCCAGGCATAACCGCCCCGCAGGTACAGGATGCCCCTGAGCGAGGCCTCGGCTCCCAGATACCCGTCGAGATCATCGAACTCGGCGACGGTTTGCTGGATATCTCCCTGAATCGTCAACGTGAATCGCTCTTCAGCCGGCGCGAAGGCGCGCAGGACCTCGAGCGATGCCCCGAGCCGCAACCGAGTGGGCATCGGATCGGTGGTTGAGCCGCCGTCGAACCGTATTCCGGGGCCGAGATTTCGAATCGTGGCGCCCAGCGCCAGACCCCTTAGGGCCGCCACGCTGGTCACCATTCCAAGGTCGAAGGCGTGTCCGATAGACTTCGAGTCAAAGGAGTCACATCCTCCGGAACAGGCGGAGGACAGACGAATGAGCTTGTAGTTCAGGCCGAGGTCGACGGCGTCAGACAGGCGGTAGCCCCCCGTCAGGATGAGCGCGTCATCGTCGAGGGCCAGCGTACCCAGCTCCTGGTTGGCCGCATCACGGGCGTCGATGGTGCCCATGTCGAAGTGGAAGTACGTGAGGCCGGCTCGAATATCCCCCCAGCGGCCGAGGAAGCCGAGCACCTGGCTCGAAGTACCGAAGTCGTTGGCTGCCAGGAAGTAGGCGCTCGGGCGCTCCACGCTGGCGGCGGAGGCGGGATTCCACAGGACTCCCTCGAGGTCGGCGCGGGAGGCGGTGACCGCGCCTGCCAGTCCGACCGTCCGGGCCCCGATCGGCGTCAGGAGAAAGCGAGCGGTCTCGCGGGTGGAGGACTGGTCCCGAAGGTCCGTGCTGGAAGATTGGTCCTGCGCCGCCAGCGGGCTGACGGCGAAGGCGCAGATGAGAGCCAGCGCGACCCTAGAGCGCCACTGCTTCATCGATCAACATGACGGGGATATCGTCCTCGATCCGGTAGCGGAGGCGGCAGTCGTGACAAATGAGCGATGCCTCGGCCTCCCGGTATTCGAGGGAGCCCTTGCACTTCGGGCACGCCAGTATCTCGAGGAACTTCGGATCGATGGCCATTTCTCACCCTGTACCGGACGGAACATCATACCCGAGAAGCTTAAGCCGGCCCGGTCTGCGTCGCCAGTTGCCGAGCACCTTGACTCGGAGGTCGAGGTAGACTGGCCGTTCGATCAGCTTTTCGATCTTGAGGCGCGATTCTCGCCCGATCCGGCGGATCATGCTCCCGCTGCGTCCGATCACGATTCCCTTCTGAGACTCCCGTTCCACGTAGACCAAGGCCGCGATGTAGACCGGATCCTCTGCTTCGCGAAACGCATCGATCTCGACGGCCGTCGAGTAAGGAACCTCGTCAGAGAGATGCTCGAAACAGGTCTCCCGAATCAGCTCGGCCGCGAAAAACCGGACCGGCGCGGTCGCGATCTCGTCGACCGGATAGAGCGGAGGACAGACGGGGAGGAACTCAAGAATGGCTCGTCGCAGGTCCTCGATCCCCGTGCCGGCAGTGGCTTCCGTCTCGAGAACGCGAGCCCACCTCGAGTCTCCCTGCAGCTCGTCTCGCACCTCCTCGATCACCGCCGAGTCCACCCGGTCGCTCTTGTTTAGACAGACGATGGACGGAAGCCCGCCGGGCGGGCGGAAACCCCTGATGTGAGCGAGACTCTGGTCCCAGCCCAGGTCGACCACGTAGAGGAGCACGTCGGCGTCCGTCTGCGCCCGTGCTGCCTCTGCCTGCATGGACTCGTGCAGCGCGTACCGTGGTTCCAGCAGCCCGGGAGTGTCAACGAATACCGCCTGATGTGCATCGTCGGAATAGATGCCGAGCAGACGCTGGCGGGTAGTCTGAGCCTTCGGTGTGACGATGCTCAACCGCTCCCCGATCAGGGCGTTGAGAAGCGTGGATTTGCCGACGTTCGGCAGTCCGATGATCGAGCAAATCCCCGCCCGGAACGCGCCGGTTCCGTGCAGATCGGCGTGATGTGTCATGGAGACGAAGCTGGGGTGATTCCGTCGCCCCCACAAGCGGAATATGCGGGCGAGGTCAGTTTCTCGACTGTCTCTGCCTCATGCGGTTCCGTCTCTGCTCCTCGAGCTCGGCCTGGATCTGACGATACTCCGGGATCTGCTCCTCTGAAAGCAATTCCTCCACCTGCTCACTGGTCTCCTTCTGAAGGTCTTGCACCTTGTCTCGCATCTCCATCATGGCGTCCTGCCCCTGCCCGCGCGCGCTCTGCATCATGCCGCGGGCTTTCCCGACCTGCGTGTCGAGGATCTCTCGGATGGCCACCGCTTGTTCATCCGATAGGTTAAGTCTTGTACTGTAAACGCCCATAATACTGTCATGTCGAGCTTCCATATCCTGAGGCGCTCGTCGCTGGGCGATCGCATCGGTGGGCCAGGCGACCAGAATCAACATGCCGGCGACCACGGGGAGTATGTGGCGCATCGTTTCGGCTCCTGAAGAGGTTGCGGATCGTGTTAACGACTCTTTGACCTCGGTATACACGACTTCATTCCGTGTGAGTCTGCCGAAAAGACTGCCAGTCTACAGGTAGTATAGCGAACGCCCCACGGGTCGTGAGACGCATGGGGCGTTGGGTTTGTAAGGGCCGGCGGTGACCTACTCTCCCACGGCCTGAGGCTGCAGTACCATCGGCGCTGAGGGGCTTAACTGCTGGGTTCGGGATGGGACCAGGTGT
>JAMJQR010000153.1 GCA_023554335.1 Candidatus Benthicola marisminoris
TGACATGGAATCAGCCGCCTACCGTCACATCGACGCGGCGTTCATAGCGGTATGGGAGGGATATCCCGGCAAGCGACGCGAGCACGTCGAGATCGCCGAGCGTTATGCGAACGAATACGATTTCGGCAAGGAAGACGCCTCCCACGTATACGCCCTGACGAGAGGCATCGGGACCCTGCCCATGGACGAGTAGACTGTCGGGCGGGCATCTCGCGGCGAGACTACGGCGAGTCGGCTCTCTCCGCAGAACGCTCGATTCGCAGGGCGCTCGATCCTTCATACGGATAGTTGCGGTCGATCCGGGCCTCCCAGCCCGGGTCGATTCCGCCCCAGTCGGCCGGTCTGTCGCCTCCCGCGACGGCTTCGAAGTCAGCGTTCGGTATCGTCAGGCGGCGCCACACCCCCGACGGTCTCAGGACCGCCAGCTGGAGGTCATCGGCCCAGACCGGACCCGATCCCTCTAGGCCCACGCCGAACAGGAGATCGATCGCGTCTCCCGGAACCGTCGCCCGGACTTCCTCCACGGACCATTCCGCTGAACGCAATTCGGCTGTCCGCTGCTCCTGACCGGGACCTTCGGCCGGCGGCCCATCGACCTGCAGCCACCCGAATACCCTGGAATTACCAACGGAATCGCCGGACCGGATCGAGACCCGAAGACGAATCTGCTCGCCGCGCAGGTCGATCGCGTCCATGAGGTGATAGAGTCGGAAGCCCTCGGAATCCGTGCTTCCCTCCTGGGCCACGGTCGAATCGATCGGGACGAGCGAGCTCACAAGCAGGGTCAGAAGCCCGATTCTGGCTGTGGGAGCAGCCGTGTGTATCGAGAACAGAACGGAACCTCCAGGGGTGGCGCTGCCGCGTCGAAACTCTCGACCTCCGTCTGTTCAATCTACCGCCGTGAGGCTGCGGCCGCTCCTCGCGACAGACGGGCGGGAGGTGCCGAGAAAGCTATCGGGACAGGACGACCTTGCCGAGGTTCCTTCGCTCGTGGATGTACCGGTGAGCGGCTACGGCCCCCTCGCGGGTCAGCGGAAAGCTTCGATCGACGACGGCGCGCAGCCGACCACTGGCGACATCATCGAGAATCCGTCCGAGGTGTTCACGCAAAAGTTCTTCCTGTGCATGCAGATGCAGAAGGTGCACGCCTGAGATTCCGATCCCCGGTTTGATCAGGGAGAGAGGGTGGAACCGGGGCGTGTTGAGCCAGGCGCGGGCGGCACGCAGCCAGTTCCGAGACCGTCCCGGCATCGCGTCGCTCAGCCCGTAGAAAACGATGCGGCCGAGCGGCGCGAGCAGCCGCTGGCAGGATCGCGTGGCGCTTCCTCCCACGGCATCCAGTGCCACGTCGATCCCTCGTTCTCCCAAGTGGGCGGCGACCCCAGGTTCCCAGTCGCCTCGGGAATCGAAGCAGGCCTCGGCGCCCAGCTCCTCCGTCACGAATCTCCGCTTCGCCTCGGTTCCGGCGGTACCGATCACGCGCAATCCCGCTCCCCTGGCGAGCTGAACGGCAGCCGTCCCGACTCCCCCTGCGGCGCCGAGAATCAGCGCGGTCTCTCCTTCCCTGACCCTGGCTGACTCGAACAGGCAGACGTGGGCTGTGAGGAACACTACCGGCACCGCGGCCGCCTCGACCGCCGAAAGGCCTTCCGGACGCTCGAACACGTTTCTGGTCGGGAGCACGACGTCCCGGGCGTAGCCACCATGGCGCAGCAGCCCGACGCATGCATCGCCTTCGCGCCACTTTTCTCCGCTTCCGCGAACGGCTCCTTCGCCGACTCGCGTGACGACTCCGGCGATCTCGAAGCCGGGACTGTAGGGCCGTGGCGGAACCGTGTCGTAGAGTCCCGCCCGCATCATCAGGTCGGCGAAATTGATCCCGGCTGCCTCGACCCGGATCGACACTTCGCCTGCGCCCGGGTCCTGCAGCGGGATCTCGCGCTCGACGAATACCTCCGGCGGACCGTGTTTCTCGATCCGGATCGCTCGGGTCGTCCGGCCGGCGGCGCTCACCACTCCCACCCTGGCGCCAGCGCGCGTGCCCTGGTCACCGAACCGCGCGCCGACAGGTCAGATCGCCTCTATGCTCGTCGGACCAGGTTCCCGTCACCTCGGTCCCCTTGCCCTCGAGCTCGATCCGTGTCGGGTTTCCCCGGTCGTCCACGAAGACGAGAGCCAGCCGCCCGCTCTCCGGGTCCGACCAGGCGACGGTGACTTCCGTCTGCACGGGCGGCTCCTCCACCAGAATCTCCCACACCCCGAGACCGCCGATCCGCCCGGACCGCTCCACGAGCCCGAACTCTGCCCGCACCAGCGGTTCGGGATCTTCGTGGAACGCGTCGCACGTCCAGTTTCCCGCCCACTCCGCAGCAACAGCCGGATCCGGTGCAGTTGCCACCGAGACGGGCGCGCGGAAGGCCTCGGCGAGCAGGAACGCCGCCCGGTGCAGCCCCACGCCCTGCGAGGTATTCGCGGTGAGCGCCGCTACGACTCCCTCTTCGGGGAGGAGCAGCAGGTAAGTCACGCCGCCGATCGATCCTCCGCCGTGACTGATCGCGGGGGTTCCGTCGGCCGTCGTGCCCAGGAACCAGCCGATGCCGTTGTCAGTCTCTTCACCATCGGCTGTGCGCTGCGAGGTCCAGAACTCCGTCAGAGTCTCTGAATTCAGAAAGGAATCGTCCAGGTGCGCCATTCCGAACCGCACGAGGTCAGAGGGAGTCGAGAGGAATCCGCCGCCCGCCCACTTGTAGCTGTTGTCCACGTAGGGGCTGTTGTAGACGCGGCCGTCGTTCGCGACTTCGTAGAACCGGGTTCGGTATGGGATGATGCTGTCCACCTGGTCCGCCACCGTGCTCATCATTCCGAGCGGCTCGAACACCTCGACGTCCATGAACGCGAGGAACTCCTCGCCGCTCGCCCCCTCCACGACGGCGCTGAGCAGATTCCATCCGTAGCTCGAATAGCGGAACCGCGCTCCCGGCTCGAACAGCAACGAGTCACCTGAGAATATCGCCAGTCCGTCGGTTACCGTGTCGTAGTGCTCGCGGCTGAGGAACTCCTCCCCGTCGTAGTGCCGGATCCCCGCCAGGTGCCCCGCGACCATCCGCGAAGTGATCGGCCAGCGTTTCCGCGGAAACGTCGGAACGTACTCCTGCACCGGGGCATCGAGATCCAGCTGCCCGCGCTCGACCAGAAGGGCCATCGCGGCAGCCGTGAGGGGCTTGGAAACACTTCCGACGCGGAATTTCGTCTCCGCCGTAACCGGCGCGCGATTCTCGACGTCGGCCGAACCGAATCCCTCGGCGAACACGATGCGGCCACCGATCCCGACTGCAGCCGAGAGGCCCGGAACCCCTCGCTCGATCCGCATTGCGTCGAGCATGGCCCGGGCGTACTCGACGGCGGGACCCATACCTTCGTAGCTGGGCGTGACCGCCGGCGGGTGCACGGCGGACTGGCCCGGGAGCGGACCCGCAACGAGCAACAGCAAGAGCGGGGTACGAAGGCCGTCGCGGATGGCGGCTGGCGAGGCTGGAAGGAACGGCCGCATTTGAATCCTCCGGCTGGGATCGGGAATGTCGACTCTCAGTTCAGGCGTGCGGTGATTCGGGTGAGGCCGGCGGTCGCCGAGTCTGCGAGTGCCTCGAGCTC
>JAMJQR010000154.1 GCA_023554335.1 Candidatus Benthicola marisminoris
CGGGCCCGGTGCGCGGTCCCGACAGAAGCTCCTGGTCGGGCCGTGGTCCCACTGGGGCCTCTACATCCGGGATCAGGGGCAGCTCCGCTTCCCGGTCAACACTCCGGATGTGGAGCTGCACCTGTGCGCCCGCTGCCACGATCGCCGATCCGTCGCCGATCCCAACTCGTCGCACGGACTCGAGCCGCACTCTCCGGAGACGAAACTGCTGGTTGGAGAATCTGGCTGGATTCCGCCAGGTTCGGACCTGTCGTTCGGCTCGATCTTCATGACGCACGGGTCGGAAGCGAACCAGAAGCTTTGCGCGACCTGCCACGTGGCCAGCTACACGGTCACCGACGAGGCCACGGGTGAGTTCGAGTTCCAGGCGGTTGGACACACGTTCGAGGCCGCGCCGTGCGTGGACGAGAGCGGGATCCCGAACGGCGAGACCGGCTGCGCGCTCACGGCTGAGGCTCGCTCGTTCGCGGGCTGCGTGGACTCAGGCTGTCATTCCAGCCAGGACGCGGCCGCCTCGCTGCTCAACGTCCGCGCCACGTTCATCGACGAGCGTGCCGACGAGCTCCTGGCCCAGCTGCTGATCGTGGACCCGAACCTGGACGAGCCGGGCGGGGAGATCGACGCTACCGTCCCGACATTCACGGTCGCGGAGGGTGCCTACTTCAACTGGGCTCTCGCGAACCACGGCGGTGAGGTGTACGGCTCGACGACGCACAATGCGCCGTGGATCCGGGCCCTGCTGGCCGCGAGCAGCGTGGCCGTGGAGGACGAGTACGGGGTCGGCATCCCGTAGCTGCGTCACGGCACCGTGCCGGCCTCGGCTACACGGTGGCACGGATGAAGGAAGACCCGCGGAGGCCTGTGGCTTCCGCGGGTCTTGTCTTGCTGCCCTGCTGATCGAACCCGTGCGGCCGACCCCGAGAAAGGCTGGGCCCGGCGCGTCAGGCCTTGGGGGCGTGGCACATGACGCAGTTCTTGTCCTTCAGGCCCTCGTGACTGGCCGGTGCAGCCGGCATGCCCTCCATGGCGCCGGAGTGGCACATGCTGCAGGCCTCTTTGCCCTCGATTTCGTGCGGCGTGGCCGCGGCCGTGCCCGTCTGTCCCAGGGATCCCTCGGCATGGCACGTCTGGCAGGACTCATCGGCCCAGCCCTCGTGACTGGCCGGTGCAGCCGGCATGCCCTCCATGGCGCCGGAGTGGCACATGCTGCAGGCCTCCTTGCCCTCGATCTCGTGCGGCGTGATCGGAGCCGCGTCCTGGGCGAACGCGGGAACGGCGAAGACGGCCATGAGCAGGATCGATCCCGCCGTGACTGACAGTAGACGCTTCATCTGAGCTCTCCTTTGAAACCTCTCACAGCACGCGGACGCTCATGCCGCGTGTCCCTGAACTCCGTAAGAATACGTAGTCGGGCTCGGCTCCGCGAGCCTTCATACCCTAAGACACCGGCCGGGCCCGTCCTGTTTGGATGGTGCGTCCCACCGGTCTGGCCGAGCGGGCGCAGCGAACCAAAGTACCTGTCGCGCATGGCGATCCGCGGCATGAAAGGTGCTACAGGAAGGAACTGAAGCGCCCCCTCGCTTCACTACAGCGGAGACTCGTCATGGTCCCCCAGCCGTCCGCTTACCCGCGACTGTTCGCAGTGGGCCTTTGCGCCCTCTTCGTATTGCCACCGATCCCTCGCTACCTGTCCGCCCAGGAAACCGAGGACCCGAACCGCACCTGTCTCATGTGTCACGGGGACCCTGAGAACTTCGCGGCCCGGGAGGACCACGATCGGCTGATCGTGACGAGGGAACAGTACGAGGAGAGCGTCCACGGCGGCTTCGGGATGAGCTGCACCAGCTGCCACGCTGACTTCGTCTTCCCGCACCCCGAGGAGTATGCGCCCGTCGAGTGTGCGCGCTGCCACCGGGGCCTCGTGCAGCAATACGAGGAGAGCGTCCACGGCTACGCGCTGGCTCGCGGCAACGAGAGGGCGCCTTCCTGCACGAGCTGTCACGGCGCGCACGACATCCGGCGCAGCCAGGACCCCGAGTCCGGCACCACCCACGCCCACATCGCGGAGACCTGCAACGAGTGCCACAGCTCCGGCGGACTGCTCACGGACGAGTATCTCAAGCTCCCGTCACCGAGCGAACAGTTCGCGCGATCCGTGCACGGGGAGGCGGGCGAGGCCGGTGACATGGAAGCGGCCACGTGTACAGACTGTCACGGAATACACGACCTCAAGGGACACAACGACCCGGACTCCCGTATTCATCGGCTGAACGTCACCTCGACATGCGGAGCCTGCCACACGGACGTGGCCGAGCAGTACGACCGGTCGATCCACGGCCGCGCCCTGCAGGCGGGCATTCCGGACAGTCCCACGTGCACCGACTGCCACGGCGAGCACCTGATTCGGCACCCCGATGACCCGGATGCCGGGACGCACGCCGCCCACATGGCCGCCGACGTGTGCGGCGACTGCCATGACGACCCGGTGATCGTGGCCAAGTACAGCCTCCAGGACGACGTCGTCCATTCTTACACGGACAGCTACCACGGGTGGGCGACGGCCCGAGACCACGGACACTCGGCGACCTGCATCAGCTGCCACAGCGCGCACCTCGTGCTCCCGGCCGCGGACCCGGCCTCCACGGTGTCGGAGGAGAACGTGGTCGCCACCTGCCGGCAGTGCCACGAGGGGGCGACCCGCGAGTTCTCTCTCTCCTACGATCACGTTGCGGCGTCGGCGGCGACGAACCGGGGCAAGCGGATCGTCACTGCGATCTATATCGGCCTGATCATAGTGGTGATCGGCGGTATGGCGCTGCACAACGCGCTCATTCTCAACTACTACCTCGTGGAGAAGAGGCGGCGAGACCGCATGGAACGCGGCGTGGTGCGCTTCGATCGGATCCAGATCGCGCAGCACATGACCCTGGCGCTGACGTTCATCCTCCTGGTCCTCACCGGGTTCGCGCTTCGCTACCCGGAGGCCCTGTGGGTGAAGTGGACGGGAATCGCCTTCCTGAGCGAGCCGGCGCGTTCCTGGACCCACCGGATCGCGGGAGTCGGCCTCATCCTGTTCTCCGTCGTGCACGTTCTCTACATCTTCTTCGCGCGACGAGGGCGGGACGAGTTCATGGCCATGGTCCCGAATTTCCGTGACCTGACCGACTTTGCCCAGAACATGGGCTTCCACACCTGGAGGACGAGAAGGAAGCCGCGATTCGGTCGGTACGATTACACGCAGAAGGCGGAGTACTGGGCCCTGGTGTGGGGCACTGCGCTGATGGCGATCACGGGGCTCGTGCTCTGGTTCCCCGTCGTGGCGACCTCCTGGGCGCCAGCGTGGATCGTATCGATTTCCGAGACGATCCACTTCTACGAGGCGTGGCTGGCGACCCTGGCCATCGTGATCTGGCATTTCTTCTTCGTCATGGCTCACCCGGACGTCTATCCAATGAGCTGGATCTGGCTGACGGGGAAGATGCCCGAGCACGAAATCCAGGCGGTACACGGCCGCTGGTACGAAGAGGAAGTGGCGGATCTGCTGGATTCGCTGCCTCCGGGGGAGCTCACGGTCGACCCGTCGGGCCGAACAAAGGACCGACAGGAAAGCCACGCCTGACTGCGAGGACGGCAGCGCCCCCCAGAGGGGTGACATTATGACCCATTCGCGAGGCGCCGCACCCGGCGGTGTCCTGCTTTCGTATGCATATCCCTCGCCTTCCCATGCAATTACCCCGTTGCGTCCGCTTCTTGCAGAGGAATGCACCGTAGCGCGGGTCCTGAACGGGGGCCCGTTGGAATCAGGGTAGACCGATCATTCGTTCCGGAGGCCTGATGCGAGGCAGGACGTTTATAGATAGAGTACCATTCGCGCTGGCGGCTGCGCTCTTCGCCGTCGTCGCGGTGCCGCGTGGGGTGGTTGCACAGGAAGTCAACTGTCTGATGTGCCACGAGAACCCCGCGTTCTTCCAGAGCCAGCCCGACGGTGACCGGCTGGTCGTGACGCAGGAGTCTCTGGGCGCTTCGGTGCACGGCGCCCTTCGCTGCCAGGATTGCCACGCGGGACTCGCGTTTCCGCACCCCGAGGACGCGCCGGCGCCCAGCTGCGCGCAGTGTCACGGGCGCGTGACGCGCCAGCACCGGCAATCGCTGCACGGCCAGGCCGCCGCCCGCGGAGACGCCCTGGCGCCGAGCTGCAGTGACTGCCACGGTACCCACGACATCCTCTCGAGTGACAACCAGGCGTCAATGACCTCCGTCATGAACATCCCCATCCTGTGCGGGGAATGTCACCAGGAGGGGACGGAGGTCTCGGAGAGACTGGACATCCCCCAGGACCGGATCCTGGAGAATTACTCCCTGTCCATCCACGGAGACGGCCTGTTCCATGGCGGACTGACCGTCACCGCGGTTTGCACGTCCTGCCACACGTCGCACTTCATCCTCCCGCATACGGATGCCCGCTCGAGCATCCACGCGGACAACGTGGCCGGCACGTGCATGCAGTGTCACGGCCGGATCGAGGAGGTCCACACGCAGGTCATCGAGGGGCGCCTGTGGGAGGAGCAGCCGCACGTGATCCCGCCGTGCGTGGACTGTCACCAGCCACACGAGATCCGGCGGGTCTTCTACGATGCGGGCGTCGCCAACGCCGATTGCATGGTCTGCCATTCGGATCCGGAGCTGACGGGAACCGCGCCGGACGGAAGCACCGTTCCGATGTTCGTGGACGAGGGCGCCTACAGCCTCGGTGAGCACGCGGGAACGGCCTGTTCGCAGTGCCACGTAGAGGTGAGCTTCGCCTACGACGAGCGGCCCTGCGAGACGATCGCCGAACCGGTCGATTGCGCGATCTGCCACGCGGGCGAAGTCGAGCAGTACGAGCGCAGCACGCACGGGATGCTGGCCGCCGACGGCGTCGTGGACGCCCCGGTCTGTCTGGACTGCCACGACCGGCACGCGACGGCCGATCAGACGAATCCGGTCTCGCCGACCTACCCGCGCAACGTGCCGGAGCTCTGCGGCAGCTGCCACCAGGAGGGAGAGGCGGCGGCGCGGAGGATCCAGCGTGAAGGCACGCCGATCGTGGAGGGCTTCGAGATGAGCATCCACGGCACGGGGCTTCTCCAGAGCGGTCTCGTGGTCACCGCGACGTGCAGCGACTGCCACGGTGCCCATCTGGAACTGCCGGCCGCCGACACCGCCTCGTTGGTCCATCCGAACAACATCGCCGGCACGTGCGGACAGTGCCATCACGGGATCGAGGAGGAGTTCCGCGAGAGTATTCACTACCCGGAGAGCGGCGACTTCTCGCACGGAGCCAACGGCGAGGAGGACTACCCCACCTGCGAGGACTGCCACACGTCGCACAGCATCAGCCGGACGGACCGTGACGATTTCCGAATGCTGATGATGAGCCAGTGCGGGCGCTGCCACGAGGAGGAGTCCGAGACCTTCTTCGAGACGTACCACGGAAAGGTCTCGAGGCTCGGCGGTGCGCGTGCCGCCAAGTGTTACGACTGCCACGGCACGCACAACATCCTGCCGAACTCCGAGCCGGCCTCGATGCTGGGGCGCGATCACATCGTGGACACCTGCGCTCAGTGCCATCCGGCGGCGAACGAGAAGTTCACGGGATACCTGACGCACGCCACGCACCACGATCCGGACAAGTATCCGTGGCTGTTCTGGTCCTTCTGGCTCATGACCGGGCTACTGGTCAGTGTCCTGACGTTCTCGCTGATCCACACGGGCGCGTGGCTGTTCCGCCTGTGGCGCGAGCCGGAGCACTGGAAGGGCCACGCCGAGGCGGTGGCGGAGGAGCGCAAGCAGCTGTACCGCAGGTTCACGCAGTTCCAGCGCATCATGCACCTGGTGATGCTCCTCAGCTTCATGCTTCTCGCGGCCACGGGGATGGCCCTCAAGTTCTCGTGGATGGGATGGGCGAAGCTGTTCTCCCGCATGGTCGGCGGCTTCGAGGCCATGGGTGTGCTGCACCGCGTGGGAGCCGTCGCACTGATCGGAATCTTCATCATCCACCTGGTAGACGTGCGCAAGCAAAAGCGTGCGTCCGGCCAGACGTGGAAGGAGTACATCTTCTCCCGCGACTCTCTGATGTTCAACAAGAACGACGGCCGCGAGCTGGTCGCCTCGATCAAGTGGTTCTTCGGCAAGGGAGAGAGGCCCAACTACGGCCGATTCACCTATTGGGAGAAGTTCGACTACTTCGCGGTGTTCTGGGGTATGTTCATCATCGGGTCCACCGGGCTCTTGCTGTGGTTCCCGGAGTTCTTCACGAACGTGCTGCCCGGCTGGTTCGTCAATGTGGCCACGATCATCCACAGTGATGAGGCGCTGCTGGCGGTGGCGTTCATCTTCACCATTCACTTCTTCAACACGCACTTCCGGCTCGACAAGTTCCCCATGGACCCCGTGATCTTTACCGGGCGGGTCCCGCTGGACGAACTCAAGCGCGACAAGCCCATGGAGTACGAGCGGATGAAGGCGGAAGGCAAGCTCCAGGAGCGGCTCGTGGATCCGCTGCCCGAGGAATTCGAGAAGGCGGTGCGGGTATTCGGCTTCAGCATGCTGGCCATCGGCCTGACCATCGTGGGCCTCATCCTCTACACCATGCTCTTCGGATATCGTTAGGAGGCGCGGGGTCGGGCAGACCCGGCCCCGCCCCTTCGTCCCGCCGGGGTTGATCCGCTTCGCTATCCCGGCCATGTTCATACAGCCGTCCAGGAAGCTCCGTGACAGGTAAACCCAAGCGCGTCGGAGCAGGACTTATGACTGTCCATCGCCGGACGTTCCTCTTCTTGATCGCGTGCGCCATCGCCTGGCTGCCAGCCTCGGCACAGGCCCAGGGAATTCGTGGCGACGTGAGACTCAACTGGGGCTGGCTGCAATTGCAGCCGTTCGCGCTCGACTCCGTCCTGGAGAGCGATGTGGGCGGATCCGGCCTTCAGAGGCAGCTGGAATCCGGGACCGTGGTGACCTGCATCGATGGCGACTTCTGCCGCTGGTACGAGAACAACGGGCAGCGGCAGGACATCATGCCGTTCACCCAGGACCTGCGCTTCGCTGGCTGGACAGGCGTGCAGGGACTGTCTTTCCACGGGCAGATGCGCACGCGCCTGGGGAGCGACGACCTGTGGCCGCGCACCGCGCAGAAGTTCGACCTGCTGACCGGCTACCTCAGCTACAGCCGCGCGGCGTTCCAGGTGAAGGCAGGGCGCATGTATCGCGCCTCCGGCCTGGGGTACTACAACTTCGACGGAGCCTCGATCGTCTACCGGGGGCTGAAGTGGCTGTGGCTCGATGCCTACGGCGGCTGGAGCCTGGCTCGCGGGGTGAACGCCCCCCGAAACGGTTCCCTGTACCAGGACGCGGACCTGCTTGCCACGGACCAGCGGAGCTACCTGTTCGGCGGTGAGATCGGATTCCGCGGAGGGAAGGTATTCTCCGGGTCGGCGACCTATCAGCGCGAGCTTCGGACGGACCGTCTGGGACTCTACTCCGAGAGGGCGGCCGTGGACCTGCGCGCCCTGGTCGGCGGCTGGGCCTTCGACGTCGCCGGCGCATACGACTTCGCGTACGACAACATCAATGACGCGCGACTCCGGATCACGACGCCTCAGCTGCTGGGAATCCGGTTCGCGGCGCAGGCCCGGCACTACACTCCGTTCTTCGACTACTGGACCATCTGGAGCGCTTTCTCGCCCGTGGGATTCGACGAGGCGCGGCTCTCCGGTACCTGGACGTCCAGACAGCTGCCGCTGCTCGTGGAGCTCGGCGGCGCGTATCGCGAGTACGAGGACACCAACGCCGGCCCAGCCACAACCACGATCAAGAAGGACGGTTGGCGGGGATTCGGCCGGATTTACTGGAATCCGGACCGGTGGTACGTGGACGCCCGCTATCGCGCCGAGGATGGATTCGGCGGCTCGCGGTACGGCGGTGACCTGATCTTCGGACGCTTCCTCGGACCGAGCGGAACCACGTACCTGGCACTCCGCGGCACGGCGACCGAGACTCTGTACGAATTCCGCGAGGGCGAGAGGTACGTGACGGGAGGCGCCGTGGAGGGAGCGTACGACATTCCGAAGGCCAACCTGACCCTGGACGCCAGCCTCGGGTTCTACCGGATCGAGGACAAGAACCGGCCCCTGGCCGACACCTGGACCGAAGGGCGCGCGAGCGTCGGATTGCGCTGGCGCTTCAACAGTGGAGGTACCCGATGAGGCGGCTCGCTTACCTGGGCGCTCTCGTTCTCACGGTCGGCGCCGGAGCTTTGTTCGCGGCCTCCCGTGCAGCCTTCGAGTTCCCGCACCAGAAGCACGCGGCTCTGGGCGCGGCCGGCTGCGAGAGTTGCCACGCCGGAATCTACTCGGGCGACGAGGCCCTGAACGTGTCGGCGGATCCGGCCTTGTGCGCCGGCTGTCACAACGGACAGGCCTTTCCCGAGGTCGGGTACACCGGCTACACGCCGAAGGACAGCGGACTGAAGTTCAAGCACGCGACGCATCCCAAGCTGGGATGCCAGAACTGTCACGGAGTCCCGGGTGAGGATGGGGACATGGCCGTGCAGGCGGCGAACGGCGACACCTGCCTGGCATGCCACGGCAACGGCGCTGAGAACCACTTCGAGGTCGGTGTGAACCCGTGCGAAACGTGCCACTACCCTGAGTCGGCGGCGCCCGGTCATACCCCTGATTTCAAGACGAATCACGGCACGGCCGCGTCGGCTCAGCAGCCGACCTGCTCCCAGTGTCACAAGGAGACCTTCTGCGTCGATTGCCACGACGGTCCGGTTAACCCGGAGATGCAGTACCACCCCGCCAACTTCGTGACACGGCACGCGGCCGAATCCTGGGCTGCCCCGGTGGAATGCGCCGAGTGCCATTCACGTGAGGTTTTCTGCCGCGACTGCCATTCCAACCAGGGCGTCGCACAGGACGGTCGCCAGAATGGCGGCTACCACGACGGCATAGCCAACTGGCTCCAGCAGCACGGCGTAGCTGCGCGTCAGGGCATGGAGAGCTGCGTAGGCTGCCACCAGCAGACGGAATGCCTGGCCTGTCACTCTGCCAAGCAGGGCTGGCGCGTCAACCCGCACGGACCGGACTTCGATCCGGAGCGGGCCGCCGATCGCAGCACGCAGTCGTGCGGGATCTGCCACACCGGATACTGACCTGGCCGGCGGGACCCATCGATGCACAAAGGGGCGGCGACCTTACGGGTCGCCGCCCCTTTCACGTTGATGGACCCGGCCGCTAGCGCCCGAGCCAGGCGGTATCGGGTGTCGGTGGCTCCCCCGGACCCGACGTCAGCAGCGTCCGGTGAAGGAAGGCCGTCATCATCTCGTACAGGTTGACCGTGAGGACCCGGCCCCGCACTCCGTGACGCTGGCCCGGGTACAACCGCATGTCGAACTGCTTGCCCGCCTGTTCGAGCTCGTAGATCATCCGCAGCGTGTTCTGCGGATGCACGTTGTCGTCCGCGGTACCGTGGATGATGAGCAGCTCACCCTCCAGGCCCCCCGCGAGGGTGAGCGGAGCGCCGGCCGCGTAGCCGTCGAGGTTCTCCTGCGGCGTCCGCATGAAGCGCTCCGTATAGATCGTGTCGTACAGCTCCCAGGACGTGACCGGTGCCCCGGCGATCGCCGCCGCGACCCGGCTACCGCCTGTCAGGGACGTCATGAGAGCCATGTATCCGCCATAACTCCAGCCCCAGATCCCCACGCGAGAGGCGTCCACGTACGGCAGCTCTCCCAGCTGCTGCAGCGCCGCGAGCTGGTCCGCGGTCTCCAGCTGGCCCAGGCGCATGTAGACCTGTTTCTTGAACTCGCGTCCGCGCGCGCCGGTACCGCGATTGTCGACGCTCGCCACCAGGATTCCGTCCTGCACCAGCATCTGATGCCACAGGTACCGCGAACCTCCCCACGCGTCGCGCACGGTCTGGCTGCCTGGTCCGCCGTACACGTAAAGGAGCAGAGGGTACGTCTTGCCCGGATCGAAGTCCCGCGGCTTAATGATCCACGCGTTGAGGTCACTGCCATCTTCGGCACGAACGGTGAAGAACTCCGGCTCCCTGAGATCCAGCGCTTCCAGCTTCCCGGAAAGCTCCGAGTTGTCCGCGAGCACCCGCACCTCGCTTCCGTCGGACACCCGGCGCAGGCGGGTGACCGGCGGGGAGCCGATCGCGGAGTAGGTGTCGGTGAACAGTCGGAAGTCGGGACTGAAGCGCGCCGAATGCGTGCCTCGGCCGCCGGCGATCCGGGTCATGTCGGTGCCCTCCAGGGACGCCCGGTACACGGACCGTGTCGTCGGGCTCTCGGAGGCGGCAGTGAAGAAGATCCGGTCCTCCTCCTCGTCCACGCCGTGGAACGCCGTCACGTCCCAATTGCCCCGGGTGAGCTGCCTCACCATCCGACCGGAACGATCGTACAGGTAAACGTGCGAGTAGCCGTCGCGGTCGCTCGTCCACGTGAAGCGCTCTCCACCCTCGATCCAGTGGAGATCGTCGTTCGCGTCGATCCAGGCTTCATCGCGCTCGGAAAACAGCAACGACGTGGTGCCCAACCGGGCGTCACCCAGGAGCAGGTCGAGCTGGTTCTGGTGACGATTCAGCCGCTGGATGACGACCTGCTCGGAAGACTCGGCCCACTCCATTCGTGCCACGTAGATGTCCGTCTGCGGGCCGATGTCGAACCAGGTCGTCTCGCCCGAGGCCAGCTCCACGGAGCCCACCTGGACCGTGGAGTTCTCTTCGCCGGCCTTCGGGTACCGGACGCCGGTCAGCTCAGGATACAGCGGCAGGGCATCCATCAACCAGTACGTGCGCACCGGGCTCTGATCGAAGCGCCAGTAGGCGATGCGCGCCCCATCCGGACTCCAGCGGAAGGCGTCGCGCAACCCGAGCTCCTCCTCGTACACCCAGTCCGTGGTTCCGTTGATGATCGTCTCGCTGCCGTCGAACGTCAGGCGGCGTTCCGATCCGTCGGACAGGTCCGCGACGTGCAGGTCGTGGTCCCTCACGAAGGCGACCTGCCGCGCGTCGGGAGAGAACTTGGCGAACATCTGCCAGCCATCCGCCTCGCTCACGGGAGTGAGCCGCCGGGTAGGGAAATCGAAGACGTAGTAACGACCCTTGGTCCGCGCTCGCCACACCTGCTGGCTCTCGGAGAAGATCAGGACCCGGCGCCCGTCCTGCGAGAAGGAGTAGCCCTCGATGTCGAGCGGCTGCTCCGAGCCAGGCCGAACCAGCTCGGCGGCGGACACCAGCTTCTCCCGCTCACCCGTGCGGGCGTCGACCCGCCACAGCTCGCCGTTGCCGAGGGAATCCCTGTCGATCGTGGACCAGTGCGCCCCGTCGGGCATCCAGCGCACGGAGATCGACTGTCCTCTGAAGTCTCCGCTGCCGAAGATGCTCTCGACGCTCAGGGCCTGTTGTCCCGCGGCGGCCGTCGGCTGTCCGAGCGTCGCCAATCCCGCCGCAACCAGCCACCCGGCCGCTCGCGCCGTCCTGCGTCCGTACGTCATGGATCACTCCGTCAAGAGAACGCCCTCGTGGGCCTACAGAACCTGAAGCACCTGCACACGCGGCAGACCGTACAGGATCTTCGACCACCGGCCGAGGACGGCATTTCCGTAGTACAGGCGGCCGGTGCTCGTCCCGATGAAACCCGATTGCTGGGCCGTTCGGTCGGTCGCGAGCGCCGTGAAAGCGCCCTTCTCTCCCATAGTGCTGGTCTTGAAAGCCTCCCACGTCTCTCCCGAGTCCCGGCTGACCAGCAGGCGTGCCTTGGCATCACCCCTGGAGCCCTCCCAGGTTGCGGGCGGTCCTGCTGCCGTTGCCATCACCAGGAGTGAGTCGCGGGCACCACGCTCGAACTCCGCGTCCAGACACGTGCAGTACGCTTCACCCGGCTCTCCGGCGTGGGCGGTCCACTTGCGGCCACGATCGCGGCTGATGTGGAAGCCACCGCCCGTGGCCGCGTACACGCGCGAGGAATCCAGCGGGTCGGGAAGCAGCACGTGCACCTCGTCGAACAGGCCTTCGTTGCAGCCGGTCCAGGTCTGCCCGCCGTCATCGCTCCGGTACGCTCCCCCGATCTCGACGCCGGCATACAGGCGGCTCGAGTCGTGCGGGTCGGCTGCCACCGTCTCCACCCGGCTGGAGCCTTCTCCCGTGTCCTTCCAGCCCTCACGTACTCCGAGCACACGGAATTCCGTCATCTCCTCCCACTTGGAGCCGCCATCGCGGGAGATGTGCAGGGCCGCGGGCCGGGTTCCGGCGTAGAGGATCTGAGGGTCACGATGCGACACGGCCAGCGAGCGGACCACGTGGCCGTCGAAGGGCCCGGTCATCTGCTCCCATGTCCGCCCCTGGTCTTCCGACTTCCACACCCCGTGTCCGCTCACGGCCGTGTAGAAAGACCGTCCGGCAGGCACGATGGCGCGCACGTCATCGCCCTCGAAATGGCTCTCCTCAACCTGGGCGGACCTCTCCCCGTGGACCCACCGGACCACGTACAGGCCACCCCTTGTACCGACGAGTATTCGCATCGAATCGAATCCCTTGTTCCGTCCGACATATCGTGTACTGGAGTCCGGGCCGGGATCCCGGCCCGGAGAGCACCGCAAGGTCGCTTTTGGGCGGGGCCGCGGCAAGTTTTTCGCGTCGTGCGCGCGCATCCCACCTGGGTCTTGATTGACACGCATGCGGACACCACTACTTTGGCCCACCGCCAACCCTATCCGAGAGGTCCGGCATGTCGCTGGTTCGTCTACAGGAGGTATCCAAGAGCTTCGGTGACGTGCGCGCCGTGGACGGAGTGTCTTTTTCCATCGACCGGGGCGAGGTCGTAGGGTTTCTCGGTCCCAACGGAGCAGGAAAAACCACGACCATGCGCCTGATCACACGGGCGCTGGAGCCGGATTCCGGCGGGATCGAGATCGGTGGAAGTCCGGTGTCCGAAGACCCGGCCGAAACCCGGCGCCGCATCGGGTATCTGCCGGAGACCAACCCCCTTTACCCGGACATGCTGGTCGGCGAGTTCCTAACGTTCGTGGCGCGACTGCGTGGTATCGAGGAGAGCCGAATTCAGGACCGAATCGACCCCGCGGTTGCGCAGACTGGAATCGGTGACGTCTACTATCGCCCCATCGGCCATCTCTCGAAGGGGTTTCGTCAGAGGGTCGGACTCGCGCAGGCGATCCTTTCCGAGCCCGACATCCTCATCCTCGACGAGCCCACCGAGGGACTCGACCCGAACCAGCGGGTCGAGATCCGCAAGCTCATCACGCGCCTCGGCGCTGACCACACGGTACTCCTGAGCACACACGTCATGCAGGAGGTCCAGGCCGTTTGTGATCGACTCCTGATCATTCACCAGGGCCGGATCATCGCGGACGGGGGGGTGGACAAGCTGCTCGCCGGAGATGACCGCGGGGTACAGGTGACCGTGGAGATCGATGCCGAGCCGGGAGCGCTCCGAAAGGCGCTGGAAGCCCTTCCCTCCGTCGATCGAGTCCTGGAGACCCCGGACTCCGGGTCGCGGGCCCGGTTCGTCGTCGTGGGCGCGGACTCTGCGGACCCTCGACCCGAAGTGTTCGAGCTGGCGAGGGACCGCGGCTGGATGCTGTGGGAGATGCGCGTGGAGAAAGAGGATCTGGAGCAGTTCTTCCGCAACCTGACGGAGTCGGACTCATGATCCGGAACGTGGCGGTCATCGCGGGCCGCGAGTTCAGGAGCTTCTTCGACCAGGCCACCGCGTACATCCTGGTCGTCGTGTTCCTGGCCACGAACTTCTTCTTCTACTTCCGCACCGTGTTCGTCACGGCCGAGGCCACGCTGAGGCCGATGTTCGAGCTGATGCCCTGGCTCCTCTTGTTCTTCGTTCCGGCGGTCACGATGCGGTCCCTGGCGGAGGAACGCTCGCGGGGCACGCTGGAGCTCGTCCTGGCGCAACCGATTTCGACGCTCGAGTTCCTTCTCGGCAAGTTCTGCGGGGTCATGGGATTCATGTCGGTGGCGCTTGCCGGGACCCTGGGCGCGGCGATCGCTCTGCGGCTCGGCGGTGCGCCCTATTTCGGGGTGATGGTCGCGCAGTACATCGGCGCGTTACTGCTCACCGGCGCCCTGGTCGCCATCGGCCTGGCAGCGTCCTCGCTGACGAGGAACCAGATCACGGCCTTCATCGTGGCCCTGGCGGCGATCTTCGTGCTCATGGCGGTCACCATGAACGTGGTGCTCGTCGGTCTGCCTCCCGTGCTCGCGGCCGCTGCGACCCGGCTGGGCCTCCTCACGCATTTCTCGGCGATCACCCGGGGCGTGCTCGACCTCAGGGACATCGTCTATTTCCTGTCGATCACGGTGGCATTCCTCGGGATCGCCTACCTGATGATCGAGCGGGGACGGCTGAACCTGAGGGGCCGCGCATGGCGTACTCTCAGGCTGGGAATCCTGGGGGTGCTGGCGATTCTGCTGGTGGGTAACCTGCTCGGGCGTCACATTCGAGGGCGCCTGGACCTGACGCCCGGCAAGGCCTACACTCTGTCGCCGACCACCCGAGACGTGCTGACGGGCCTCGAGGACGTGGTCACGTTCAAGTTCTTCGCCTCGCCCGAGCTGCCGCCACAGGTGGAGCTGGTGAAGCGCGACGTGGAGGACCTGCTGTCCGACTTCGCCTCCGCCGCGGGCGATAACCTTCAGCTTCTCACGTACAGCCCGTCCGCCGCCGATCCGGAAGCGGAGGCCGAGGCGGAGCGGGTGGACATCCCGGCGATTCAGTTCAACGTCCTGGGCCAGGAGGAATTCCAGGTCCGGCAGGGGTATCTGGGCATCGCGATTCAGTATGCGGACCAGACGGCTAACGTCCCGTTCGTGCGCCAGACCGAGGACCTGGAGTATCGACTGACCAGCGCGATTCTCGCCATGACCAAACCCAACCGCAGCACGGTCGGATTCCTCACGGGCCACGGTGAAGCGGACATCGCGGGGGCAGCCTCCGGCCTCGCCC
>JAMJQR010000155.1 GCA_023554335.1 Candidatus Benthicola marisminoris
GTCTTTCTGCGGGTTGATGATCGGACGGAGGCCAGCCCGGAGCTCTTCGTGGCCGTGCGCGAACAGCTGAGGTCCCAGCTTCAGATGCAAGCGGCTCAGATGAACGTCACGCGGTGGATCGAAGGTCTGCGGGAAACCGCCACGATCGTGGATCGTCGTGACCGGCTGAATCAGAGGGCGGCAGCGGCGGGGTTGTAGCGCCCGGGGTCGCGCGGGCTGCCGGCGAGGACGTGCTGGAGGCGGGGCGTAGGCCCCGCCTCTTTGCGTTTGCGGGGGTAGCTCAGGCCCTCGGCTGCGCCTCTTTCTCCGCCTCTTTCTGCTCCGATTCGGAGGCGGTCGCGTCGGAGCCGCCGATCTCCTTCAGCTCACCTTCGACTTCTTTCAGGGAACCCTTGAACTCTCTGATTCCCTTCCCCAGCGATCCGCCGATCTCGGGCAGGCGCCGAGCACCGAACAGCAGGAGCACGATGAAGAGGATGATGAGCATTTCCCACATCCCGAGATTGCCGAACATGGCTCTTCCTTCCGGTATCAGTGGCTCACAGGAGCGACTTGGCGAACCAGGCCAGTAATAGTATGCCGACGACGCTGAGAATGTTCAGCCGGATGACCAGCGGTCCCACCGTCATGGCGACGACCAGGAGGTCAATCGTGAGCGGCCCGAGGGACGCCGCGATGGTCGTCACGAAGAACTCCCGCGCAGCGCTTGCCGGCAGTGCCAGGGACATGAGCTCCGTGAGGAGCGCGCCGAGCATCATGCCGCCGGCTACGATCAGCGTCACCCTCTTGGCTGACGGTCTGCGTCTTCCGCCAATGTCTACGGTCATTTGCTGCGTCCCACGACGAAGTCCACGGCTTGGTCCAGAATACGAACGGCGGGCTCATCCGGAAGGTCGGCGAGGCGCAGCCTGGCCGCATCCGCATAATCACGCGCCTTTTGTCGGGCGTAGTCCAGGCCTCCTGCCTCACGAACGAGTCGGACGACTCTCTGGATCTTCTCGTCCGAAGGCTGCGGATCCTCGAAGACGTCCTCGACTGCAGACCTCTCGGAGGGGCCCAGCTCGGGTAGCGCAGCGATCAGGGGAAGCGTCACCTTGTGCTCCCTGAGATCCAGTCCGCTGGGCTTTCCCGTGACCTCCGCCGTCTGCGTGTAGTCCAACAGGTCGTCGGTGATCTGGAAGGTCATGCCCAGGTCGCGCCCGTATCCGGCCAGCGCTGCCGCGTGCTCCGGCGTCCCATACATGGCGCCCAGCTCACACGCCGCACTGATCAGAGACGCCGTCTTGCGGTCGCACAGCAGGTAGTAGTCGTCTTCAGTGGCTCCGAGCGCGTCATGCGCCGCGAGTTGCCTCATCTCGCCGATGGACATTCGGTTGGAGGCGTCCGCCAGCAAATGGACCGCCTCTATGCGACCCATGCTCGTGATCTCAACGAGCGCACGAGAGTACAGGTAGTCGCCCATGATGACCGCGACCTGATGGCTCCACCGTGAGTTCACGGTCGGCATTCCCCTGCGCTCTGGCGAGTGGTCTACTGCATCGTCGTGAACGAGCGTCGCCACGTGCATCAGCTCGACCACGGCCGCCAGCCGGACGGCTTCAGGTGCCGGTCGGCCCCCTACCTCGTTGCACAGGAGGACGAGCGTGGGGCGCAGGAACTTGCCCCTGGCTGACAGCAGGTAGTCGTTCACCTCGTTGACGGCCCCGAAGTCCGCCTCCACCATTGCGGCCAGCTCATCCTGGACGCTCGCCAATCGGCGCGCGATGGGTTGTTGGAGCCCCTCGAGGGTTGGTATGGCGGCGTCGAGCATCAGCCTCCCCGGTACCTCCGTTGCGCGCCCGGTCTCGGACGCAGGATCGACCGGATTATACCGTCACGCGGGAAGAGACGACAACAGTTGCGCGGCGTCGGCGCGGGTCGGGTCGATCTGAACCACCCGCTGCAGGAAGGAACGGGCTCCCTCACGGTCGCCGGACCGGAGGTGTGCAACCCCGAGCTGGAAGAGGATCCCGACCTTGTCGGCTTCCTCCCCCGGATGAGTCACGGCCACGCCCAGCGTCCGGCGGGCCTCGTCGTAGCGCCGAAGAGCGTTGAGACATTCGCCCAGGCGCTCGTAGGCGGGCAGCGGGTCCGTCATGCCCTGTGCGGCTGCCTTGAACTCCCGCGCGGCTTCGTCCCACATCTCCATCTGCCGGAACGCCACACCGAGCTCGAAGCGGGAGTCGAAGTCCTCGGCTGTAACAGCTGACGATTCCTCGCCCGGTTCGCGAAGCTCGTCGAAGATCTGGTCGAACTCGCCGGGCGAGGCGGGCGCTGCGCTCTCGGACGTGGCAGGCTGATCGGGGGCGACAGGGGCCCGCTGCCGCCTGCGGCGCTCTCGAGCCAGCTCGTCGGCTTCGACGGCCGCGATCCCCGCTCGCGCCTCGGCGTTCTGAGAATCCAGGTCCAGAATCCGGCCGTACACGGTGCGGGCGCTTCGGAAGCCGTTCTGCCGACGGAGGCATGCGGCGAGGTCCAGGTAGGCCGAGATGAGGAGCTCGCGATCGTTCATCATGATGGCGAACTCGGTCTTCTGGTGGTGCAGCACCACGTCATCGGGACGCAGGGCAAGGAGCCGGTCTACGGTCCGGATAGCATGGACTGCATCGCGCATCTTCTCGAACAGCTCCAGGGCCCGGTAGTAGTGCGATGCGGCCTCGTCCATCCGGCCGGCGGCGCGAAGCCCCTCCGCTTCGCCGAAGAGCGCGTTTGCGTCGTCGCCGGCGGGGGCGGCAGCAGGCGCGGCCATCCCCGCGATCGGTTCGTCGCCTTCAAGGCCGAGCGCCGCATCCAGCTCCTGACCCGCAACGGAATCCAGCTCCTCGAAGATTCCGCCCAGCTCCGCGAGCGTGTCCGTGGAAGCAGCGGGCCGGGATGGCGCCGATTCAGGAGTCGCGTCGGCCTCCTCCGCAGGTAGCAGTGCCAGTACCGCCTGCCGATCCACTTCCCGGATGGCTGGTCGGTTCACGTAGTCGCGCCCCGCTGCTACGGCGGCATCCTCACGTCCGTTCTCGATCAGGAGGCCGAGAGCCTCGCACAGCGCCGCAGCTTCGATCCCTTCCGCGGCGGCGGCGCGTTCGAGGGCCTCCAACGCCTCCTCCCTCAGATCCGAAGGACCTTGAAGAGCGATGGCCAGATCACGGACCGCCTCCGTCGCCAGGCCCATCCGCTGGTAGGTCAATCCCAGCTGCAGGTGGGCGTGGTGATCGGCCTCTCCGGCCTCGCTGGCTGTCCGCGCCCGGTGCTGGGCGAGGCGAGCCTGAAAGAGCATCTCGGCCAGCTCATCCTCTTCTGCTTCCGCAGAGCCAGCCGCCAGGTCCTCGCTGGCCTCATCCCCGGGTACCTCCCGGGCCGGGGAGTCGACCGCCGACTCCGAGACAGGGTCCGACGGCGCCCCGAGGTCGACGGACTGACCCAGCATGAAGTCGTCGTCCTGGCCGAGAGGCAGCGCGGCCTCTTCGCTCGAGACCGTCTCCGTGGCCGGGGCGTCCGTGACCGGTTCTCCGAGGGCGCGTATGCATTCCCCGAGGAGGGCGTGAGCCGATTGCATGAGGGCGGGACTCTTCATCGCCAGCTGGAACTCGCCGATGGCCTCGTCCAGGAGGTCCATCCCCATGTATGCGACGCCCAGGTCATAGTGAACCGCGTGATCCGACTCCTCCACGATGTCGCGGACCTGCGACCGGAATTCGGAAAGGACGGATTCGAATCCGGCCTCGCCGATCGATCCGGCGTCAGGCAGTTCCGGCGACGCGGCCGTGGGACCGTGGGACTCGACCAACTGAGCCGGAGGATCGGAGGACATCTGCGGCGGCGTAACGGCATCCCGGAGATCGATCTCCGAAACCGCCGGCTCCGGCGTAGGCGTCGCTCGTGGCGGAGGCGGAGCGATATCCACGATCGGGTCTGCGTCTGGATCGAGAGCGACGATGCGGTCGCGGATCTCCTGGGCACCACGGCCATCGGCGACTCGGGAGCGGTAGACGAGCCGAAGCTGGGCAACGGCCTGTGCGGTCAGGCCGGCGCCGGCGAGCTGCTCGGCGAATGACGTCCGCAGGTCCTCGTCACCGGTCAGGCTCACCAGGTCCTGCACGGTCTCCAGGGCTTCGCTTAGCCGATTGGCCTCGCGCATCCTCTCGGAGAACCTGAGGAAGGCATTCCTGGCCTCCACGAGCAGTCCGGTCGAGGCATGCAGCTTCGCGAGCCGACCGTAGACTTCGTGGCGGTCTGGAGCGATTCGCAAAATCTTGTTGCAGAGCGCGATAGCCGAAGTGTGCAGTCCGTTGGCGGCGTACAGGTCGGCCGCTTGCTCGTAGTACTCGACGGCGGCCGCCATGTCGCCCATTCTGAGGTACAGGTCACCAATTCGATTATACACCCCGACGTCGGCCCCCGACTCACGATCCTCATCCATCCGGATCACGCTCTTATAGAGCTCGATCGCGCGCCCCCAATCGGACTTTTGCTCGGCCCGACGGGCTTCGTTCTTGAGTTGGTGGTGCCTGGTCATCCGGGTTCGACGCTCCCACATCCCTGGCGAACCGGCCAAAGTCGGCTCGATCCATGATGGACGAACACACTCGATTTTCAGGGCGACGCGACGGTTTTCCACACACCGGGTGCAGCCCGAGACAGGCAAACCGGCCGCGGTTACCCGGCTGCATCCCGTTCAAGAATTCGGCCAGCCGGAGGCAAGGTCGCTCAGTTGGTCTGTTGCTGGTAATCGCCCTTGAGCTCGGGCGCGTCCGTGAGGTGGACTCCGACCGAAAATACCACGTTTCCGTTGGGCGACCGGGCGAACCGGAATGAGGCGCGCCAGCGATGGAGATCGCGGTCGAGCGTGATGAGCTGCTGGCCGAAGTCACCGGAGGTGAAGTTGTACTGCGTGGACCAGCGGACGGCCCAGCCAGGCGTCGGCTGAAACACCAGGGTTCCGTCCACCGTCTGGCTCTCGAGCCCTCCCTCCCTCTGCGGACGGATCAGCGAGTACCGGAGGCTGAGAGTCCACGGTCCGCCTCCTCCCCCCGCGAAGGGATCAACCTGCTCCGTTCCGTAGAACTCTCGCAGGCCAGCCCGTGCATCCAGATCAGGCTCGCGCACGTTGTTCTCGGCGATTCGCTCCGCCGGGGAACGCTGCCCCCCGCCGCCCAGTCCCACCAGGTCCCCGAGGCCCGTTCCCGATCGCAGGCTGAAGCTTAGCGCAATCTGCTGCAGCGACGGATCGAAGCGCCGATCGGTACCCGTCCCTTCAAACAGGCGATGGGTCATGTTGATGGTGAGGCCTCGCAGGAGGTCCGAGCTGATGTTGTTGGAAATCGTCGGAGTGATGAGCGCCGGCTCTCCCAGCTTGGCGCGCTCGAAGTCGAACACGAAGGCGGATGTGTTGATCGCGAGCAGCGAGATGACCCGGTCGCGCGGCGGCATTCGCGGCGGCCCCGTGAGGTCCATCTCGGACAGCGAATCCGCCGTCGCCGCCAGTGACTCCCCACCGAGCGAGTCAGCCGCGAGCGAGTCCGGCCCCAACCCAGCCGAGTCACCGGGAACCGCCGGCAACCGGGACGGCGCCCGTTCCGCGCCCGCACCGTCCGCCGGCGCCGCGCTTCCCTTCACCTTCGCCTCGAAGGTCTGCCGCAGATTGACAGACAGCGTGTGCCGGGCCCGGACCGAGTCGGCCGGAAAACCCGGGATCGAAGCGCGCGCCGAGTCCACCGCGACGGCAGGCGAGTAGGCCCAGGAGAAGCCAGGTGAGAGCTTGTGGCGAACCCGACTGAAGGCCGCGAATCCCGGGTAGAAACCGAAGAAGTCGGTGCTCAGCGTGGCCCCGAAGCTCATCTGGGTGGGCACCGTGACGAAGTCACCTCCCGTGTCGGGGGAGCGGAAGTAGCCGCCGCTCCATCGCAGATTCGGTCGCAGCGTGGTGGACCCGACGAGGTTGACCTGATAGTCCAGGCCGGCGTTCCAGGTCGCCTGCCGAACCGCCGCCGAAGGCAGCTCGACGCCGGTAGAGTCTTCTTCCGTCGTGCGTACCTCGTTGTAGCGGGCGGCCCCGGAAAGGGTCAGCTGCTTGAGCCGGAGGCCCCCCGACAGCGATCCGTTGGTCGTCGCCCGATCGGTCGCCAGCGGCTCGCTCGTGCTGTTGCGGCTGAAGCTCCCGGTTCCCGACAGGGTCATGTTGTTGAACAGACCCTCTTGCGACCGGGGGGCGGAAAACAGAGTCACGGGAGAGAAGCTCAGGCTGAGCTGGGGCAGCGTCAGCTCCGTCCTCTCACTCGTCAGGAACTGACGCCGCCGGGCCGACACCGCCACGTTCGCGAAGGAAAACCGGTGGTTCAGCCCGGCGTCCGAGTCGATGGATTGGGTCTGAAGACGGGGATCGTACGTCTGGTCCTGGAACGTCCGGGTGTCCTGGATGTAGCGGGCGGAAACCCGCAGCGTGGTGGCGAGACCGAGCTCCTGGTCGTGGTTCCAGCCCATGGTCAGGTTGCGGCCCGTCTCGCTGAACGTCTCACCGTACGCCACGCTTCCGCGAATGAACTTCTTCAGCCAGCGGTATCGGAATGTGCCGTTCAGACGTGTGTACTGTCCGCTGAACCAGTCGATCGAGGCAGAGACATCCGTGTAGTCGCTCATGGCCCAGTAGTAGCCGAAATCCGTCACGTTACGGCTCGCGCTGCCCGAGGTCTGCACCACGTCGTTGAATCCGAACCGTGGCGGGAGAATCCCGCTGCGTCGGCCCGGGCGAATGTCCTGCGCGAAGAACGGGAGCCAGAAGACCGGTACGTTGCTCACGTACAGCACCACCGGCCACGCCACGATGACGTCCTGGTTCACGAGCTTGATCTCGCCAGCCTGGAAGCGGTAGTGCGGTGCTTCCACGTCACAGGAGGTAAAGGCGCCTTCCGCGGCGTACACCGTGTCCTGGGCCTTCGGGATTACGTCGCCCACCACCCTCCACGTGGTACCGCCCTGCATGAACTGGGTCTCGGCGCCGAACACGGTTCCCTTCAGGCTGGCGAGGTCGTAGTAAAGGACGGAATCGCTCTTCACGTCCTTCTGATCCATCCCGACGAGCTGGATGTTCCCGAGAGCGGACATGAACTTCACGTTCCCGCGGTACCGGATCGTATCCGCCGTCAGGACGTCCGGTCCGCGGTTGACCTGCGCGTCCCCATGCAGTCCGATGCGCTCGTCCTCCACGTCGAGCCGCACTTCCTGACCCCTGTACTCGAAGACCATGAACCCGGGCAGGTCCTTCAACTGCCGGAAGATGTCGTCGCGGGCTGGAAAACCCTCGGATTCCAGGGCCTGTCGGCGAGCTTCGATGTCGAGCTCCGGAATCGTGTCGGAGGGATCGACCAGCAGAGTGTCCTCGGGGAAGCGAGGATCCACATCGAAGTCCCGGGGAACTCCCTTCTCGGCACGGTCCCGGTCTCGGATCGTACGTATCGGTTCCTGCGCGGACACAAGCCCCGGCAGGGCCACGAGCCATACTCCCACGAGAACGAAGAGAGCGGACCTCATGGCCGTCAGGTACCCGGAGCGGGCTCCCCTGCCCGGCGGCGGCCACCTCCCACGAGGCGCACCAGCCAGATCGAGAGCTCGTACAGGAGCATCATCGGCAGAAGCAGCATGAACATCGTGCCGAGATCGGCAGGGGTGAGGAGCGCCGCGACGATGGCCAGGGCCACGAGCGCGTGTCTCTGGTACCTCCGGAGCCCCGCCGGCGTGACGATGCCCAGGAAGCTCAGGAGGACCAGCACGACCGGCATCTCGAAGATGATGCCGAACGCTAGAATGAGCCGCGTCGCGAAACGCAGGTACTCATCGACCGTGATGATCGGCGTCAGCGTCTCCGCCTGGAAGCCGATCAGAAATCGCAGGCCGAGCGGGAGAACGAGGAAGTACGCCATCGCGATCCCGGCCAGGAACAGCACGAAGCCGACGGAAATCGCCGGCACGATGTACCGCTTCTCCTGATCGTACAGGG
>JAMJQR010000156.1 GCA_023554335.1 Candidatus Benthicola marisminoris
GTGACGAAATAGCAGCCCAGGACGAGGTCCTGACTCGGCGCGGCGATCGGCCGGCCGTTCGAAGGCTTGAGCACGTTGTTGCTCGACAGCATCAGGACACGTGCCTCCAGCTGCGCCTCGAACGAGAGCGGCACGTGCACGGCCATCTGGTCTCCGTCGAAGTCCGCGTTGAACGCGGCGCAGACCAGCGGGTGAATCCGGATCGCCTTCCCCTCCACAAGGACCGGCTCGAAAGCCTGGATCCCGAGGCGGTGTAGCGTGGGCGCCCGGTTCAACAGCACCGGGTGGTCCTTGATGATGTCCTCGAGCACCTCGTAGACCTTCGGGTCGTAGCGCTCGACCAGCTTCTTGGCGCGCTTGACCGTCTCGGCGTCGCCCCGTCTCTCCAGCTCGTGGATGATGAACGGCTTGAAGAGCTCGACGGCCATCACCTTCGGAAGCCCGCACTGGTGCAGCTGCAGCTCCGGCCCCACGACGATCACCGAGCGGCCCGAGTAATCCACACGCTTTCCGAGCAGATTCTGGCGGAAGCGACCCTGCTTGCCCTTCAGCATGTCCGACAGGGACTTCAGTGGCCGCTTGCCGCGCCCTCGGATCGCCTTGCCCCGGCGCCCGTTGTCGAACAGGGCGTCCACGGCCTCCTGGAGCATCCGCTTCTCGTTCCGAAGAATCACTTCGGGAGCCCGCATCTCCAGGAGCTTCTTGAGCCGGTTGTTCCGGTTGATGACGCGCCGATACAGGTCGTTCAGGTCCGAGGTGGCGAACCTTCCACCGTCGAGCGGGACCAGGGGACGTAGATCCGGCGGAATCACCGGGATCACGTCCATGATCATGTGCTCGGGGTTGTTCCGCTTCGCAGGGTCCGGATCGCTGTTGCGGATGGCGTCGATGACCTTCAGCCGCTTCAGCTTCTTCTTCTTGCGCTGCTTGGACGTCTCGGTCGCGACCTCGACCCGCAGCCGCTCCGCCTCCGAGTCCAACTCGAGCTGGTTCATCAGCGTGCGGACGGCCTCGGCTCCGATCTCGGCCCGAAAGTCGGTGTCGCCCTCTTCGCGAGCCTGGTCGGTGAGCTCCCAGTACTCGTCCTCCGTGAGCACCTGCCGGACCTCGACCTCGCGGCTCCCCGGGTCGGTGACCACGTACGCGGCGTAGTAGACCACGCTCTCGAGGTCGCGCAGCTTCATCCCGAGCAGATAGCCCATCTGCGAAGGCAGCGTCTTGAAGAACCAGATGTGCGCCACCGGCACGGCCAGCTCGATGTGTCCCATGCGCTCCCGGCGCACCTTGGACAGCGTGACCTCGACACCGCACTTGTCGCATACGTGCCCGCGGTACCGGATGCGCTTGAACTTGCCGCAGTGGCACTCCCAGTCCTTGACCGGCCCGAAGATGCGCTCGCAGAACAGGCCGTCCCGTTCCGGCTTGAACGACCGGTAGTTGATCGTCTCGGGCTTGGTGACCTCACCATAGCTCCACGACCGGATCTCGTCCGGCGAGGCGATCTTGATCTGCATCCAGTCGAAGTCCGAAGAACCGGCTCCGCGATGGCGGGGGAAATCGATCATCCTGTGTGACCCCTCTGTCGCTGAATATCCGTCACTGCGCGAAAATCGAATCGTCGTCGTCGCTGCCCAGCGTCACGCTGAGTCCAAGCGCCTGAAGCTCCTTGACCAGCACGTTGAAGCTCTCAGGCACGCCCGGCTTGGGCAGGTTCTCGCCCTTCACGATCGCCTCGTACGCCCGGCTGCGGCCGGTGACGTCATCGGACTTGACCGTGAGCATCTCCTGCAGCGTGTGCGCCGCGCCGTACGCCTCGAGCGCCCACACCTCCATCTCACCGAACCGCTGCCCGCCGAACTGCGCTTTGCCCGCGAGAGGCTGCTGCGTGACCAGGCTGTACGGCCCGATCGAGCGGGCGTGGATCTTGTCGTCCACGAGGTGAGACAGCTTCATCATGTAGATCTCGCCGACGGTGACGTCCGCGTCGAACTGCTCGCCCGTGCGGCCGTCCCGCAGCATCATCTTGCCGCCCGGCTTGATCCCGGCCGCGAGCATCAGTTCCACAACGGCCGCATCGAGACCACCGGTGATCGTCTTCTTACCGATGAGCTCGGCCGCCGCCGGCCAACCCTCTTCCTTCAGCTTGGCTGCCGTGCTGGCGCCCGAAGCCGCGCGCGCCACCTCGACCACGTACTTGCCGAACACCTGCAGGAAGGCCTTGGCCGACTTGTCCGCACCGCGCGACAGGTACGCGTCGAGACTCTGACCGAGACCCGAGGGGTGCCCGTTCTTCGCCGGCTGGAAGTCGCCGCGGAACGACTGAATCCCCCTGATGAAGCCTTGGACCGCCTCGGCATCGATCGCCGGAAGCTCCACGTCGCGGGCGAGAAAACGGCCGCCCCAGGCCGCGCCGCCGAGCTTGAGCAGCGCCCCGATCTCGTCCTCCGTCGCTCCCTGGAAGACCGGGGTCTGCGCCCGGAATCCCAGCTGGCCCGCGGCCCAGCCGAGGTGCGTCTCGAGGATCTGCCCCACGTTCATGCGGCTCGGAACTCCGAGCGGGTTGAGCACGATCTCGACCGGCGTTCCGTCGGGAAGGACCGGCATGTCCTCCTCGGGGACCACGCGGGCGATGATGCCCTTGTTACCGTGGCGTCCGGCCATCTTGTCTCCGACCGAGATCTTACGCTTCTCGGCCAGATAGACTTTCACGAGCTGCACCACTCCGGGAGACAGCTCGTCCGCCTGAAACACCCGGTCGATCCCTTCCTCGGTGCGCTCGCGGATCCGCTCGATCCGCCGCTTGGCCTCGTCGATCACCCGGCGGGCGCGACGATTGGCGATGTCGTTCTTCACCTTGAGCGTGCTGAGGTCGACATCGCCGAAATCGAGCCCACCCAGCGCTTTCTTGCCCAGCTTCTGCCCCTCCTTGAGGAGCGGCTCGATGGTGCCTCGCCGCAGCAGGAGCGCCACCGTCTGGCCCTCGAGCAACGTCTGCAGCTCTTCGTCCCGGGCCTCCGTGATGCGCGTGATCTCTTCTCGCTCCGTCTCGCGGAGCCTCGCGATGCGCTCACCGTGCTCTCTTTCGAGCAGCGGGTCGTCGATCCGGCGGGAGAAGATCTTGACGTCGATGACCGTGCCCTCGACGCCAGGCGGCACGCGAAGCGAACTGTCCTTCACGTCCTTGGCCTTTTCGCCGAATATCGCCGTGAGAAGCTTCTCCTCCGGCGACAGCTCCGTCTCGCCCTTGGGCGTGATCTTCCCGACGAGGATATCGCCGGTCTTCACGCTGGCTCCGATGCGCACGATGCCGCGCTCGTCCAGGTCGACCAGGGCCTCTTCCGCCACGTTCGGGATCTCGACCGTGATCTCCTCGGTTCCGCGCTTGGTGTCACGGACGTGGAGCTCCAGCTCCTGGATGTGCACTGAAGTGAAGGCGTCGTTCTTCACGAGACCTTCGCTGATTACGATGGCGTCCTCGAAGTTGTGGCCGTACCAGGGCATGAAAGCGACGGTGACGTTGCGACCCAGCGCCAGGGCGCCGAAGTCGGTGGCCGCTCCGTCGGCGATCACGTCGCCGGCCTTGACCGTCTGCCCGGTCTGCACGATCGGACGCTGGTTGATCGCCGTGTCCTGGTTGGTGCGCCAGAACTTCTTGAGCCGGTACCGGTCGTACTGGGAAAGGCGGGCCAGAGGCTCGTCCGCCTTTGCGCCCTTCCGAGCGCCCGTGTCGATCACGATCTCCTCGGCCGTAACCCGAGTGACCTTGCCGCCCCGGCGGGCGACGATCACCGCAGCGGAGTCGGCGGCCACCTTCTCCTCGAGCCCCGTGCCCGCCAGCGGCGCGTCCGGGAAGAGAAGCGGGACGGCCTGCCGCTGCATGTTCGAGCCCATGAGGGCACGGTTCGCGTCATCATGCTCCAGGAACGGAATCAGCGCGGGTGAAACGGCCACCAGCTGATCCGGCGCTACGTCCATGAAGTCGATCTCGTCGTGCGGCAGCAGCGGGTAGTCGTCGCGGCGCCGGCACAGGACCAGGTCCTTGACGAAGCTCCCGTCCGGGTTCACCGCTGCGTTCGCCTGGGCGACGGCGTAGTCCTCTTCCTCCGACGCGGACAGCCACTCGAGCTCGTCCGTGACGATCCCGTCCACGACCTTCCGGTACGGGGTCTCGAGGAACCCGAGCTCATTCAGGCGCGAGAACGTCGTCATCGAGGTGATGAGACCAATATTCGGCCCCTCCGGCGTCTCGATCGGGCACATGCGGCCGTAGTGCGAATAGTGCACGTCCCGCACCTCGAAGCCCGCCCGCTCCCGACTCAGGCCGCCCGGCCCGAGCGCGCTCAGGCGCCGCTTGTGGGTCAGTTCCGCCAGCGGGTTGGTCTGATCCATGAACTGGCTGAGCTGCGAGCTCCCGAAGAAGGCCTGGATCACGGCGCTGACCGTCCGCGCGTTGACCAGGTCGTCTATGCTCATCTTGTCGGGATCGCTGTTGATCGACATACGCTCGCGCACCAGCCGCGCCATCCGGGACAGTCCGACCGAGAACTGGTTCGCGATCAGCTCTCCGATGGAGCGGACCCGCCGGTTCCCGAGGTGGTCGATGTCATCCGTGTACCCACGACCCTCGCTGAGCTCGATCAGGTAACGAACGATCGCCACGAAATCCGAGGGCGCGAGCACCGTGGTGTCGGACGTCGGGACCTCGATGTCGAGCAGCCGGTACACGTCCCGCAGCCGGTGATTGACCTTGTGACGCCCCACGCGTCCCAGGTCGTACCGCTTCGGATTGAAGAACAGCCTGTCCAGCGCCGTCCGCGCCGTCTCGATGTTCGGCGCTTCCCCAGGCCTCACGAGCGAGTAGATGTTTCGGAGGGCTTCCGCCTCTCCACCCGTCGGGTCCTTGGCCAGGGTGTTCCGGATCAGGGGCGACTCGCCGCGCGGCCCGCCGGTGAAGACCAGGGCTTCGCGCACGCGCTTGCCGCGAAGCTTGGTGAACAGCTCGAGAGTGAAGTCATCTCCCCGCTTCGCGACGCGCTTCCCGGTCTTGGGATCCTTCACGTCCTCAGCGAGCGTCGGCTGCATGCTCCAGTCGCGGCGCATCGTGAGGTCATCGAACGAGCCCCGCAGCGGAATGAACGCGGCGCTAGAGAAGACCTCGATGCGATCCACTCCCGCTCGCAGAAGACGGTCGTACACCTCGTCCGTCAGCTCTTCGCCGCGGCGTGCCACGAAGGCGGCCGGGTCGTCGAAAACCGGCACAGCCTCGACTCCGGCATCCGTGAACCGCCGCGACAGCGTGTCGTCGAGCCGCTCGCCG
>JAMJQR010000157.1 GCA_023554335.1 Candidatus Benthicola marisminoris
AGCTCTTCGACCGTCCGGAAGCTGGCGTCCGCGGCCGCGAAACTGAGCGGCTCGAACAGCGTCGAGCCCTTCCGGAGCAGTCCCGCCTCGGCGCGGAATCTCTCATCCGGCTCGAAGTTCGCCGGATTTCGCTCGTAATACTCGGCAAAGCGCTTCGAGCCAGGCACGAGGCGGACGCGTGAGAACATCACATCCCGCTCGTCGAACCGTGTCGTCGGCGTGTCCCGCTCCGCCCGGTGCTTCGCGCCGGTGGGGATCAGGACGGCGGCCGCCGCAATCAGCGTCATAGCCAGGATGACCGTCCCCGTGGTGGCTCCGGCGGACCCGGGCAGCAGCACCACGGCCAGGTAGGGTAACGGCAGCAGCAGGGTGAGAAGCAGAAGTCGCCCGGCGGCCCTGGGCTCACCTTCCCGCAGGGAGACGAACGAGGAGAACCCGAGCCACACGAACAGGGCCGCCCCGGACCCGTAGAGCAGCACGTCGAGGATCTGTGTCATTGGCCCGGGAGCCGCACTAGAAAGCCTTACTGGCCATGGCCCGCAACAGCTGCGTGAGCGACACCTGCGTAAGCGCCAGCGCACCGAATGGCACGAACAGGATCACGGCCAGCACAACGAGAGCACGCAAGCCAAGCGGGAACACCTTCATGCCCCGTACCGTGTCGTAGTCCGCGTTGAAGTCGGCCATCGCAGATGGGTCAGCCGTGTCCAGGAGCTTTTCATTCCCCGGAGTCTTCCAGCGAGCATCGAAATCGACGGTCAGATCGTGTCCGAGCCGGCCATACTCGATGAGTCCCCGGTTCTTGGCCCGGATCAACCCGGGGGTGAATGCGATGAGTGGAGCGGCGAGCGCGATGACTGAGATCACCGTGAAAAAGACGATCTCGGGGCGTACCTCCGTCATCGACACGCCGCCATACAGGAGCTCGTTGGCGATCGCCCCGGAAAGGGCCGCATTTACCGCCAGTCCCACCAATACGAACGAGGTGTGCGCACGCACCACGGGAGCGATCCCGCCGACGAGGTCAGGGTGTGCGGGCTGGAGTTCTAAGTCCATACCACCCAGACGCCGCATGAACAGACACCAGACCAGGTAGCGCCAGGCCCACAGGACGAGGAAAAACCCGACCAGGGGCCTGCTGATCAGTGTGAAATACCAGCCGGCGGGACTCAGCGCGATGTCGTCGGTCGGGTCCAGCATCCAGTTGGTCAGGCCGGAGCGTGGCTCGGCCTTCACCAGGAGAAGCAGCAGCAATGGCACGAGGAGCGCCAGGGCGAGAATCAGCAGCTCGGTGGTGGTCGAACTCGCCCGTCGGCCGATGTCGGCGCGAGCGTCGGTGTACTCGGGCCTGTCGGCCTCCCCGATAAGCGACGAACTGTCCAGGTACGACATCGCCACGCCCAACTGTACTCCCACTGCGTTCGCCGCAACGACCAGCACCGGCACGACGACGAACAGACGGACGAGCGAGTTCGCGTCGTGCAGGAAGGGAATTTCGACGGCACTTCCCCAGGCCGTGCCGCCCAGCGCGGACAGGATCAACGGAGGAAGCGAGATGATCCCCACGACGAGGAGCGTCGTCCACAGGCTCGCCTGGCCCGGATCTGACGACAGGCCGAGCCGGGCCATGAGACGGGTAACCCAGAGACTCGATTTGAATACGCCCTGACCCGCCGCTTCGTGACTCATCAGCGACCTTTCGATGTCCAGTTGCCGGGACTGCCGGGGAGACTGAATTGAATATGTTAGACGAAACCCGTCACCGGGAATAGAACTACTGGAGGGCACGACCCGCGACCGGGAGGGGCTCCGGCAATCATCACCTGTCCATCAGGAGGGCACCTTCTGACGGTGGACGGGGGTACCGCCGAGCGAGATCAGCAGGCAGCGACGGCCGGGGCAAACCCTCCTGAAGTCCAGATCGAACAGATGTGAGCCGAGTACCGAGCTTGAATTTATCGTTAATCGACCATAGTTTATTGATAAACGATAAATCGATCGAGGTGTGAAATGACGGCGCGGGGCGCCAGGGCGGCAAGAGCGGTCAATCTGTACGTGAACTTCGGATGGTGGATCAGCGCAATCGGGCTCGTGGTCGTTCCGATCGGCCTCGTGGTCGTTCTCGGGGCCCTGCGCCAACCGGATCGTCCGGCTCCCGACATGCCGGTGCTCGCCCGGATCCAGGTGGACGAAGCATCTCTCGCTCCACCGCCTGCTGGCGTAGTCCTGGAGCCATCGACGCTGGTACACGGACAGGGTGAACTGCGCATTCGAACGCGCAGCAAGTCGGCGTGGACCGTTCTGTTCCTGATGATCGAAATAACCCTGGCCGTACTGCTCTTCGTGTACGGACAACTCCGGGCGCTGATGCGATCGGTTCTCGAGCGCCAGCCCTTCCTCCCGGAGAACTCGCTGCGAGTCAGGCGCGTGGGGTTCATCGTCATCGCCTGGAGCCTCATCGTCCCGGTGCTGCAGCTGCTGGTGGGTGTGGCGATGGTGGACGAGGTGGTGGTTCGAGGATTGATTCTCGAGCCGCCATGGAATTTCAGGCTCGAGACGCTGTTCTTAGGACTCGCGATCCTCGTCCTGGCCGAGGTGTTTATGCAGGCCAGCGAGCTCCAGGCCGACCAGTCTCTCACGGTGTGACAGGCTCGCACGTGGCGATCAAGGTCAACCTGGACCTCGTACTGCTCCAGCGGGGGATGACGCTGACCGAGCTCTCCGAGACCGTGGGAATCACGCTGGCGAATCTGTCGGTCCTCAAGACCGGGAAGGCCCGAGCCGTTCGGTTCTCTACCCTGGAGGCTCTGTGCGAGGCGCTGGAGTGTCAGCCGGGGCAGATCCTGGAATACGTACGCGACGAACACATCGACACCGCCGGCTGAAGCAGGCGGAACGTCCATCGAAGCTGGCTCAGCCGAATTTGTCCTTCACCGGAACGACGGCACCGATCGCGAACTGCCCGATCATTTCTCGTCTTCCTGGTCAGCCAGGTACCTCGCGGGCATCGCCGGGTCGAGCGAGTCGCGCACCGCCCGCACCGAAGGCGTCATGATCTCGATGCCCGCCTCGTTGAACGCGTCCTGGATATTCTGGCGGAGTTCCGTCAAGGTCTGCGGCTTCAACTTCGGATCGTCAGAGAATGCGGCGAGCGTATAGGTGACGGCGAAGTCGTCCAGGCTCGATTGCTGAACGAACGGTGCCGGGGTGTCCTTGATGTTGTCCGTCGCGCGCGCTGCTTGGATCAGCAACCGATACACATCGCGCCATTCCGTATCGTACCCGATCCCGACCGGCACCAGCAGCCTGAGCCCTCCGAAGGCTGTCGCGGACGAGTAGTTGATGATCACGTCCCGGAGCACCTTCACGTTGCTGATCGACACCTGCTCGTTGTCCAGGGTCCGGATCTTGGTGATGACGATTCCAATCTCGAGCACGTCGCCCACCAGACCGCCGATCTTCACTCTGTCCCCGACTCTGAACGAGCGCGTGTATGTGAGGACCAGGCCCGTAATGATGCTAGCCATGGTGGCGCTCCCGCCGACCGTCACCAGCGCGCCGACGAACACCACAAAGCCCTGGAACACGACGCTGTTCGAGCCGGGAAGTAACGGGTACATGATCACGATCGTGGCGAGTACGACCATGACGCTGAGCAGACGGTACGTCTGATCCGCCCAATCCGGATCGAAACTCCCCAGGCTAATGTCGCCCCGCCCGACGGCCATCATCAACGCCCGCAATCCTTGGAGCACCCATCGGGCGATCACCAGGATCAGAACCAGGACTATGAAGCTCGGAATGTAGTCCAGGATGGATCCGCCGAGTTCTCTCAGCGGGTCGAATACGAGGGGCATGACCTCGTGCGAGAACGGACGTGTGGCCGGTATCGCGCCCAGGAACAGGGGAAGGAAGACGGATATCACGAGCAGGACGACGACGAACCGGATCAGCCGCAATCCCAGTAACACGAAGTCCGGGAACGCGTCTCCATCAAGGAAGATACTATCCTGTACGTGGAACCCGTCCCAGGTCTTGCCCCATTCCACGGTTCGCGCCACCAGGGCTGTGTAGCCCCGCTGAATTCCGTATAGAACTACCCACAAAATGGCCAGGGCCAGCAGCGCCACCAGGATCCCGGCCAGAATTGACGGTGAATCCGATCCTGCTCGAGTGAGAGCGCGGGAAATTTCCGACCTGTAGTCATACCATGCCAGGGCAGTGACACTGAGGCTTGCGAGGACCGCGACGTACAGAGAGATCTTCCGCCACGACTGTCGCCGGGGAGACGGACTGGACCGGCCCACGACGCGGAGTATGACTTCCCGCACCGAGAAGACCAGCAGTGCGCCGAGCGCCGGGAGGATGACCAGGCCGACCAGCCACTCGCTCAGTCCGAGCTCGGTCGTGAGCCAGTCTCCAGGTAGATGCATCGATCCTCCGCGTCAGGTGCATTGAGGAACCGTGCCAGGCGTGGTACGAACAGGCGGCGAGTCCGGTTAGAACCCCACCCCGAAGCTCAGACCGTACACCCAGGTGACGTGCCCGCCGATCAGGTCCGCGTTGATCTCGGGCGTCAGAGTGAAACGTCCCCCCAACTCGAATTCGTAGCCCGCCCCGAGACGCAGGACGAACTCCGTCGTGCTCTCGCTCTCGCCTCCATCCTCAGGCTCTTCCTTCGAGCCTTCGATTCCGGGGCCGGCCTTGATGCCCAGGCCTTCGGTGATGTGGAAGTATACGGGGACGACGACCAGCCAGCTGCGGGTGACATCGGTCGTCGAGATCTCGACGGCTTCGACGCCGATGCTCCACCGGGGCGAGAGTCGACGATTGTACTCGAGACCGATCCCGAATCCTGACGCGGACTGCTCGGTTTCGGTCACCCCACCGACGAACAACTCCACCTCGTTCTTGTACTCGATATCCGCTACTTCCGCCTCCTGTGCGATCAGAGGTCCAGCGCACAGGCACACAAGGAGGAGCGACAGGCTGGACAGTGAGGGGCGAGCTGGGAGCATAGTATCTCCGGGAAGAGCCTGTACCGGCTATCAGACATGTGGATCAGTTTGCGGCCAGAGGCGGCGGCGGGAAAGGGCTGCTGGATGCCGGTCGGGCGTGACGGATACTGAGAGGAGACAAACTCTCGGAGCATGCCCGACCGGGACGAGCCCTCCCCATGTCCGGACTGAACCGAAGTGGCCCGAGTCAGTACTTGAAACTGAGCCCGGCAGGGAAACGCACCTCAGAACCCGAATTGGGCCTGCAGCCGCACGAGAGTCTGTCCCGCCGTATCGCTCGCCAGCCAGCCCAGCGTTCCGGAGGGCGCAACGATCGTGTTATTCAGAGCGCTGAACAGATAGCCGACTTCGGCGGAGATCTTCCAGCGGTTGGTGCGGCGAAACGGGAGCCAATTCAGTCCCGCAGATACCGCTGTGAAGTCCTCCAATTCCTGCGATCCGAGTGCTGGCTGATCCCCCGGCGAAACGAAATCGTACCGGCCGTACAGCTGCCACGTGTCCGAAACGAAGTAGCCGCCCTGGGCATACAGACCGTAATTGTTGTAGCGATCGGCCAGGCGTGGGTTTCGGGCTGTCCAGGATCCGGCGACCAGTACCTGGTACCCATCGCCGTTGAGGCTCAGGTCGAGATTCAGTTGATGCTCGTCTCCAAATCGTAGATCCTCTCCAGTCCGCACCAGGTACGCCGGCGCGATCCCGATCAGGACGGAGAACGGTCGGCCGCGCCGGCCGATGAGATCGTCCCATACGGACCATTCCGTCCCTGCGATCTGGAATTCGAAGCGGCCGCTCAGAAGGGCATCGGACTCTTCTACCATTGGTAGTACACGTTTCGCGGAAAACGAGCCATCGTCGAGGGCAATCCAGAATCGCAGCCAATCCTGAATCGTCGCGTTCAGGACCAGGCCAAGCGCCGTTCCGGATGCAAAAGTGTTGTCGTTCGCAGAGAAGTCGATTGCCAGCAGATCCTGGGCGTATTGCCAGTCTTCGCGCGAGAGCGGGATGAACTGCTTCCCGATCGTCACATTCCAGTCTTCGGAAAACCGGTAGGCCAGATACGCAACGAGCAGTTCGAAATCGCTGCCGTCTGTAATGCTCGTCCGCAACTGAAAATCGAGGCGATCCGTGTAGCTCCCCTCCAGGAATATCTCGGTCCGCGGGATCGAGAACTCCTGCTCGAACTTCTGGACGGAATCGGCCCGGTCCTCGCGCCAGTTCATGCTGTACCGGAACTGCGAATACGCGCCGAGGCTGAGTTTGAATCCGGCGTCCGAGTCGGCGACGAACAGGCCTACGGCAGGGTCGTAGCCGCCTTCCACCCCACCGGGATTCCGCTCGGGCTCCTCCTGCGCCATGCCGAGGGCAGGCAGCAGGACCAACGCACTGGCGAGGAGGCCGATCGGTGATCGTCGCGTCATGTCAGTCGTGCAGGATCCGCTCCGGCGGGTCGTCGAGGTCATCGAACTGGCCGTCTCGGACGGCGAGGATGAACAGCAGGGCAAACACGCCGCCGAGGACCAGGGCCAGGGGTATGAGGAAGAAGATCGAGTTCATGCCCTTCCACTTTCCATCGAAGCCTCCACGCGGGAGGCGCCCCAGATCACCATCGCGCTCGATGCCGGCATCAGGATGGCCGCGATCAGGGGATTGATCCAGCCGGCGGCCGCGGCCGTGACGGCCAGGATGTTGTAGCCGATCGATCGCACCTGGTTCCGTCGGATCGCACGGCCGGCTGCCGCCGAGGCTCGAAAGCCGGCGACCAGCGGCATCAAGGACCACGTCGAGATCACGCCGTCGGCCACGAGGACGCTGCTCGCCGCACCGGTTCCCATCGCGATTCCCACGTCGGCGGCGGCCAGGGCGGGACCGTCGTTCAGACCGTCACCCGCGAAGGTAACTCGATCGCCCTCGTCCTGTCGCGCACGCACCCATTCCGCTTTCCCTTCCGGGTCCACTCCCGCCAGCGTTTCGTCGATTCCCGCTTCCGTGGCTATCCGCCGGCCTACTTCCTCGTGGTCGCCCGTCAGAAGCACCACCGTACGGCCCGACGCACGCATGCTCTCGACGGCCGCCGCCGAGTCGGGACGCACCATGTCACCGAGAAGGATGCGCCCGGCTTCTCCACCTTCACCGAGGAGAACCACCTCACCGGGTCCACCGGATTCCAGGCGCCACCTCCGTCCATCCACGGATCCGGAGATGCCGGAACCGGGCTCCTCCCGGACCTCTTCCCCGGCCGGGAGCGGGATTCCCCGCTCGACGGCCTCGGTTACGATCGCGCGGGCAATCGGATGCATGCTGAAACGTTCGAGTCCGGAGGCGACTCGAAGCGTCTCGTCGTCCGCGCGCTTCACGGTCAGCTCTCCCCGGGTGACCGTACCGGTCTTGTCCAACGCCACCGTGGTCGTCCCGTCGAGATCCAGCAGCCCATCGGCGGATCGGAACACGAGGCCTCGACGCGCCGCCGCGCCGAGGCCGGCCGCGGCCGCCAGCGGACGGGACAGGGCCAGCGCGCAGGGACAGGCGACGACGAGAACCGCTATGGTGGCGCTTAGCGCGGTGGCGCTGTCTCCTGCCAGCCACCAGCCCGTCGCGGTCGCTGTAGCCACGATCAGGGTGGCAGCCGTGAACCAGGGAGCAATCCGGTCGGTCGAGCTGAGCCGGACCGGTCGATCGGCTGCAGTCCGCAGTTCCGCCGCCATTCGCTCGAGCGTCGTCTCGGCACCGACCCTCGAGACAGACACGGTCAGGGATCCGTCGAGCAGTTCGGACCCGGCGACCACCTCGCTCCCGGCCGATACTTCTACCGGTTCCGCTTCGCCCGTGATCAGAGACATGCGAACCGAGCCTGTTCCCTCCGATACGGTCCCATCGGCAGCGAGCTCTTCGCCGGCGCCCACGTCGATCAGATCGCCTTCGAGGAGGTCCGAAGCGGAAACCGTTTCGACGCCGGACCGGGTGCGCCTTCGCACGGTGGCCGGTACGGACGCCGCCAGCGACAACGCCGCCTCCGCGGCCCTGCGGCGGCTTCGCCCCTCCAGCATTCTGCCGGCCAGCAGGAGCGCGACGAGCATCGCGAGGGAATCGAGGTACGTCTCGTGTCCCGTAACAGTCGCGACCACTCCGTGCCCGTAGAGCACGGCAATGGCGATCGCGATCGGCAGGTCCATGTGCAGGACCCGGTTCTTGAGCCCCTGTATCGCACCGGAGAAGAACGGCTCGGCACACCACAGGGCAACGGGAGTGGCGAGAAGCAGCGTGGACCAACGGAACAGAGCCTCGTAGCGCGGCTCGAGCGAGGTGATCCAGCCGAGGTAGATCGGCACCGAGAGCATCATGATGTTCAGCGCACAGAACACGGCGACGCCCAGCCGTATCAGCAGGCCCCGGTCGGGCGTGCCCTCCTCGCCGAGCAGTCGGGGCCGATACCCGAGCGCCGCGATCCTGCCGGCCAGGTCACCCAGCGTGACGGTGTCGGGGTCCCATCGCAGACTGGCCCGACCCGTGGCATAACTGACCGTCGCCTCCTCGACCCCCGGGGTCGCCTGCAGGAGATGTTCGGTGACCCATACGCACGAGGCGCAGCGGAGCCCGTCCACCACGAGGCGGACCTCTGCCGTGCCATCTGGCCGGCTGGTGACGGGGGCGGAGGCCCATCCGCCGGTTGCCGCGCCCGGTCGCGGAGCGTACTCCGACCGCTCCTCGTAGTAGCGCTCGAGTCCAGCTCCGCGGATGATCGCAGCCGCCATCTCGCAGCCGAGACAGCAGAACGCGTCTTCCTCTCCCTCGACAGGAGTACCGCAGTGGGGACAACGGGAGGTGGTCAGCGCGGCTCCGTCTGATACGTGTCCACGACCTGGTCTGCGCCCGAGACGGCTACCCAGATGAGAGCGATGTTCATCAGGATCACGATCAGCATCCCGATCACCAGAGCCGCGGGCCAGACCCTCCGGTCGAACCCGCTGGGTCCCGAATCAGCTCCCTGTCTCGCCAATTGCCGCTCCGCTCTTGAACGTGGGAGAGAGGATCACCGCTCCGTCTCCGGCTTCGACCCGTACCTGGAAAGGAGTGGTCCGCTCCAGCGCCACGGAATTCGGCACCCGGACGATCAGTGGAATCGTGCGGGTCTCCGTCGAACTCAACTCGACCGTGTCGGTGAGGACTTCCGCGTCGTCCAGTCCCGACACCGAGATGTCGTACTGAATGGGCTCTTCCGAGGGGTTCTTGTTCGTGATTTGCAGCAGAAACGTATTCCGCGTGTATCCGTCGGAATCCATCGTGTACAGCGAGCCCGGGGCCCGGTTCACCGTCGCTTCGAAGGTCACCCGGTTCGCCGCGAGAATCGCGCCGGCGGCAATGATGCCCACGAGGATCGCCGCGTAGAGGATCGTCCTCGGACGCCACCTGCGGACCTTTCGGCCTTCCGATTCCGCGATCGAGCCGTAGGCCACCAGAGTCGGGTGACCCAGCTTCTCCATCACGCTCGTGCAGGCGTCGATGCACCGGGCGCACTGGATGCACTCGAGCTGGAAACCGTCGCGTATGTCGATTCCCTGCGGACAGACGGCCACGCACTTGTTGCAGTCGATGCAGCGGCCGTCCATCGCTGCCTGTTTGCCGGCTGCGCGAGGCTCGCCTCGAGGCTCGTCGTACGTGATGATCAGCGTCTCTTCGTCGGCCAGCACGCTCTGGAATCGGGCGTACGGACAGACGTAATTGCAGAACTGCTCGCGAAACCAGGTGAAGTCGAGGAACCAGAACCCGGTGAAGATCGCGACCAGAGCATATTCCACTGGTCCGGCCTGCCCGGTCCACAGCTCTCGCGCCCCGGCGAAGATGCTCATGCCCGCCATCGCCAGGAACAGGGAGATGGCGAAGAAGACCGACCACTTCGCGACCTTGCGCCACGCCCGATCGAAGCTCCAGCCTTTCGCGTCCCGGCGCTTCCGGGTCAGCCGATCCCCCTCGATCCATAGCTCTACCGGCCGGATCCAGGACTCGAGAAACACGGTCTGCGGACAAGCGTACCCGCACCAGATCCGTCCGAACACGGCCGTGAAGAAGAACAGCGAGAATGCGGCGAACCAGAGAATCAGCAGAAGGAAGATCGTGTCAGACGCGGTGAAGATGTTCCCGAACAGGTAGACCGTCCGGGCCGGCACATCGACCCGGAAGGCCGGATGCCCGTTGATCGTGATCCACGGGGTGATGAGAAGCAGCAGGTGCAGCCCGAGAAAGGTCCAGCGCCGGATCGTCATGAATCGGCCCTGGATCGACTGCGGGTAGACCCACTCCCGCGTATTGGAGAATCCCAGCACGTCTATACCTCACGCCGGCGAGCCGGCCGCCCGGCTGCGAAACGCCGGGTGCGGGCCTTACTCGCCGACCAGTTCGGCGTTCTTCGAAAGGACGTAGGCCGCGACCTGATTGACTTTTTCGGGACCGAGAATCGGACCCCAGGTGAGCATTCCCTTCTCGGGAACGCCCTCGTTGATGATCCGGATCACGTCCTCGGGCTCGCCGCCGTGAATCCACTCGTCGTCGTTCAGGGCTACCCCGATGCCGCCCTCGAGGTCTCCCCCGTGGCACATGAGGCAGTTCTGCACGTAGATCCCCTCGCCGGCTGCAACCGCCTCCGGCGTGATCGCGAACGAGACCTCCGCCATGGCCTGTTCCGGCCAGCGGAGCTCGGCGGCCTGCATTTCGGCCGCCAGCTTTCCTTCCTGCGAGCGATCCGAAATGAAGTGGTACCAGACTCCGTACCCGAACGCCCAGATCACCGTGAACCAGAGAAGCCCCAACCACCAGTCGGGAAGCGGGTTGTCGTATTCCTCGATCCCGTCCGCTTCATCCGCGTGGCCGAGAACTCTATTCGTCTCTTTACTCAAAGGTCGATTCCCTCCTCGAAGGGCAGCATGGCCGCTTCGTCCCACATCTGCTTGTGCGCGGGATTGTAGGCGTACCAGATCCAGCCGAAGTAGGCGACCATGAACAGGATCGTCATGACGGCCGCCATCCAGCCGAGTCCGATCGTCTCCCGTGCCTGCTCGATCAGAGGATGCATCAGTACTCCACTCCCTGTGCTTCCAGCTCCGCCCTGCCCTCGACACCCAGCCGCTGCAGATAGGCGATCAGGGCGACGATCGAACGGTCGGGCGTAGTTTCAATGCCTGCCGTCGCGAGGCGTGCCACGATCGCGGCCCCCTGCTCGGCCAGGCTTTCCTCCACTCCGGCGACATCCTCATCGGTGTAAGGCGTCCCGGTCTTGCGAAGCGCGATCACCGAGGCCCGGACATCCTCCGGGTCGATTCGATCGTCCAGCAGCCAGGGGTACGGAGGCATCACGCTTCCCGGCGTCGTCGAGCGCGGATCCCGCATGTGCTCGTAGTGCCAGGCGTCCGGGTACTTGTTCCCCACCCTGTGCAGGTCCGGGCCGATACGCCGGGACCCCAGCTGGAACGGTCTGTCGTACTGATACTCCCACGCGCGTGACCAGGGTCCATACCTGAGGATCTCCGCTCGCATCGGCCGAACCCATTGCGAATGGCAGAGATAGCAGCCTTCGGACACGTAGATGTCGCGCCCGGCGACCTCGAGAGGCGTGTACGGCGTGATCGCCTCCGAATGCTCCGTTCCCGCCGGCGTGAACATCGGGATGATCTCGACGATCCCGCCGATCAGGATGGCGACCGTAGCGGCGACGGCGAAGAGAGCCGCGTTGCTCTCGAACACACGCCGGTGGAACTGTCCGTATTTCTTTTCGGACCCGTGGTCCATTCCGTTCTCTGCCATCTCTCTCCCCCGATCAGCTGGCCGGTGCGGTCGCCGGAGCGGCCGCCGCGACCCGTTCGGGTCCCCGAATGGTCTTGAACACGTTGATCAGCATCATCACCGCGCCCACGAAGTAGAGCGTGCCGCCGAGCAGTCGCAGCCAGTAGAAGGGCTCGAGCCGGTGCACGATGTCGATGAAGATCGGGTTGGCCAGCTGGCCGGCGTCGTTGACCGCGCGCCACTGGAGCCCTTCCATCAATCCGGCTGCCCACATCGCCACCGTGTAGATCACGATGCCGATCGTGGCGAGCCAGAAGTGCTGCGTGACCATCTTCGGATAGGCCACCTCCCGATTCCACAATCGCGGCAGCAGCCAGTAGAGCACGGCGAAGGTCAGCATTCCGTTCCACCCGAGCGCCCCGGAGTGAACGTGGCCCACGACCCAGTTCGTGAAGTGGGCCAGGCCGTTGACCGAGCGGATCGACATCATCGGCCCTTCGAAGGTGCTCATCCCGTAAAAGGTCACGCCTACCACCATGAACTTCAGGATCGGATCGGTCCTGAGCTTGTGCCACGCCCCCTTCAGCGTCAGCAACCCATTCAGCATCCCGCCCCAGGAAGGGGCCAGCAGCATGATGCTGAACACCATTCCGAGCGTCTGTGCCCAGTCGGGAAGCCCCGAGTAGAGCAGGTGGTGCGGGCCGGCCCAGATGTAGAGGAAGATCAGTCCCCAGAAGTGAATGATCGACAGGCGATAGCTGTAGATCGGTCGGTCGGCCGCCTTGGGCAGGTAGTAGTACATCAGTCCGAGAAAGGGCGTCGTGAGGAAGAACCACACCGCGTTGTGTCCGTACCACCACTGCACCAGAGCGTCGGTCATTCCCGAGTAGATCGGATAGGAGCGCAGGAAAGTCGCCGGCATCGCCAGGTTGTTGACGATGTGAAGCACCGCGATCGTGATCACGAACGACATGTAGAACCAGATCGCGACGTAAATGTGCTTGACCTTCCGGATCGCGAGCGTGCCGAAGAAGTTGATCGCGAACACGACCCAGATCAGGGTCACTGCGACGTCGATCGGCCAGATCAGCTCGGCATACTCACGGGACTGGGTGATTCCGAGCGGGTACGTGATCGCCGCGGAGACGATGATCAGCTGCCATCCCCAGAAGTGAATCTTCGACAGGGTGTCGCTCCACATCCGGGTCTTCAGCAGGCGTTGCATCGAGTGGTAGATGCCCGTGAAGCAGATGTTGCCGGCGAAGGCGAAGATCACCGCGTTCGTGTGAAGCGGCCGGAGCCGCCCGAAAGTCGTCCACGGCAGCCCGAGATTCGCGGGCCACCAGGCGAGCTGGAGGGCGATGATCACCCCGACCAGCATCCCTACGACTCCCCATATCACAGTTGCCAGAAAGAACTTCCGAACGATGTCGTCATCGTAATCGACGACGATCCGTCCCGGGGCAGCGGTCGCTGCAGACACGGCACTTTCCACGTGAGACCCCGCTGTTTCGCTGGTTGAGAAGACCGTGGTACGGGCGTATCCTTACCTCAGGACCGGGGGAGAGCAACCCCCATGTCGCGAACTCTCTCCCTGGACCGCCAGGGTCCAGGAAAGTCGATCGACAGAAATGTTTCAGCTCATCGCGGGCGCCGGCGTCGCAGGTCTGGTCGGAAGTCTCCATTGCATAGGAATGTGTGGCGCCTTCGCCGTAGCCTGCGGTGGAAGCGCCCGCCAGTCGGTATTCTGGCACGCGGGACGGCTGACCACCTACATGATTCTCGGGGCCCTGGCCGGGGCGTTCGGCGGCGCGATCCCCGGTCCGGGCTGGATCGCCGGGGCCGTTTCTACGGCGTTGATAGTGTGGTTCGCCCTGGTTCTCGCCGGAATCCTTCCCGAGCCGAAGATCCGGATCCCCGGGGTCCAGGAGGCGGCCACCCGGTTGGTTTCGAGACCCGAGGCAGGTGCCCGGTACCTGTTCGGGCTCGCGAACGGCCTGCTTCCCTGCGGGCTCGTCTACGCGACGCTGGCCATTCCCGTGGCGATCGGAGATCCGATCGGCGGAGCGCTCGCCATGATGTTATTCGGGTTCGGAACCGTGCCCGCCCTCGCGGCCGTCACGTTCGGCCTGCGAAAGGCGGCTCTTCAGGACATGCGGGTCCGGCGGCTGCTGGCAGCCGCCGTTCTTCTCGCCGGACTCTGGTCCATTGGAATGCGACAGGGACTGATCGGTGGAGGGCACATGATGGAGCACGGCTCCCACGAGGGCGACATGCCGGCGATGGAGCACGAGGGTTAAGATGCCGAGATGCCGATGGGAGACGACCATAACTGAGTCCGGACGGGTGAGGCCCGGGAGCCACCGTCTGGCACCTGGTCCCGTGCGGCGCCACTTTGTAACCACACCCGGCAACTCGTGAGATTCCAACCAGAAGCGGAGAGCACAATGGCCTTCTACACCTGTGAAGTCTGCGGCATGAGCGTCGGCACGGTGACCTGCGGCAAGTGCGGCAAGGAACTCGTGCACGACACGCTCACGAAGGACGACGGTGGATCGGTGGCCGTGGCGAAATGCCCCGACGGACACGGCATGATCAAGTCGCCGCAGTGCTGCGGCACCGACATGACCTGCGCGATCTGACACGATTCTGGCCGGAAGTCGGACTAACTACTCGACTTTCACCGCCGCATTCGCTATAATGTGGCGGCCCGGTAAAGTGCCGGGTATGGTGCGCTACAGTTTCAGGACGTGGTTTTCGGGAGACCTGTTCTAACTGGTCTCCCGTTTTTTGTAGCGGTAGCGCACAGCCCTGTGCGGGGGCGAATTTCGCCGCACGTGTGTCAGGCGGTCGGATGGTGCGGATCAACCGGACTCCGACTACGACCTACTTAAGGAGCAGTATTGATGCGTACCAAAGGGACAGTGAAGTGGTTCAGCGATGAAAAGGGCTTCGGCTTCATCACGCTGGAGGAAGGCGGCAAGGACTGTTTCGTCCACCATTCCGCCATCCAGGGCGAGGGCTTCAAGTCGCTGAAAGAGGGAGACGTCGTCGAGTTCGACATGGTGCAGGGCCAGAAGGGCCCGGCCGCGGAGAACGTCGCGCGCGTCGACTGACTTCACTGGCTGACCAGCCTGAGAGGGCCGCTCCGGTTTCGGAGCGGCCCTTTCTTTTT
>JAMJQR010000158.1 GCA_023554335.1 Candidatus Benthicola marisminoris
GGCTGGCTTTCCCACCCCTGGCGGTAGAAGCCCAGGGTGAACATGCGCGCCATGGTCTGCCAGAAATCGAAGTTGTACTCCGCTCCCTCGCGCGGATTGTGCGGCCGGATGGTCCCGCTCCCCAGGCTGGCGGCGAAGTCGATCAGGTAGTGGCGCACGAAACCGGGCGGCACGAACGCATCCATCGTGTTCGCGAAACGCATGTCCACATGGTTGACCCAGGAAGACACGACGTACAATCCTCGCAGATCGCGGCGATGCTCGTGCGCGTACCAGTCGTTCGGGTCGTCGGCCCGGACGCCGGAGAAGCGGAACGGGCCGAGCGGCGGACCGGGCACGTACTGGCTGGCCACGGCCAGGAAGCGCCCGTCCGGAAGGGTATCCACCCGTGAGAGGATATCGTCCACGAGCTCGATTCCGAGCGGATGTTCGACGAACTCCTCGTCCTGGTACGTAGCGCCCTCCTGCACCCCCGTGATGTGCTCCCTGCGGAAGCGGAAAATGTAGTCCTCCGGTACGTGATAACCGGCCGCGTACAGGAGCCGGTTCACGATCACCCCCGCCGAGCTCGAGAGGTACTGGAAGCCCTTCGGGTCGAACTTCACCACGTAACGCTCGCCCCGGGCGTCCTCGATGTGGAACCCGGGCGAGATCCCCTGGAGCTTGGCCTGCGTGAGGAGAATGGGGCCGGTGGTGTCCGGGCCGGTCCCGGTGGTCGGGCCGCGGAACATCTCGTCCGTCGTGAAGGGGCTCCGGCTGTTCCGGTGCTCGAACCAGGCCGAGTTCACCACGTCGTCGTGGTGCGTGACGTTCAGCGCCTCGTGGTTCTCGCCAACCAGCCTCCGGACGCTGATCCCCCGGGCCACCTCGCCGCTGATCGCATCGCGGATGAGGAGGGGCGCTTCACCGGGCTCCCGGTACGCCGGCTCCACGATGGGGAGCGTGTCGGCATAGGCGATGGGCTCCGGGCGATCGGGTACCGGGGCCCGGCCGGAGCATCCGGCGAGGACCGTAACCGCCATGGCCGCCGCGAGCGGCCCGGATCGGCTCAGAATGGCCATGAGCCTCTGATCCCGGCCGTCACGCCCTCGGAGCCGAATCCGAGGTAGGCCAATCCGAGCAGGGCCGTGGGCCGGGAAAAGCGCATGCCGAGCCCGTACGAGGGCTTCCAATCTCCACCCTCGATGCTCCCGAGCGTCTCTCCCACCGCCCCGTAATGGAAGAACAGAAACGTCTCGGCCCGCAGCCGGCTGTGCAGCTCACGCCAGACTTCGAACCGGTATTCCGACATGAAGGACAACATGTCGTAGTCGACGAATCGGGCCGAGGGAAACCCGAGCGCGCTCCGGCTCCCGCCGAGCCTCGACAGGTGATAGAAAGGCACCCCTTCCCCTCCATCGTCCCTGGAGATGTCCGTGATGACGCGCAGGGCCAGCTGCTGCTGCTCGTTGAGCGGGACGTACGTTTGGAGGAAGCCGGTCAGCAGCCGGAAGTCGGAATCGGTACCCGTCAGCCCGAAGAAGGAACGGGCCGCCACGCCGGCGGTGACTCCGCTCTGCTGGAAGTCTCTCCAGCGGGTGAGGTCCAGAGTGCCGCTAAGCTCCAACCGCAGGTACTCCGTCGTCTCGGCGGACCCGTAAAGGGAATCGATCGGGAAGTTGCCGAAGATCGAGTTCGAGGTCCCGATCGGATCGCTCACCTCGTTGTGCTCGTACGCCACGCCGCCTGCGAAGATCAGCGATTGGGTGGCCCTGAGGCCGGTGCGAGCCACCACGTCCCACCAGTCTCTGCGGTAGAAAGAACGGTCGTCGGCGCGCGATCCCGAGCCGATGCCGTAGAACGGCGTCTGCGCGTCCCGCTGCCACTTCGCCTCGGAGGTGAGCCAGTAGTCGCCGCGGTTGAGGATGAACCCGGTCCGGTATCTCTGCGACAGGCGCCGGGACACGGCCGCGTGCACGTAGAACGGGTAGTAGCGGTCGAACTGAAGCTCGAGGGCCGCGGCGCTGCGCGGGCCGATGGTCGAGCGAATCGTAGGTCGGAGCCCCCACGCGGACATGGCCCGGTACGTCCGCACGATGCCCGATGGCGGACGGGGCGCGGTGAGCTTGCCGGCCAGCCAGCCCGGAAACCGCACCAGGACCAGGTCCAGCGGCCACCCGATGACCTTCAGCGGGAACTCCACCACATCCACCCAGTCGGCGGAATACTGGGCCGGGGGACGCTGGAGCGTGTCGCGGATCGCCTGGGCCTCGTCAGGCGTCACCGGCTCGCCGGGCACGGTGTCGGGGGCGACCGCGGAGTCTGCCGGTTGCGGCTCCTCCTGGCCGATCAGCGGCCGCGGGTCTGCGGTGGCCGCCATGGCGAAGAGAGCGAGGAGTACGAAGAGCCCGGGTCTCCGCGAGCCTGCGGTCACCGCGCGCACCGATCGGCGAGCCCGGAAGCCGTGCCGTCGTAGGGAGCAACCGCGAACTCGTCCAGCACGGCCCCGTCTCGTCCGATGACTCGCGCGCGGATCCGGTCGCTGCCGATCTCCAGCTCGACGAACTGATAGGCACGCTGCGCGGTCGCCAGCAGAACGGTGTTCGTGATGTCCCGCGCGTACCGTGAGGCGCCACCGCCACCGCTCAGCACGTGCACCGGACCGCAGCCGTCGGGCACCCGACGGCCCTCCCGGATCGGCCACTCGCGCTCGTAATGGTGATCGTGGCCGGCCGTCACGAGGTCCACTCCGTAGCGCTCGAAGATGGGAAGCAGGTTGGCGCGCAGCTTCTGATCCAGGTCGTGGCCGCTGATCCCGATGGCGTGGCTGTAGAGCGGATGGTGCTGGAAGGTGATGATCCAGTCCACCGCCGAGTCCGCTGCCGCGTCCGCGAGGAGGCTTTGCAGCCACTCGAGCTGTCGTCCCTTTCCACTGCGCAGGCCCTCGACGTCCTCGGTGTGGCTCGAGGTGTCCAGGGACACGAACAGGATGCGGCCCCAGCGGAAGGAGAAGTACCGCGCCCCCGGAAAGGGCTCGGGCCACAGGAACGCCTCGTCGTAGGACCGGCCCGCGTCCGCACGCACGTCGTGGTTGCCCACCGAGGGATAGAACGGGGTCGAGGCGAAGGTCCGTGCGTACACCCGGAGATGGCGCTCGGTGAACTCGTCCCGTGCCCCGTCGTTGTAGGCGATATCGCCGACGTGGATCGAGAGGTCCCAGTCCTGTCGCTCCATCTGGCGTGCCAGGTCCACCTGTCCGGCCCCGCCCCACCCGGAGTCCCCGAACAACAGGACCCGCACGGGCTCGGACTCGGCTCCGGGCAGGGGTGCCGTGCGGATTCGGTGCGGTCCGGCCCGTACACCGCTCGCCGACACCAGGTACTCCGCCACGGTCAGCGGAGGCAGAGGCGCCAGCGTGGCCTTCTTCGCTTCCCCCCGATGGTCCGTAACGGGGACCCGGGTCCAGGTCGAGTCCAGGTCGGGCACCCGGTACCAGGCCGTGTCGGCCGACCCGGGCTGGCTCATCCACAGAGCGGCAGCGCTGCTGTCCGTGACGTGCTGTACGTAGGGCAGGCGTACGAATGGCGTGGGAGCGGACGGAACTCCTACCGGGTCCACCGGTTTGGGATAGCAGGCGGCGCCCATCGCCGCGACCCCGGTCAGGAAGATCGCGAGGACGTGGACGCGGGATCGGCCCCGGATCCTGCCTGCCTGGCGGAACCGTGTCAGCGGCATGCGCGGCCGCATGCCAGAAAGGCGCGACTACCGCCCATGTAGCGCCGGAAAACGGGCCCGGTTCCTGCGCAACGTCGGGGGAAAGCGATAGTATATGACAACGGTCGGTTGGCCGGGCCCGTTCGGGTCGAGACGGCCGGATCAGACCTTACCACACGGAAGCGAGATCGCAGATCATGCATGATCAGAAGAATACAGCTTCGTTTTCCCTGTTCCAAGCCGAATCAGAGGACGCTCCGGC
>JAMJQR010000159.1 GCA_023554335.1 Candidatus Benthicola marisminoris
GTATGTGTGCCCGAGTATGTCGCGAGGGCAGCCACTCGATCGCCCTCGGCGATCATCTGCTGCACCGTCACCCGCTGATCGGGCATCGCGACGAGGAATGTCTCCTGGAGCTGGACGAATTGCTCCCGAGAAGTCACCGGCGGCCCTTCCGTCGCAACGCTGTGACGCCTGAAATCGTCGGCTACGATCTCGGCTAGCGCCTCCCAATCCGCCGCGTTCGTGACTTCGCCGAATCTCCTGACCAACTCCTTGTTCGCCTCCAGCTCGGCATCCTGCGATGGTGCGCAACCTGTCGCCAGAAGGAGACCCAGCAAAACCGCGGTGAAGTGTCCTTGTCTCATGATCCCTCCCTTAAGACTGCCTCAATTCGTCCTTGTATCTCCAATTCACCAGGAACAGGAGACCGGTCAGGAAGAGGGGGCCTGAAATGGCCAGATAACTGACCAGGGGAAATTGCCCCCAGGCCATAGCTACGTAAAATAGCGCCAGCCCGAAGAACAGAACCGCGCCGACCCACTCCCAGCGCCACGCGATCACCAGGGCGGCGAGCACCACGAAGGTGGGAACGAGGTGCATGACGAGCGCGACGACGGTTTCTCCAGGGCCGTATCCCTCGTTGAAGACGTCCAGCGCGAAGAGGCTGAGGAAGGCGGCGAAGAGAATGCCGAGGATCCTCGGCGTCCAATAGAGGAGTCGGGCTGTCGTCGCGTTCACCGGGTTCGCTCCCGTCGATGGCTCACACGACTCGTGCGGGCCGCTTTACACCGTGTACCCGTCGTCCACGGGCAGCTCCACACCGGTCACGTGGTCGGCCGCATCCGAGACCAGGAACAGGATCGCCCGGGCCACCTGCTCGGGCTCCGCGAAGCGGTCGCCGCCATGTGCTTCCATGGCCTCGAACGCAGCTCTACTCGATCCGTGCTTCTCGACCAGGTCCCGGAAGAACGGCATCGCCTCCCACAGAGGAGTCTTCACGCCGCCCGGGCTGACCGCATTGACGCGCACGGGAAGACCCAGCTCCCGGCATTCCTTGGCGGCCGCTCGCGCCAGCATACCGACGCCTGCCTTGCTCGTGGAGTACGCCGCCGCGCCGGCGGAGGGTTGGATTCCCGAGACGGAGCCCACGAGTACGATCGCCCCGCCCGCAGCTCCCATAGCCCGGATTCCGTGCCTGGTCGCCAGGAATGCCCCGTCCAGGTTCGTGGCCATCACACGGCGCCATTCGGCCAGGGACGTATCGGCAAGTGGGCTGGCCGCCGCGATTCCTGCGCAGTGTACCAGTATGTCGAGACGCCCCTCGCGCTCGAGCACCGTGGCGGTGGCGCGATCCCAATCGGTCTCTTCACGGACGTCCAGCTGCAGTTCGGTATCAGGAGCAGTTTGCCATGAGGCGCGGTCAGCGGAGCCGGAAACGGCGAGGTCTGCGCGGTAGGTGGTGGCGCCCTGCTGGGAAAGAAGCTCGGCCGTGGCAGCCCCAATTCCGGAAGCCGCTCCCGTCACCAACGCGACCCGGCCATCCAGGGTTCTGTTCATGCCGGTAAGATACGGCATCGAGGGCCCCGATCCAGCTTGGGTCGGGGCCCCCGGTACGAATTAGCGCCTGCGGCGGCTGCCGCCCGGTCGGAAGCCGGCGTTCCGTCGACGACTGCGAGGCTGTTCCTCGGCCTCCTGCCGGCTGTTGCCCTGGGAGCGCCCTCGGCTGCGAGGTGACTCGCTGTTCCGCGGCTTCCCGCTGCTTCGCGGCTTCCCACCGTTCCGGGGATTCCCACCGTTCCGGGGATTCCCACCGTTCCGCGAGTGTCCTTCACTTCGTGGCCGGCCGTTGGATCGGTGATGCCGCCCTGACTCATCGGCCGGGTGCCCGAAACCTTCGACCTTCCGACGCGGAATGGGCGAGCCGATCATGCTCTCGGTGGACCGCACCCAGGCCTGATCGCTGCTCGTGACGAACGTGCACGCCACGCCAGCCTGCTCAGACCGGCCCGTGCGTCCGATCCGGTGCGTGTACGCCTCCGGAGTATTCGGCACGTCGAAGTTGATCACGTGCGAGACAGAGCTCACGTCGATTCCCCGGGCCACGATGTCCGTGGCTACGAGGATGTCGAACGACCGGGAACGGAAGCCCCGCATCGCCCGATCTCTCTGGCTCTGCGACATGTTGCCCTGGAGTCCGACTGCACGGTGACCGGCCCTGTTGAGCTGGTCGGCCAGCCGCTTGGCGCGGCGCTTCGTACGCGTGAACACGATCGCCGAGTCGCAATCGTCGCCATTCAGCATGAGTTCCAGCAGCTCACGCTTGCGCGGCTCCGAAACCATGTAGAGAGCGTGGTCGATCGTGGACGCCGGCGCCTTGTGCGCCAGTTCGACCACGTGGGGGTCAGTCAGCAGGTCGTCGGCCAGGCGGCGGATGTCCTTCGGCATGGTGGCCGAGAAGAGCAGGTTCTGCCGCTGCCGGGGCAGCGCAGCGATGATCCTTCGGATATCGGGCAGGAAACCCATGTCGAACATGTGGTCCGCCTCGTCCAGCACGAGGGTCTCCACCTGCCCCAGACGCAGCAGCCCCCGCTGCATAAGGTCGAGCACGCGGCCCGGACAGCCTACTACAATCTCGGGGCCGCGGCGGAGCGTGTTGACCTGTCCCTGGATGGAGACGCCGCCGTAGATGGTCACGGACTTCACGCCCGTGAACTTCGAGAGCGTACGAATCTCGGCCGCGATCTGGGTTGCCAGCTCGCGCGTCGGAGCGATCACGAGGGCCCTGGGGCCTTTGCGACGCTCGTCGAGGAGCCGGTCCAGCAACGGCAGCGCGTAGGCGGCCGTCTTGCCGGTCCCGGTCTGTGCCAGTCCGAGCACGTCCCGGCCGGCCAGACCCGCCGGAATGGTCTCGACCTGGATCTTCCTCGGGTTCTCGAAACCCGCATGGCGGATTCCGCGCATGAGGGAGTCCTTGAGCTCGAACCGGTCGAATCCGGTCGAACCCGTGGATACGGATTGTGTCATCTAGATGCTTCTTCCTGGACGTACGTGCAGGCTGAGCCTGTACGGCACGGCCGTACTTTCAGACCCACACAACAGTGAAGGGCGAGAATGGTGTTTGGAGGCGCGACCTCGGAGGGATGAACCAGGAGGACCTGTTGTTCGCCGGCGTCGGACACGGTCCGACTTTATACTAGCCATAGAAGATAGTGCAAATAGACAATTTACGCCAGTCCCGCTGGTTGAATAGGTAGAATTGGGTCGCGGACAAGTATCGCGAGGACTCGCTGAGACCCATTGCCTCGGGGTAGAATTCGAGCGGTCACTGCGCGACCGCGCGGTCCATCGATCCAAGGGAGGACAGCTCGTCCATGCATATCGACATGACGGGAAAGACCGTGCTGGTGACCGGGGCCAGTCGCGGCATCGGACGGTCCATTGCGGAGGGCCTGGCCCGTGCCGGCGCCACGGT
>JAMJQR010000160.1 GCA_023554335.1 Candidatus Benthicola marisminoris
GAAGTGGTACTTCGTGATGTACTTCTCGAGGCCGAAGGCCCAGCGCAGCGGGATGGTGATCGTGATCACCATCGCGATGCCCGAGAAGATGGCTCCGGCCACGAAGTAGGGCGCGAAGATCGTGGAGTGCCAGCCCGGCACCACGCCCATGGCGAAGTCCCACGACACCACGCTGTGCACGGAGAGCACGAGCGGCGTCGCGATTCCGGCCAGGTACAGGTACAGGCGCCGGTAATGCGCCCAGTCCCTCACCGATCCGGTCCACCCGAGAGAGAACGCCCCGTACAGCTTCTTCTTGATGCCCGAGAACTTGTCCCTGAGGATCGCCAGGTCGGGGATCAATCCGAGGTACCAGAACACCAGGCTGATCGTGAAGTAGGTGCCGATCGCGAACATGTCCCACACCAGCGGAGACCTGAAGTTGGGCCACAGAAGCCGGGTGGAGGGGTAGGGCACCAGGTAATAGAAGTACCACACGCGGCCGAGGTGAATCAGCGGGAACAGACCCGCGGTCATCACCGCGAAGATCGTCATCGCCTCCGCCGTCCGGTTGATCGTCGTTCGCCACCCGGAGCGGACCAGGTAGAGCACGGCGGAGATTAGCGTGCCGCTGTGGGCGATGCCGACCCAGAACACGAACGTGACGATGTAGACGCCCCAGTTGACCGGGTTGTTGATCCCGGCCATTCCCATTCCGTCGCGAATCTGTATGGCCCAGGCGACGCCCGCCGCGGCGATCAGCGCGCCGCAGATCCCGAGCAGCAGCCAGAATCTCTTGTACGGCGTGGAGATGGGCCGGCTGATGTCCCGGTTCGCGTCGGCGAGACTGGGCAGTCCCTCTGTCGGAACTTCTATCTCAGCAGTTGCCATCAGTGCTCCGGTGCCTCATCCGCCGTCTCGTCGTGTTCCCCACCGGATCCGTGGGATCCGTGCGCGCCCTCGGGCAGCGCGGCGTGGGTCACGCTCTTCAGATAGGTGATCGCCGGCCGGGTGTTGAGCTCATCCAGCATCGCGTAACCGCGGGAACCCTTGGCCTTCCGCGACACCCGGCTCGCCGGGTCCTTCAGGTTTCCGAACACGATCGCCTGCGTGGGACAGGACTGCATGCAGGCGGTCTGTATCTCGCCGTCCTCGACCAGGCGGCCCTCGTCCTTGGCGTCCAGCTTGGCCTTGTTGATGCGCTGCACGCAGAACGTGCACTTCTCCATCACGCCCTTGGAGCGCACGGTCACGTCGGGATTCAGCTGCAGGTTCAGCGGGTACGGGAACTCGTACGTGAACCAGTTGAACCGTCGCACCTTGTACGGGCAGTTGTTCGCGCAGTACCGGGTCCCGACGCACCGGTTGTAGATCTGGCCGTTCAACCCTTCCGGCGTGTGATACGCCGCGTAGACGGGGCATACCGGCTCGCAAGGCGCGTCGCCGCACTGCTGGCAAAGAACGGGGAAGTTGACGGCCTGGAAGCCTTCCTCCGTCTCCTCGTAGTAGCGCATGATCTGCATCCAGGACATCTCGCGCCCCTGACCGCACAGATCCTCGCCCACCACGGGGAGGTTGTTCTCGGAGTAGCAGGCGGTCACGCATGCGCCGCAGCCGGTGCACGCGTTGAGATCGATGGACATTCCCCACCGGTAGGGGCTGTTCGGATCTGAATCGAACGCCGCTTCCACCAGCTCCGTGAGGTCGATCTCGTGCTCCATCATGCTCGGCACGTCGTCGATGTTGATGAGCTCGGCGATCTCGCGGTCCAGGTCGTAGTCGTGCCCCTGCATGATGACGAGCTTGCCCCGCTGGCCCGCCGCCGTGAGGGTGGCCGCCGCGCCCGCGTACGCCAGGGCGCCGCTACGCAGGTCCGGGGTCCCGTCCAGCAGGGCGAGCGCGTTGAAGCCACGGCCCGCCGCCGTGCGGCCGTACGCCGTGTGCCCCTGACCGAGCGGTACCGCGAGCGTGTCCGGGCGAATCCCCTTGTAGACGTACGCCGGCGCGGTCACGCTTCCGGCGCCCGTCGTGACCTTCACGAGGTCGCCGGTCTCGACCCCGAGCGGCTCGGCAGTCTCGGGATGCAGCTCGATCCAAGCGTTCCACACGGCTTTCGTCACCGCGTCGGGAAGCTCCTGCATCCACGGCCGGTTCGCGCCGCGCCCGTCATGGAACTGCACGGTCGGGTACGCGACCAGCGTGAAGTCCTCCGGCGCCTCCGTGGCCCGGAACGAGTAGTTGGCGGCGGCTGCCGTCAGCGCGGGGGCCGGGTCCGTCTCACCTGCCACGGCGAGGGAGATACCGCCCTCGGACAGTGCTTCGTGCCACCAGTCCTCGAATGTCGCCGCTCCCTCGCCCATGCGGCCGTGCAGCTCACGCCACGCGTCCTCCAGGTAGGTACGGTAGTCTGGCGCCGTGAACGCATCTCCCGCGCCGGCAGCCGCAGCGATCTCGAGGAGGATGTCCTCCCTTTGCCGGGTGTCGAAGACCGGCTGCATGACCGGCTGGGCCAGGGCCATGTAATCGCGGCTCAGGAGTCCGTCGCCCCACGCCTCCAGCTCGTGATTCGATGGCAGGATCCAACCGGCCGCCTCGGAGGTCTCATCCGCGTGCGGCGAGAGCGAGATCACGTTAGGGACGCCGGCCAGCGCATCCGCGAACCCCAGGGATCCGGGCATGGCGTACGCCGGATTGACGCCGGCGACGATCACGGTCTGGACTTCGCCTTCGCTCATCCGCCGACCGAGATCCGCGATGGCGGCGTAGGGCAGGTGGCGGGCGCGGACCATTCCGCCGTCGAACCGGATGGTGTCGCCCACGGCTCCGGACACGTAGTTGAGCAGTACCACCGCGAGGTGCGCGTCGGTTGCGACGGGCCCCTGCGCCGCGATGCCCGGCGGCAGCGCGATCGGGCTTTGAGCTGCAGCGAAGTGCTCGGCCAGGTCCCGGAGCTTGTCCTCCCCGACTCCCGTGGCTTCCGCGACGCCCTCGATGGTGAACGGTGCCAGCGTCGCCTCGACGCGGGCCGCCCGTCCGTCCGCCTTCCGGGCTGCCACTTCGCGGGCCAGGGCAAGCGCGATCAGCGTCTCGGTACCAGCGCGCGCCGGCAGCCACTCGTCTGCCTTGAGCCCGGAGAGCGAGAGCCTCGGTCCCACGAACGAAAAGCGCGCCTGCACGCCGTGCTCGGGGAACCGGCTGGCGCTGAAACGGGCACCCAGCTCGACGGGCGCCAGCCACGTGCCGAGGAAGTCAGCGCCGAAACACACGATGTGATCCGCGCGGTTCAACTCGTAGGTCGGGATCGCGTTCAGGCCGAAGGCGATCTCGTGCGCGGTGCGGAGAGCCTCGAGCCCGAGGGGCTCCCACGGCATCCAGGTCGCGCCGACGGCCGCGGCCCACTCCTGGTAGAACCGGGCGGCGGTGCCGACCGCGGGCGGCGTGAGCAGGACGGTGGCGCCGCTGGCGACCGCGGCTCCCGCAGCTGCGATCCCGTCTTCCCACGTCGCTTCCTGCAGGGAATCGCCAGTGCGCTGACGCGGCCCGGCCACCCGATCCGGATCGTACAGGTCCTGCAGCGTGGAATGCGCCAGGGCCGAGAGGGCTCCGCCGGTAGGGCGCGAGGGATTGCCCTCGAGCTTGATGACCCGACCGTCCCGCACGCTGGCATGAATTGGAAGGGGTTCCGGCCCCGCCCCCGTCAGCAGCGTCGCGTACGACACGTTGGTGCCCGGGACGATGTCGTCGGGCGGGATCAGATACGGAATGAGCTTGTCGCCGGTGTCCGGGGGACCGCACGCCGCGGCCGCCGCCCCGGCGCCCGCCACCCCCATCACCTTGAGGAACTGGCGGCGGGTCGTTCCCTCGCCCGTGGCTTCCACGGCCGGCGTCCCGTTTCCGCTATATTTCACGTCGCCGTCATTCATTCGGTCGTGGTCCGTGATCAATAGTGGCAGGCGAAGCAGTCGATCGGGCCCCGGTTGGCTCCGTACTGCTGGTCGAGCCGGCGCGGATACAGGCCGATCGGCTGGCGCTCGTCAGGTGTCTCGATGGGCGGGTACTGCTCGATCAACAGTCGGTCGGTCGCGACGTCCGTGTCCTCTCCCACATCCCAGTGACAGTCGAGACACCAGCCCATCTTCAGCGAAGAGTACTGATAGACGCGGTCCATTTCCTCGACTTTGCCGTGGCACTCCTCGCACTCGATCTGGCTGCGGATGTGAGCGCGGTGCGGGAACTGAACGAACTCCGGCACCTTGTAGATGCGCTCCCACGGGACAGGCTCGCCCGAATCGTAATAGCCCCGGAGCCTCTGGATCGGCTCGAGGTTCGCGCCCACGATGCGGTGGCAGCCCATGCACAGATCCACCGCCGGCATGACTGCGATCGCCGTCTTCTCGGAACCCCCGTGGCAGTATTCACACTGCATCTGGAGCTCCTGCGAGTGGAAGCGGTGGCTGAACGGAATAGGCTGCTCCGGACCCTCGGTCGCGTTCTCGTGCGCCGCGATGGCCTCCTCAGCCGTCTGCCCGGTCGGATTGAACTGCTTGATGGGATCGATCGTGACCGGGACTTGCTGGGATGCCTGTTGCACCGCGGCCTCCTGTCCGGTCGCATCCGGAGCCGGCCCTTCGAAGACGAAGAAGGCGAGCGGAAGGCCGAGAGCAGCAATCGCGGCTACGGCGATAAGCCTGTGGCGTAAGGTCATTGGTCCTGTCGGTGTTCAAACGATCCTGCGGCGGCGTACGGCCGTCCCCGCCTGGCGACCTGCACCTGGTACCCGAAACAGCCGGGTCAAGGTATCAGATCTCGGGGGTGACGCAAGGCGACGAAAGGCCTCCCGGAGGCGGCATGACTCGCGCAGAAAACGGCGGTCATACCTTGACCTCTCGAGACACCTCTACTACCTTCTTCGGTCTCGCGAGCGGGGGGTGATTCCTTCGCTCGCGTAAGCACGTTCTGGGGGGCCTTAGCTCAGCTGGCTAGAGCGCTACGTTGACATCGTAGAGGTCACTGGTTCGAGTCCAGTAGGCCCCATCGGTGCGGCTGTTTGATAAGACGTTATCGTTGTTGCAGGGGCTGTAGCTCAGTTTGGTTAGAGTGCCGGTCTGTCACACCGGAGGTCGCGGGTTCGAGTCCCGTCAGCCCCGTTCACCCCTTGCAGGGGGCCGTAGCTCAGTCTGGGAGAGCGCTTGAATCGCACTCAAGAGGTCGCGGGTTCGAGTCCCGCCGGCTCCACTCTGCCACCGTAGCTCAGAGGTAGAGCACTCGATTCGTAATCGAGCGGTCGTCGGTTCAATTCCGACCGGTGGCTCTCGGCTGATTGAAATAGACGTGCGGACACAGACATGCGGGCATAGCTCAGCTGGTAGAGCGCAACCTTGCCAAGGTTGAGGTCGCCGGTTCGAATCCGGTTGCCCGCTTAGAAGGCG
>JAMJQR010000161.1 GCA_023554335.1 Candidatus Benthicola marisminoris
TCATAGATCGTGATCGTGTTCGGGTGCGTGAGTGTGGCAGACAGCTGCACCTCCCTCTCGAAACGGGCGATCGCTTCCGGACTCCGGGCCGCCTGAGCCTCCATCACCTTGACGGCCGTGGGACGACGGATCAACGCGTGCTGGGCCCGGTAGACCTTGCCCATGCCTCCTTTCCCGAGCTCCTCTTCGATGACGTAATTGCCCAGGCGTGATGCTGCGTGCAGCTCGCGGCGCATCGTGTACAGAGTACGCGTGATGTATACGGACACGGCCGCGAGGATCGCGACCATGATCGTCTGATCCACCACCACGTGGCGGATGGACGTCTCGGTCTGCGCCTGCCAGAACGCGTTCACCTCCGGGATGGATGCCGAAGCCACCAGGCCGGCCACCGGATACATCAGAACGAATCCGATTCCTAGCGTGACCTGGTAAGTGACCGGCCATGGCATGAGGGCCGCGGCGAGGAAGAGGAACAGGGCCACCGCGTAGAACCGTTCCTCCGTCGGGTACAGGACGGACGAGGAGATGGCGTCGTGCAGACCGGAGACGAGCAGAGTGATTAGAACCATGAGGGCCACCGTGCGGGCGCTCCACCGGTCCCACCACACGAGTGCCAGGCCCGCCCCGTAGATCGGGATGAACCACAGATACACGCTGGGAACCAGCCATGCGTATCGTGCGATATCCGGGTCCGGCCTCTGAAGAACGTACCGAACGAGTACGTTCATGAGGACGCTGAGAGCAACGCCGACGGCGAGCGCGGCACGCGCCCGTCGCCACATGACGGCCCGGAACTCCCGCTCGAACGTGGTGCCAGCGGAACCCGGGCTCGGTACTGCCCGCGTGACTGCTAGTCTGCTCGGCATTCAGGCCCCCCGGCTGCCTCGGTCGCCGGATTCCCTCAGATCAGCTGATCGACTTCCACCACTGAGCCGAACTTCTCCTTCAGAGCCAGAAGCCCGGCCTTTTGCTCCTTGTAGACCTCGAGCAGCTCTGCGGAAAGGTGCTCCTCCTTGCTGTACGCTTCGGTCTGCATGTCGATCCGAGCGACGATGTTGTCGACATAGAGGGCGAACTGCATGTCGTAGAGGCTCTTCGGGTACTCCTTGTCGATCTCGGCGAAGAGCTCATTAAGATCCTCGTACTTCGGGATCATTCCGATCGGGGTCTCGATAGCTCCGACGTCACCGTGGACGTACCGCTCGAGCCATCCGAGCCAGACCTTCACATCCTTCTTCTCGCCGAGAAGCCCCGTGCCCGGACCCGCACGATTCTCATGCGTGAGGAAGTAGTTCAGACCCGCCATCTTCGGACGGTCGGCGTCGTTCAAATCCGGGCTGTTGAAGAACTTGAACTGGACGTCCATGTAGTCGACAAGGGCGCCCGGAATGAACGGAGCGTTCGCCCACGGCTGCCGCTTCACGCCGCTGGCTCCGATCTCGGTCGCCGTGGCCGCCGAGACGATGCTGGCTCCGATCGCAACGCCGGCGTCGGAGTTCTTGGCCACCCAGACCGGCGGCATGGTGTCGGCGTCGCGGCCGGAGTACGTGACGACCTTGATGGGCACACCCGCTGGATCCGCGTTGGCTTCGGCGTTGTGGTTTGCGATCACCCTGGCGCTGACCGTGACCCGCGCGTTCTTGTGGCTAGGGGGAATAGGATTTCCATTGTCGTCGGTCTTTCCTTCGAACCACTCACCCTGGAAGTTCACGCCCTCCGTGGGCATCTCTTCACCACAGCCGGTCCAGAATGGAACGCCCTCGCGGGAAACGAGGACGTTCGACCAGATGGCCTCGGTGTCGTCGTCCCGGAGAGCCTTCATCAGGAGCGGATCACCCTCCCGGTTCACGTCCTCGACGATCCCGAAGATCCCGATTTCCGGATTCACCGCCCGACAGGTGCCGTCGTCCGCGATCCAGATCTGAGCCAGGTCGTCGCCCACGAAGTCCGTCCCGACCATGGCCGTGGTGGTCTTCCCGCAACCCGACGGCGCCGCGCCAGCGAAGTAGGTCACCCGACCCCCGGGCCCCCTCATACCGGTGATGAACATGTGCTCGGAGAGCTCTTTGTCCCGACCGAAGTAGGTTGCGTAATCCACCGAGAACCGGTGGTTTCCCTTCTTCATGAGCAGGGTGTTTCCAGCGTAGGTGCAGAAGGTCGAGAACGTGGTCAGCCACGACCGGTCCATGAAGATCCGCGCATTGGGCACGTCCTCGGGACGGTTGGGCCCCTCGGCATGAACATTCGTGAAGAAGATCCCCCGCCGCTTGGCCTCGGCATCGAACCTGTCATAACAGTTTCGGTACAGAAGCTCGGCCGAGTGAAGCACGTAGGTCGAGCTGGACATCTCGATGGCCGGGGTCGAGGCCGCGGCGCCCACGGGCCCACGGGCATAGAACCCGATCATCATGATCTTGCCCTTCATGAGCCCTGTCATGTGCTCCTTCACGTAAGCGTGGCCTTCGCTCCGGAGGACCTTCTTGGCCAGAGCACTGATGCTCTCGTCCTCGTTGACGATGTAGAACGTCTGGTTGACCAGGCGGGCCTGCTCCAGGGGGAGATCGAAGTGGATCGTGTGCCCCTTCTTGGCCAGCGGTCTTTCCTCACCCTTCTCGATGGAGTACTTCCGGATCCAGGCCAGGTCTTCGGCACTACCGGTGTTGATGAAGACACTGTCGGGCTGACACATGCTGATGGCCGCCGCGATCTTGATCAGGGCGTCTTCGTTCGTGATCGGGGCGAGCCTCGCCTGGTGCACCTCGTCGAGTTTGTCTCGGATGACGGCCCGGGCCTGTTCGATAGTCGTCACGCCACCCACGTCGGTGAGGATGTCCACACCCTTATTCAACTCCAGCATCACTGCTCTCCTTGGTTGTTACGTAAGACGAGTTGATCGGATGTCGGTCCCGCCGGCCGCCGGGGGGTGACGGACCGTTTGGCTCTTCGACGCCATGGCGCCGAAGCAGCTAGAGCTAATAACATACGGCATCTGGCCGCCCCGCTGCACCCCATCTAGCAACGCGTTCCGGCGCGGGGTAATTTGCCGCGCTGAACCTCACCGGATCACCCGAACGGATCGAGGCCGGGCATGATCTCAGTCACCGGAAGTGACCTTTCGATCGAGGAAGTCGTCGCCGTCGCGCGACGCGGTGAGAAGGTGGCGCCGCTGGACGCCCCGGTCCGGGAACGCATGAGCCGAAGCTGCGAGTGGATCGAGAAAGCCGTGGCGGCCGGAGATCGGGCGATCTACGGCGTCAACACGGGCTTCGGACCCCTCGCCTCCACACGAATACGGCCCGAGGAAGCCGCCCGGCTCTCGCGGAATCTGATCCTGAATTGTTGCGCCGGAGTCGGACCTCCCCTGGCTGAGGACGTCGTCCGCGCCATGATGGTGATTCGAGCCAACACCCTGGCGCGCGGAAATTCGGGCGTGCGGCCGGAACTGGCTGACTCCTTCATCCGCATGCTGAACAAGGGTGTACGGCCCTACGTCCCCTCGAAAGGCTCACTGGGTGCCAGCGGGGATCTGGCGCCGCTCGCTCATATCGGCCTTGTCATCACCCGCGACCCCGACGGCGACGGAGAGGATACGGGCAAGGCGTGGTTCGAGGGCGAGTTGCTGACGGGTGCCGAGGCGATGGAACGTGCCGGGATCCCGCGTCTGGTGCCGCGGGCAAAGGAAGGTCTGTCCCTGACCAACGGGACGACGTTCATGGTAGCCGCCGCAGCCCTTGCCGTCCGCGACGCCCTGGACCTGCTCGACCACGCCGAAGCGGCCGCCGCGCTCGCGATGGAGGCTCTTCGGGCCCGATCGAACTTTCTCCACCCGGCTCTCCATGAGGCAAGCGGTCAGAAGGGGCAGCCCGAAGCGGCCTGGAACCTGCGCCGGTTGCTGGATGGAAGCCGGTTGCTGGACAGTGACCCCGATCGCGTGCAGGACGCTTACAGCCTCCGGTGCATTCCGCAGGTGCACGGTCCGATCCGAGATGCCGTGCGCTTCGTCATGGGTCGCGTTGACAGCTTGTTGAACGGTACCAGCGACAACCCGCTCGTCTTCATGGATCTCCCCGACGGAGCTCCGCCGGATGTCGTGTCTGGCGGGAACTTCCATGGGCAGGGCGTGGCCCTGTGGTTGGACCTTCTGGGGATCGCCGCCGCTGAGGTGGGAGGAATGAGCGAGCGCCGGACCTTCAGGCTCCTGACGCCGGACCTCTCGGAGGGCCTGCCCTCGATGCTCGTCGCCCAGCCGGGACTGGACAGTGGCCTGATGGTGATGCAGTACACGGCCGCCGCCCTGGTCTCGGACAACAAGACCCTGGCCCACCCCGACAGCGTGGACTCGATCCCATCCAGCGCGAACCAGGAGGATCACGTCAGCATGGGCGCCAACGCCGCCCGGCACACGATGGAGATCCTGGAGAACCTGCGTCACATCCTCGCCATCGAGCTGCTCACCGGGGCGCAGGCGATAGACCTGCGGGAAGCAGGCGCCGACGGGCTGGCGCCTCTCACTCGAACAGTGCATGAGAAGATCCGCAGTCGAGTGAAATTCCTGGAACACGACCGGGTGCTCACGCCGGACATCGAGGCCGTCGTGGATCTGGTCCGGTCGAACGCGCTCCTGGCCGACCTCAGAGAACACTGAATCTTCTGCCAAACCGCGGGAGAATCGAAAGGCGGTTCCCAGATGACCACCTGGAATGACGACGACATAGCGGCGTGCCTGAAGGTGGTGGATCCCGAAGACGACCAGACAGGTGGCGGTACGGCTGCCGCCGTCGCCGGTGCAATGGCGGCGGGGCTGGCTGGAATGGTCGCGCGTCTATCCATCGGCAGGGATGGGATGGAGCCCGAGTCGTACTATCGCGAGATCGATGCCGAGGCTCAGGTGCTCACCGGGTCTCTCATCCGGGGCGGCCGGGAGGACTCGGAGGCGTTCGGCGCCGTGATGAGAGCGTTCACGCTTCCCAAGTGCACGGACGATGAGAAGGCGGCCCGGTCCCACGCGATTCAGGAGGGAATGGTGGGTGCGGCCATGGTTCCCCTGGAAAACGCGGAGCGTTGCGCCAGCGTGCTGGGGCTGGTGGGCCGGCTGGACGGTCGGTCGAATCGCAACGCGGCGTCGGACCTCGACGTGGCGCGCGCGCTGGCGAGAACCGCCCTCCTCGGCTGTCTGGCCAACGTCGCGATCAACCTGGAGAGCATCAAGGACGAGGCGACCGCTGCCGCGCTCAGGACCCGAGCAGATGAGTTGCGCTCAGTGCTCGACGCAGAGGAGAAAGACCATGGCTAAGGTCCTGATGTGCAAGGCCAACATCAGCGAGGGTCGGCGCAAGGAAGTGCTGGAGAGCGTGGCCGCTGCGGTGCGAGCCGTCCCGGGGGTCACGCTGGCCGACTGGTCGGGCGATCCGGACCACAATCGCGCCGTGTACACGCTCCTCGGTCCGCCGGACGCCGTTCTGGCGGGAGCGAAGGCTTTGACCGAGACGGCGATCGAGTCGATCGACATGACGGAGCACGACGGCGAGCATCCGCGGATGGGCGCCGTGGACGTGGTTCCATTCATCCCGCTGCGCGAGGTGGACACCGAGGAGGCTGTGGAAGTAGCGCGATCCTTCGGCAAGTGGCTCGGGGGCAGGGGAGTGCCCGTCTACTACTACGAGGACGCGGCCACGCGCCCGGAACGTCAAAGCCTTCCCAAGATCCGCAAGGGTCAGTACGAGGCGCTGCGGGAGAAGCTCGAGGATCCCGCCTGGGCGCCCGACGAGGGGCCGGCTGAGTTCAACGCGACCGCGGGGGCGACGGTGACGGGGGCTCGGTTCCCGCTGGTCGCATTCAACGTGAATTTGCGGACCGAGGATCTGGCGATCGCGCAGACGATCGCCCGCGCCGTTCGGCACATCAACGGCGGGTATCGCTACGTTCGCGGGATGGGGTTCGCGCTCGAGGACAAGGGGATGGTACAGGTCAGCATGAACCTGGTGAACTACGAGAAGACCCCTATTCACAGGGTGCTGGAGACGATCCGGTCCGAGGCGGCCCGCTACGGCGTTCAGATCGCCGGGACCGAGCTGATCGGCTCCGTTCCGCTGGGAGCGCTGGAGGAAGTGGTGCGCTTCTACCTGCAGACGCACGATTTCGCGGCCGACCAGGTCGTTGAAACCTCCCTGATTGGCTGAGGCGGGGACGTGAGCGCGAGTTCGTCGATCCACGCGACCCGGGCGGAACTGCTCGTGACAGGCGCGGGGGAAGTCCTGACCTGTGCAGGCGCTGGGGGGACGGCTGAGGAGATCATTCGCCGGATCCCATCCGGGGCGGTGGCCGTGGCGAACGGCAGAGTGCTGGCTGCGGGGCCGGAGGCCGAGGTGCGCTCGCAGACCGACTGTGAGTCCGCCGCGATCGTGCATGCCGAGGGAGGGGTGGTGGCGCCGGGTTTCGTCGACGCGCACACCCACCTGGTATTCGGCGGCTCCCGGGTTCGGGAATACGCCCTGCGTCTGACCCGAACGAAGGCCGCCGTGGAAGCACTGGGAGTGGAGACCGGAATCATGGCCACGGTGGGCATGACACGCCGGGAAGATGTCGACGATCTCTTCGCCGCTTCGCTCGCCCGGCTGGATGAGATGCTCGTCCACGGGACCACGACCGTCGAGAGCAAGAGCGGCTACGGTCTCGAACCGGAAGCGGAGCTCAAGCTGCTACGCGTCAACCGGCTCCTGGACGAGTCCCACGAAGTGGACGTCGTGAGCACCTTCATGGGGGCGCACGACTTCCCCCCGGACGTCCCCCGCGAGACGTACGTCGATCAAGTCATCGATGAAATGATCCCGCGCGTCGCGGAGGACGGAGTCGCCGAGTTCTGCGACGTGTTCTGCGACGACGGATACTACACGGTGGACCAGGCTCGACGGATTCTCCAGGCGGGAACGGATGCGGGCCTAGCACCCAAGATCCACGCCGACCAGTACTCGAGTCTGGGTGGGGCTGAGCTCGCGGCAGAGCTCGGGGCGGTATCGGCCGATCATCTCAACTTCACCGATGATGGAGATCTGCGCCGCCTGGCGGAGGCCGAGGTCGTCGCCGTTCTCATGCCCCTCATCGACTTTGCGGTGCAGCACCCGAGGCCGATCGAGGCGCGCCGCTGGGTGGATGCGGGGCTGGAAATCGCTCTCGGAACGGACCTGTGCCCGGGCGGCTACGCCGTCAGCATGCCCCTGGCGATCCAGTTTGCCTGCCGGTGGAACGGGTTGTCTCCCGAGGAGGCCATGCTGGCGGCCACGACGGGGAGCGCCAGGGCCTGTGGGCTCGGCGATCGCGGGGCGATCGAACCCGGACTCCCGGCGGATCTGCAGGTCTGGGACGTCGGGTCGCTCGAGGACATGGTCTACCGGATCGGTCACAATCCAGTTCGTACGGTGATCAAGAACGGAAAGGTGGTGGTCTGATGGCGGAAGGCGCCGGACCGAGGACGATTCGGGCACCGCGGGGCACAGAGATCAGCTGCAAGGGGTGGCTGCAGGAAGCCGCGCTTCGGATGCTCATGAACAACCTGGATCCAGAGGTCGCCGAGCGACCGGAGGATCTGGTCGTCTACGGCGGCCGCGGGCAGGCGGCGCGCGACTGGGACAGCTTCGACGCCATCGTCCGGGCACTGCGGGACCTCGCGGACGATGAGACGCTCCTCGTGCAGTCCGGCAAGCCCGTCGGTGCCTTCTATACCCACAAGGACGCTCCCCGCGTCCTGATCGCCAATTCGAATCTGGTTCCGCACTGGGCGACCCAGGATCACTTCGATGAGCTCGCGGCAAAGGGCCTCATCATGTTCGGCCAGATGACCGCCGGGAGCTGGATCTACATCGGGACGCAGGGAATCCTGCAGGGCACGTATGAGACCCTCGGCGCACTCGCGGCCCAGAAGGGCTGGGACGGCCTGAAAGGGAAGATCGTCCTGACCGGCGGACTCGGCGGGATGGGTGGAGCCCAGCCCCTGGCGGTCACCATGAACGGTGGGGTGGCGCTGTGCGTGGAGGTGGACCCGAGCCGGGCCCGGAGACGGCTCGAGCACCGCTACCTGGATCGGGTGGTCGCGAGTATCGAGGAGGCCGTGGCCATGTGCGAAGCGGCACGGGATGCGGGAGAGCCGCTGTCCGTAGGACTGATCGGTAACTGCGCAAAGGTGCTGCCGGACCTCGTCAGCGGTGGGTTCGAGCCCGATGTGGTCACCGACCAGACCTCCGCGCACGATGTGCTCATGTACGTCCCGATCGGCCTGAGTGTCGAAGAAGCTTCGCAGCTTCGAAAGAGCGATCCGAAGGAGTACGAGCGACGGTCGATGCCCTCGATGGCCCGCCACGTGGAAGCGATGCTCGAGTTCCAGAGGCGCGGAGCGGAGACGTTCGACTACGGAAACAACATCCGCCAGCGGGCGTTCGACGCCGGAGTGAAAGACGCGTTCGCCTTTCCGGGCTTCGTACCGGCCTATATCCGCCCGCTGTTCTGCGAGGGTAAGGGGCCCTTCCGATGGGTGGCCCTGTCAGGAGATCCAGAGGACATCTACCGCACGGACGAGGCGGTGATGGAGCTGTTTCCCGAAGACCGGCATCTGCATCGGTGGCTCACCATGGCCCGCGAGCGCATCGAATTCCAGGGCTTGCCCTCCCGGATCTGCTGGCTCGGCTACGGGGAGAGGGCGCGGGCGGGGCACCGGTTCAACCAGCTCGTGGCGCGCGGCATCGTGAAGGCCCCCATCGTGATCGGTCGGGACCACCTCGACTCGGGCTCGGTGGCCAGCCCGAACCGCGAAACCGAGGCGATGAAGGATGGCACGGATGCGGTGTCGGACTGGCCGATTCTCAACGCGCTGGTGAACGCCGTGGGTGGCGCCACATGGGTCAGCTTCCACCACGGGGGAGGAGTCGGGATCGGATTCGCGCAGCACGCCGGTCAGGTGATCGTCGTGGACGGCACGGTCGCGGCGGAGCGTCGGCTCGAACGTGTGCTCACCACCGATCCGGGGATGGGGGTGATTCGGCACGCGGACGCCGGATATGAACGGGCGATCGAAGTGGCGCGTGAGCACTGCATCAAGATCCCAATGCTGGGCATCGGGTATTCTGCGGATTCGCCCTGCGGGGAGGACGACGACTAGGACTCGTCCGTAGATTCCTCGAGGTACTGCCGCAGGGCCTCGCGCTCCTCGGCGGTTCCGAACAGCGTGGCTCCACTCTGGAGAAGATCTGCGACCACGTCGTCCAGCTTTCGTGTAGCGCGGCGTGCGGCTGTTGCGCTGAGGTCCCCGATGAACGGCCACAGCCGCGTTCTGGTGTCTTCGGGAAGCACCTGTTCAAGGTACTCCAGTGCGAAGCTCTCCAGCTCGGGGTCCCCGAGAAGAATCCCGTGGTATGCTGCTCGAACGGCGTCTCGGTCGAGTACCAGGCTCAGCAGCCGGAAGGTATGCTCGAGGCTGAGTTCGCCCCGAAGCCCCACTCGACTCTCGACGAAGCCATCGTCGTCCTCCGCGTCGAGCAGGCGAGCCAGCTCCCAGATCGGCTTCCCTCGCCCAAGCTGGGAGTCGATGGCCTCCCAAACCCTGGCTTCCCAATCACTTTCGGCTTTGTCCGCGCCGTGTCCCCGTCGCCAGTAGAGGGCCAGGGCGACGCGGTAGCGAACCTCGAACCGGGCTGCGTCCAGCGCTTCGACCAGTACCTGGTCGGCCGCGGCACCCACGATGCGCGCGAGGGCCCTCGGGATGCGTCTGCGAATGACGAAGTCGGCAGACTCATCATCAAGGACCTCCCCGAGGTAGGGGACCGCCGCGGCCCCGATCCCTACGAGCGCACGGACCGCAGGCCCGAGCCAGCCGTCGCGCGCCAACAGAGGGATCAGATAGGGTACGTCGTCCTCCGACCACGTCCAGGGCTCCGACAAAGCGCGGTCGATGAGGAAGGCATCGCCGGAGCGAATGGCCGCGGGGGGATCCATTCTCGCAGGCTCGGCCTCCGGGGCGCCCGTTGGCTGTGCTCTCTCTGCTCGCGGCTTCGGATAGGCTCCGCTGGTCGCGAGCACACGCGTCACGTCAAGCCGCGTGAGCGTCGCGCCGAGGCGGTCCGGTCGATCCAGACCGGCGTCCGCGATGACCTCCGCGCTGTCTCCGCTGTGCTGCAGTCGGTTCCTGAGCGTTACGAAGTACTGGCGACCCATGGCGCGGGACAGGCCCACGAGGATCAGCGCGACTGCCATGACGAAGGCGGAGAGGAAACGTGACGGCAGGTGGCCCAGGGTGACCCATGCCAGCACGATCAGAGCCCCGAGCCCATCCCCAGCGTTGTTGACGATGGAGTCGACAAAAGCCTTGGCGCGCCGCCGGGTCGCAGGCGTAACGGGAATCCACAGGAGCTCGGCCACGGTTCGATACAGCGACTTCCCGAGCGTATTGTCGGCGCCGCGGACCAGGGTCGCCATCAGGAGGCCCGGGGCGAGGAGCATTCCTGTCGAGCCGAGGAGGAGAGCCAGCGGGAGCACGGACAGGCTCCAACCGATTCCGGCGCCGGCGAGGATGCGGCTGGCCAGGAAGACCTGGATCAGGAAGGCCAGGCCACCTGTCCAGCCCCGGAATGCTCCCATGAAGGAGGCGATCCTCGTGTTGACGGCCATCCTCTCGGCGTCCCCGGACAGCCCCGCCTGGGCCGCCTCCGACGTTGCCACGAGCTGAATTGCCTCCTGCAGCTGCCAGGTCACGATGTAGCTGACGGCAGACGTGAGCAGGACGACGGCCGCGATCAGCCACAGGTGGCGGCTGGAGGCCAGCAGACGGAGCGTGTTTGCGCCCCGACCCTCCAGCGGCGCATGCGCGCGGCCGGACGCCAGGCGGTCCCGAGGGAGGGTTTCCAGGGAGACGACCGCCAGGGCGAGGAGCGCGACCAGCATGGGGACCAAGTGGCCGGCTTCGAATCGGGACAGCAAACGCGGAAGGGAGAGGCCGATCACGAGCGTGCCCATGGCTCCGCCGGCGCTGATCAAACCGAAAAGCCTCTTCGCCTCACGGACCGCAAATACCTCGGACACTATGATCCAGAAGCCCGAGGTCAGCAGAAGGGCCGAGACAACGGTCCACAAGTAGAAGACAACCGCGGCTGGTCCCCCGCCCAGGCTCGGGCCTGACAGGTACACCAGGGCGTAGATGAGCAGCAGACCCGCCCCGGTGGCAGCGATGGCGACGCGCATCACCTTGTGCGGGGGGCGCCGCGCCATCAGGCGTGAGAACAAGGCGACTGCGGGAAGGCCGAGCACCAGACTGGCGTAGAGGATGTAGGGGAGCCTGGCCGCGTCGTACTCCCCAAGGAAGAAGGCGTCGCGAAGGGCGCTGGCCATGACCGCGAAGCCCATGATGAAGAAGGCTCCGAGTACGCTCAGCACGAGGACCCGGAACTCCGAAGCTCGAATGTCGAGCCAGTCGGAAAGGCGCTCCCTGAGAGCCATCAGCGCAACCGGACCGTTACAGGCTCACATCCGGCGCGGGGACGGACCCGCACGCAGATCGTCAATCCGGGAGGCCGTTAACGACCACGTTCTCCATGGCGGCCACGAAGCGGTCGATCTCATCCGGCGTGGTGTACACGCTCGGCGAAACGCGTATGCCTCGGAACTCATCGTGCACGATCGGAGTGACGATGATCCGGTGCTCCTGGAACAGCCAGCTCGTCAGGTCTCCGGGCTCGATGCCCTCGATCTCCACGCACGCGATACCGCACGCCATGCCGGGCTCGAGGCTCGTATGAAGCCGTACCCGGTCATGCTCCAGGAGCGGGCGGGCCCAGGAGTCCCGCAGGTGCACCAGTCTGGCTTCTTTCCGCTTGCCGCCGATCGCCTGGTGGAAGGTCAGAGCCTCCGCAATTGCCAGATAGGGTGCCGCCGGATGAGTCCCGATCTCCTCGAACTTCCTGATGTCAGCGTCCATGCCTTCCGGCGCCGCCATCAGAGGCCAGATGTCCGGGATGTGCTCCTTGCGCACGTAAAGCAAGCCAGTGCCGTGAGGGGCAAACAGCCACTTGTGAAGGCTGACGGAGTAGTTGTCGCACTCGAGGTCGGAAATCCGAAAGTCGAAATGTGCCAGGGCGTGGGCTCCGTCCACGATCACCGGGACCCCGTGGCGCCGCGCCATGGCCACCACCTCCCGGACCGGCAGTATCTGTCCGGTGAGATTGATCATGTGGCACATCAGGATGGCCCGGGTGCGGGCGGTGATCTGCTCCTCGAACCGACGCACGATGTCGGTTGGATCCTCCGCCGGCACGGGAAGGGAGAACTCCTTGAGAACGATTCCTTCCCGCCGCGCCCGCTGCTGGAAGGTCGTCAGCATCCGCGGGTAGTCCTGATTCGTGGTCAGGATCTCGTCGCCGGCCTCGAGGTCCATGCCCAGCTGAAGGGTCTGCAGGCTCTCCGATGCGTTCCGGGTAAACGCGACTTCCTCCGCGTCCACTCCCCATTCTCGTGCGACGCGCTGTCGCACGGCCTCGCGCTGCGGCTCGAGGATGCGCCACATCGTGTACACGGGGGCCTTGTTGGAATAGTCCAGGTGCCTCTTCATCGCTTCCTGGACGTATCCCGGAGCGGGACTCACCCCGCCGTTGTTCAGGTTGACCAGGGACCGATCCACAGTGAACGCGAGGGCGACCTCGGACCAGAAGTCCTCGTCGACCGCCGCTTCATCCGGGGATGCCTCGTGCCCCAGCAGGTTCTCCAGAATCTCCGAGGCGTGGGTGAGGCGGGGCAGGGGGAGCCCGGCAGCCGCCGCGACGGAGGGGACACCGATGGCCCCGAGGAAACGACGCCGAGAGTACATGCCTACCTCCTGGAATGTGCCGCCGGGCGAGGAGGGTGGCCCGGCGGCTTACGACCTTCGGAGCGACGAACGGCTCAACCGCCCATGCCGGGCATCGTCTGGGGCTCTTCGGTGATGGTGCTCACGGCGTCGTCCCCGTAGCCCGTGAGAACAATCGTGCCTTCGCCTTCCGCCTTGATCATCCCGAACGGGACGTCCAGGCTGATCCAGGCCTCGCCTTCGTCGCCGGCGTTACGGATGTGGATGGCGTCGAAGGAGCCCGCCGGCACCTCAACCGTCTCCGTCCCCAGGTCCTCGGCCGCCGCGCACTGCTCGGCGAAGTCGAACATCGGGTTGCCGGCCATCTGGTCCTTCATCATCCCTAGCATCTGCGCCGGAAGTCTCATGGCGGGCTGACCGGGCGCCTTGAAGATGACCTCGGTGACCTGGTCCGGAGTGAACGGGAAGCCTGGTACGCTCATCTGAATGACGACCTCGCCCTCGGGGGTGGTCGCCTGCATCTCGTACCAGGAGTCGCTGCCATCCCGGTTGATGACGGCAAAGCGAAGCGTGCCGGTGGTTCCGTTGCCCGGGTCAGTGAACTCGTAGGAGGACCAGTCTCCGACCGTCGCGTTGCCGACGGCGTTGCAGACGGCGGCACGGTCCTGGGCCTGCAGCCCACCGGCCACGAGCAGGAGACCGGCATAAGCCAGTGTGGCTGACTTCTTCAGCATTTCATTTCTCCGTTGCAGTTGCTCACCCCGCGCCGCGGCCGCCTGCCGCGTGGGGGCGCCATAAGATGACAGGTTTTGCGCGGGCCGCAAACCGATCACACTCACTCACCGATGATCTTGATGAGGACCCGCTTCGGGCGCCGCCCATCGAATTCGCCGTAGAAGATCGCCTCCCAGGGCCCGAAATCGAGTCGCCCACCTGTCACCGCGATCACGACTTCCCGCCCCATGATCTGACGCTTGTGATGAGCATCCGCGTTGTCCTCACCGGTCCGGTTGTGGTGATAGGTCTCCGGGCTGGGATCGAACGGTGCCAGCTCCTCGAGCCAATTCTTGTAGTCCCGGTGAAGTCCCGGCTCGTTGTCGTTGATGAAGACACTGGCCGTGATATGCATCGCGTTCACCAGGCACAGACCCTCCCTGATTCCGCTGGCAACGACCTCGGCCTCGACCTCCCGCGTGATGTTGACGAAGTCCATCCGTGCCGGGACCTGCATCGTGAGGTGCCGCGTGTGCGATTTCATCTGGGACTCCCGAGTTCGGGTACGCCTGGCGACTTGTACCGATAACGGCGCGAGGCCATGTTCCGCGATGTCAGCCCGGAGTATCCGGCGACGGGTTGCGGACGGCAACCGGTTTCCGCCGGCGTTCTACTCGCGATACGGGGCGCAGATGAGCCAGACAGTGCAGTTGGTGTGGAACGGAGACTTCAGATTCAAAGGAACGGCCGCGGGCGGATCGATCACCGAGATCGACGGGAACGCGGAGAACGGAACGTCACCGGTGGACCTTCTGCTCGAATCTGTCGGCTCCTGCGCTGCCATCGACGTGGTGGACATTCTCCGAAAGTC